>NZ_CP080519.1:9892500-10240000 GCF_019468465.1 Amycolatopsis sp. DSM 110486 | reverse complement strand
GCGCACCCTGCGGTTCGAGGGCTACACGGTGTCGGTCGCGTCGGACGGGGCGCGTGGGCTGGAGCTGGTCAGGTCGCAGCGGCCGGACGGGGTGATCCTCGACGTGACCATGCCGGTCCTCGGCGGCATCGACAGCTGCCGGCTGCTGCGGGCCGAAGGCAACCACGTCCCGATCCTGATGCTCACGGCCCGCACCGGCATCGATGACCGGGTGGCCGGCCTGGATGCCGGTGCCGACGACTACCTGGTCAAGCCGTTCGCGTTGCAGGAGCTGCTCGCCCGGGTCCGCGCTCTGCTGCGTCGCACGGACTACGCCTCCGCCGCGACGGAGCTGCCGCCACCGCTGTCGTTCGCCGATCTGGTGCTGGACTCCTCGACCCGGGAGGTCGCTCGGGGGTCGAGGCCGCTTCGCCTCACCCGAACCGAGTTCTCGTTGCTGGAGACCTTCCTGCGCAACCCGCGCCACGTGCTGACCCGCGCGGTGATGTTCGAACAGGTCTGGGGATACGACTTCGGCGCGGCGTCCAACGGCCTCGACGTCTACGTCGGCTCGCTGCGCCGCAAGCTCGAGGCCGGGGGAGAGCCCCGGCTGCTGCACACCGTGCGCGGCGTCGGCTACGTGTTGCGTGAGGACCCTTTGTGAAACGGCGGCTCCCGGAGCTGACGTTGCGGGCCCGGCTGACCGTGCTCGTGGTGGCAGCGGTCGCCGTGGCGGTGGTCGCCGTGTCGCTCACCTCGTGGCTGGTGACGCAGGCGAGCCTGTACCGGCAGTTCGACGCGCAATTGCAGGCCTACGCCCAGGTGGCCGCGAAGTCCGCGTCGCCGGCCGACGCGCTGGCCACCTTGCGCTCGGCCGACCGTGACGGGCGCAGCACCGACCCGGACCACGGCATCGGCCTCACCGTCCAGTTCCTCGACGCCGCCGGCGCGCCCACCGGGGCCGCCGGGGAAGTGAGCACTTTTCCGGTCGGCGCGCCGGCGCGGCAAGTCGCCGCCGGGGGGATCTCGGTCGGCTCCGAGGTCGACAAGATCGGTTCGGACCGTTACCGCGTCTGGATCGCCGCGCGTCCGGACGGCGGCGCGGTGCAGGTCGCCCGCGATTCGGAGGGTGTCGAGCACACTCTGGCCGATCTCGGGCTGTGGGAACTGCTGGTCGGCTTCGCCGGTGTCCTGGTCGCCGCGCTCATCGGCCGCGCGGTGGCGAAAACGGCGTTGCGCCCGGTCGACACGTTGACCGCGGCGGCCGGCGAGGTCGCCCGCACCCAGGCTCTGGCGGCCGAGATCACCGTCGAGGGCCGGGGCGAGCTGGCGAAACTGGCCGAGTCGTTCAACGAGATGCTCGCCGCGCTGGCCACCTCGCGCGACGAACAGCGCCGCCTGGTCGAGGATGCCGGCCACGAGCTGCGCACGCCGCTGGCCAGCCTGCGCAACAACATCGAGCTGCTCATCCACGCGCAGACCCGGTCCGGGCTGCCCTCGGACGACCACGCCCGCCTGCTGGCCGACCTCGACACGCAGTCCGCAGAGCTCACCGACCTGGTCGGCGAGCTGGTGGAGCTGGCCACGGGAGACCGTTCACCCGAAGGCGTGGAAGACGTAGAGCTTGACGACCTCGTGCGTACGGCGGTGGACCGCGCGCGGCCACACGCGCCCGGGATCGGGTTCGACCTGTCCGCCGAAGCCTCCGTGGTCCGGGGCCGGCCGGCCGCGCTCGAGCGCGCGGTGCTGAACATCCTGGGCAACGCCGCCAAGTGGAGTCCCGCCGGCGGCACCGTGTCCGTCACCCTCACCGCCGAGCCGGGCGAAGCGCACCTCGTGGTGACCGACGAGGGCCCGGGCATCCCCGACACCGACCTGCCGCACGTGTTCGAACGCTTCTACCGGGCGGCGTCCGCTCGTTCACTGCCCGGCTCCGGGCTTGGGCTGGCCATCGTGCAGCAGGTCGTCGCGCAGCACCACGGCCGGGTGACCGCGTCGAACGGCGAGTGCGGCGGGGCTCGCTTCGAGCTGACCCTGCCGTGTGCGGCACCTGTCCGCGGTTCTTAACCAAACCGGGCTCGATCTTCATCATTTCCTCATCCAGGCTCACGATCGTGGGCGGAGTGAGGACCACTTCGCCTCGGCCGGCGCGGATCAGCCCCATCGCGTGGACCGCGATCGGACTGTGGACGGCCGCGTTAGCGCTGGTGGGTGGGCTGACCATCGGGTTCGCGCAGCGCGTCGACCCGTTCCGCGATCCCGTCAGTGACTACGCGCTGCACCGCTGGGGCCGAGGCCTGTTCACGATCGCGGTGCTGCTCGTGCTCGCCGGCGGGATCGCCCTCGTCGTCGCAGCGCACCTGGCGGGGTTGCCGCGCGACCGTGCGGTGTCCGTCCTCTTCGGACTGTGGGTGGCCGGGCTGTTCCTCGTCCTGCTGTTCCAGGAAAACCCCAGCACCACCGTCGTCACGGTGCACGGCGAAATCCACCGCTTCGGCGGCGCCGTGCTGTTCGCGTGCCTTCCGCTGGCCTGCCGTGCGCTGGTACGGCTCCTGCGCGCCGACCCCCGTTGGTCCCGTCACGCACCGCGGATCCGCTCGTGCGGCCGGCTGGCCTTCGCCACCGCAGCGGCGTTCGGGATCGCGCAGTTCGTCTCCGAGCTGCCCCAGGGACTGCTCGAACGAGTCGCGCTCGCCGCCGAGCTCGGCACCCTGGTGACCATCGCGCTCGTGGTGCGGACGGCGGCCCGATGACCCTCCTCGCCGTCGCCTTCGCACTGCTCGGTGCCTGCTTCTTCGCGGGATCCGTTGCCCTGCAGCACAACGCCGTCCAGACCCGGAGCAGCGTCACGGGCCGGGTCAAGCTCGCGCGGCTGGCCCGGTCACGAACGTGGCAGGCGGGGGTCCTCCTCGGCGTCACCGGCACCGCCCTGCACCTGACCGCGTTGTCGCTCGCGCCCCTGGCCGTCGTCCAGCCGCTCGGGGTGCTCAGCCTCGTGCTGACCGTGCTTGCCGGCCGAGGTGCGGCGACCTCACGCCGGATCGGCGTCGCCGCCGCGGTCGTCTGCGTCGCTGTCGCCGGATTCGTGCTCACCTCGGCGTCCGCGCCGACCCCACCCGCGCACATCACCGCGAGCGCGGTCGTGCTCGCGGTGCTGGCCGGTCCGGTGGTGGCCGCGGCGGGGCTCGCGTGCCGGGGCCGTGCGCGCTGCCTCGGGCGCGCTGCCGCCGCAGCCGTGCTGTTCGGCCTCGGCGCCGCGGTGATGCGGGCGGCCGTGCTCAGCCTGTCCCATCTGCCGACCGCGGCCGGTTTCGCGCTCGCGGGCGGAGTGCTGATCGGCGGTGGCGGCTGGCTGCTTCAGCAGGCCCACGCCGCCGGGCCCACCGCCGTCGTGGTTGCCGCCACGACAGTGCTCGACCCTCTCACCGCCGTCGTCGCTGACCAGGTGCTCTACGGCGAAGCACCTCACCTCTTGCCGGCACTCGCCGCAGCACGCCTCGTCCTGGCGCTGGCCGCCGTGCTCGGCGTGCTCGTGCTGGCGGGCTCCCTCAGCGGTCCCTCCGAACACGACAAGGAACCCCCCATGCCCGACTCGCGCCCCACCTCCGGCCTCCGGATCCTGCTCGGCGCCGACACGTTCCCGCCCGATATCAACGGAGCCGCCCACTTCACCGCCCGGCTCGCCCACGGCTTGGCCGACTTCGGACACGACGTGCACGTGCTGCGACCCCGGACCCGCGGCGACGACACGGACCACGGCCGCCTCACCATCCACGACGCCCGCGCCTTCGGGACGCCCTTCCACCCGACGTTCCGGATCAGCACGCCCGGCGGCGCCCGCCAGGCCGCGGAGGACGTGCTGGACCGGGTCCGGCCCGACGTCGTGCACGTCCAATCCCACTTCTCCGTCGGGCGCGCCCTGCTCGCAGCCGCGCGAGGCCGGGGCATCCCGACCGTCGCGACCAACCACTTCATGCCCGAGAACCTCCTCGGCTACGTCCGGCTGCCGCAGTCCCTCCGGCGCGCGCTGATCCGCGTCGGCTGGCGCGACCTGGTTCGCGTGTACCGCACGGTCGGGACCGTTACGACGCCGACACCGCGGGCCGCCGAACTGCTGGCGCGCAACGGACTCGAACGTCCCGTCCGCGTCATCTCGTGCGGGATCGACCTTGCCCACTACGCGGAGCGCGCCACACCCGCCACGGGTGACGTCGCCGCCCTGTTCGTCGGCCGCCTCGACGCGGAGAAGAACGTCGACGAACTCGTCCGCGCCGTCGCCCGCCTGCCGCGCCTGCGCGCCGAAATCGTCGGCGACGGCTCATGCCGCCCCACGCTCATGAGCCTCGCCACCGAACTCGGCGTGGCCGACCGCGTCTGCTTCCATGGCTTCGTCCCGGACGCCGACCTGGTCCGCATCTACGCCTGCTGCCAGATCTTCTGCATGCCTGGCACCGCCGAACTGCAGAGCATCGCAACCATGGAAGCGATGGCCGCCGGCCTGCCCGTCGTCGCGGCCGACGCGATGGCGCTGCCGCACCTGGTCCACCCCGGCGTCAACGGCCACCTCTACCCGCCGGGCGACATCGACGCGCTTGCCATCAGGCTGGACGAGCTGGCCGGCGACCCGGGCGCCCGCGCGTCGATGGGCGCGGCCAGCCGAGCGCTCGTGGCCCGCCACGACCTCGCCGACACACTCGAGAGCTTCGTTTCCGTGTACCGCCACGCATGCGGTGCGGCGCAACCGGCGGAGATCGAGGGGCGCCAACCGTCTGTTGCGCAAAGCTCGTGACCGGGCGCAGCGGATGCTCCCGTGGATCATCGAATTCGGCCAGAGCACAGCGACATCGCGGCCACATCGGCGGACACCGGCTGCGGGACGGGGCACTCTCGAACCATGGCTGCTCCGGCTTCGGCCACGACTGACCCGAGACGACGTCAGCCGGCTGCGTGCTTTTTGTCCTTTGCGGACGGACGTGCGAGCAGGAGTGTGATGACCACGATGGACACCAGCGGGGCGGCTCCGGCGACCGCGAGGGCCATGATCACCGGTAGTCCGGCGTGGGGAGCCGGACCGCCGGGAGGCGCGGGCGGCGGAGTGAAGCGCAGGCGTGAGTCCAGATGGTGCCAGCGGGTCACTTCCAAGTGGATGATGCGCCAGCTGCCGGCCCAGGCGGCCACGCCTGTCGCGAGCAGCCACCACAGGGCCTGGCGGTTCCGGAGGGTCATGACGTCACCAGGTGCGTTCGAGAAGCGCCGTCCGGAGTGCCGGCGCGGAGATACCGAGGGCGGTCAGGATCGGCGGCACCATCCCGCCGGACGTGCCGACCACGACAGCGCCGAGGTGACTGGCCCCGGCGGGGGACACGCCACGGCGCCCGGCCTCGGTGACCGCGGCCCGCAGACAGGACCGGGCCCGACCGGTGATCGGCAGGTGTCCTGGTAGCCGCGGACGCCGGGTCAGCGGCCAGGGTGGCGGGATGGGGCCGAAATTGGTCTCGAGCGCTTCCCGCACCGCGTCCAGGTCGATGCCGATCGCGGCGAGCGCCTCGGCGTCCACGTTGTCGAACGCCCGGCGTGGCCTGGCCAGGAGCCGGTCGGTTTGGGTGGCGACGCCGTCGGGAGTCAAGCCGTACTCCCGGGCCACCTCGCCTACTCGGGTGGGTGCGTCCGCGACCGCGAAGAGCAGGTGCTCGGAGCCGATCCCGGGGTGTCCGAGCGTGCGGGCGCGTTCCTGTGCCATCCGTACGAGAGCGCGGGCGTCCTCAGCGAACTGCCGGTTCCTCATTTCGGCCCCCGGATTCTGCGGCCGTGCTTGCGGTGCACCGTCTGCTTGCTCACGCCGAGCCGGGCCGCGATGTCCTGCCACGACCACCCCGACAGGCGCGCCCGGTCCACCTGCAGTGTCTCCAGTTCCTCCGCCAGCGCCCGCAGCGCCGCCACCGCCCGCAATCCGACGTCGGGGTCGGAACTGGCCGCGCTCTCGGCGATCTCCGCTCGTGTCTTCATCTCGTCAACATAAGCTGACGATGCCGAGGTGTCAACATAAGCTGACGATTGCGATGGGTTCTTTGCTCGATCGCCGGGCGGGGCCGGCCGGAAGAACGGATCCGGCCGGCCCCGGGGTCAGGCGCCGAGTCGGGCAGGGACAAACGTGCCGACTTGCCGCCCGCGATCTGGTTGAACAGCAACGGTTTGTCGCCGATCACGGTCCGGATTTCCGTGATGGCGCCGGCGGAGCGGACACCGTCGATGAGGACCACATCCGCGTCGGTCCTCCTGCGAAGACGCGCCCCCTCACTGCCAGAATGGTCCACACATACGCCCTGGCCTGCCGTTATCGAGAAAACCCTGGATGGCTCTTGCGGTTGACTGCAGCCGAGCGCAGTTCAGCGCTGATCCGGCAGACGCCACAGGATGGCAGTTCACAAAGCCTTGCTTCGGCCAGTTCGCAGGTCATCCGGGCCGCGTCCACCGTGACGGCTTCCAAGACCGTGGAGGCAGGAGTGCCAACGCGGCGGGGAGTAGCACTCCGCGGACGAGGGTAGCGTCGACAAGCACTGCGACGGCCATGCTCAAGCCCAGCATTTTGTACTCGATCGCGTTGAGCATGACGAAGACGCCGAAGACCGCGGTCATGATCACGGCCGCGCTCGTCACGACGCCGGCGCTGCGCCCGATCCCGCTCACGATCGCTTCGCGCAGGTCCATTCCGCTCTCGCGCCGTTCGCGGACCCGGCTCAGGATGAAGACGTGGTAGTCCATGCTCAGCCCGAACAGCATGACGAAGAGGAACATCGGCAGCCACGAGACCACACCGCCGTAACTGGTGAAACCGAAGACGGACGAGAGGTGACCGTCCTGGAAGATCCAGGTCAGTGCGCCGTAGGCGGCGCCGATGGACAGCAGGTTGAGCACGATCGAGATGATCGGGATCGCGATCGAGCGGAAGGACACGGCCAGCAGGACGAATGCCATCAGGAGCACGGCGGCGAAGACGATCGGAATCCGCCCGGACAGCACGGCCGTGAAGTCGTAGGCGATCGCCGTTTTGCCGGTGACGGCATACTGGATGCCACTCACCTTCCCGAAGGTGGCCGGCAGAATGTCGGTCCTCAGGTCCTCCAGCGCTCGATAGGATTCTGGGTCGGTCACGGAACCGGCCAGTGGCACCCGGACCACCAGGGCGCGGCCCACCGTGACGGTGGTGATTGGCTGGGAAAGCAAGCCGCCGCTCGTGGTTACGCGCCGGCCAAGGCCTGCCAGCGCTTGCGCAACTCCGGCTTTGTCGACGACGCCGCCGTCGTCGTCCCAGACAACGATCTTCGCGGGCGCGATCACGCCGGGAAACGCTTCGTTGACCCGGATCGCCGCGTCCATCGCGGGAACACTGCGGGGCACGCTGTGCAGGGCACCGGCGTCTTCCAACCGCATGTCAGACGCGGGCAGCGCGGCAATGATGAGCACCAGTGCGGCTGCGCCGCCCCAGGCCAGTGGGCGCCGGACCACGGTGCGGACCACCACCGACCAGGCCCGGGATTCGGCTGCGGCCGTTCGCCGGCGGCCGATCCACGGCAGGCGTCCGCGGTCGATTCTCGGACCCAGCAGCGAAATGAGCGCCGGCAGGAACGTCACCGCGCCGGCCATCGCGGCGGCCACCACGACGGCGGTACCCAGACCGGCACCCCGCAGGTTGTCCAGGCCGGTGAACAGCATGGCGGACAAACAGAGGATCACCGTCACCCCGGAAACAACGATGACGCGTCCGGACGTTCGGGCGGTGATCCTCAGTGCCTCGTCGTCAGTGTGTCCGGCAGCGCGTTCCTCGCGGACCCGACGGAGCGAGAAGAGGGTGTAATCGACTCCCACCGCCATCCCGATGAGCAGCACGATCGCGTTCACCGCGCTGTTGACGGGCACCGCCTTGTCGATCACCCCGAGCAGCCCGAACGCACCCGCCACGGCGGTCATGGCCAGCAGCACGGGCAGGACGGCGGCGACCAGCGCGCCGAACACGATCAGCAGAATCGCCAGGGTGAGCACCAACGAGATGAGCCCGGCGCGCTCGACGTCGTGGCCGAGGGAGTCGTTGACCACGTCGTTCAGGCTCACGTCACCTGCCTGGGCGAGCCGCGCCTGCGGATGGCGTGCGGCCACCTGCCCGACGGCCTCGGTGGCAGCCCGGTAATGAGCCGAGACCTGGTCGTCGGGGCCTGCGAGCACGAAGGTGACGAGGCCGGACCGGCCGTCGCCGGAAATCCGGCTCGAATCATCCAGCGGCGAAAGGACTTCGGCCACCGCTCCCGGTACGGCTCGAAGTGTCGCGACCAGATCACCGGTCGCGGCGCGGACTGCCGGGTTGGCCGAGAACGGCGCTCGTCCGTCGCTTTCTGGCTGCACCAGCACGTTCTCCCGCACGGGCTCGTGCTTTCCTTGCGCATCGAGGGCGACTTCGGCGCGACCCGACTCGCCCGGGTCCACGGCGCGTGCGCCCTCACCCGGGGCAACGGCGCTGATGAGCAGGGCAAGTGCGACCAGTGCGAGCCAACCGATGATCGCCGGCGCGCGGTGCTGCACGGACCACGCGGAGATCCGTTCGGCGAGTGTTTCTCTGCGTTGCTGTTGAGATGGTGACGGCGCGCCGGTGCGGCTGCTGTCGGTAGGCAGCATGAAATACTGTCCTTTCGTGAGGACGGTTCCGTTGAGTGCTCGCCCGCGGGCGAGTTCGGTGCGTCTTCGCTCACCTGGGCCGTCGAGTGGCAGCTCGGCGGCCCAGGACTTCTTGTGACTACTCGACCTGCTGCAGGATCCGTTCGACGGAGTTCATCTGGGTCCTCATCTCGGTGAGCTGTCGTTCGATGTTCCGCAGCGAGGCGAGGCCTTCCTCGGCGAGCTTGCGGTAGTCGTCATCGCGAACGCGCCGCGCCTTCTCCCGCCGGACCGCTCCGATCTGCGTGGCCGTGATCACGATGACCAGCGCGAACATCCCGATCACGCCGGCCAGTTCCTGCAAGTTGCGATCCATCACCGGGTTCCTTCCGATTCGCCGGGCGTGGTCAGCGTGCGGACCGCGACCACCACGGCTTCAGGTGTCAGGTCCAGCACGAATGGCCGCACCTCGTAGAACTTCATTGCTTTCCCGTCTTCCGAGAGCTCCATCCGCGCCGACACCAGGTTGGCCGCTTCCAGCTTCCGCAGGTGAACCTGCAGCAGCGCGCGACTGATGCCCAGCTCGCGCGCCAGCCTGCTGACGTAGTTGCGCTCACGGCTCAGTGCCGCGATCACCCGCAACCGGTGAGGGTTGGCCAGCGTCGCGAGGATCTGCACGAGCTCGTCCCCGGTCGGCACAGAGCTGCTCATAGTGAAACCCTGCACATGCAAAGAGAAGTTAGCAGGAGCTAGCGAAGATTGCTAGTACCGGTCTTGATCTCCCCGGCGGTCGTTTGGAAATCCGCACAAGAAGCTCGCCCCATTTCCTGTAACACAAGCGAATGACCTGGTCGTTCGACACTCCGCATACTCCGTCCGTTCAACCGTGAGTGGTTCGCCGGTGTCGAAAGGTCCAGAGAGTGAAGATCACAGACGTACGTCTGGTTGCCCTGAGCGCGCCTCTGCCGGAGCCGATTCCGTGGCTGGGAGGTGTGTTCCACGGGTTCGACCACGCCATCGTCGAGGTCGAGACCGAAGACGGCTTGGTCGGCCTCGGTGAGGTGACGCAGGCGACGGCCGCCGTGACGGCCGTGAGCAGCATCGTCGAAACGATGCGGCCGCTGGTGGTCGGCAAACGACTGAGCAGCGCGGCCGCGCTGCGGGACCTGCTTGTGCGGAGCACGAGGTTCTGGGCGCGCGGCGGCCTGCCGGTGGGCGTCATCTCCGCGCTCGAGGTGGCGGCGTGGGACCTGCTCGCGCAGGAGCAGCACGTGCCTTTGTGGCGACTGCTCGGAGGCCTGGCCCACGAGCGGGTTCGCGCCTACGCGAGCACCGGGCTGGGCCCGACCGTCGCCGCCGTCGTCGAGCAGGTGCGTGCTCAGCAGGAGGCCGGGTTCGACCTGGTCAAGGTCAGGGCGCGACCGACTGTGCCGGAGACCCTCGAGCTGCTCGATCGGGTCGCGGACGTTCTCCTGCCCGGAACGCGGTTCGCGCTCGACGGTGCGCAGGGCACAGTCGCGACGCCGTGGACGTTCCAGGAAGCGGTCCAGATCGGACGCCGTCTGTCGGCGTTGGACGCCGAGTGGTTCGAAGAGCCCCGTCCGGCCGATGACCACGCCGGTTATGCCGAGCTGCGCCGCAAAGTCGACGTTCCCCTCGCCGGCGTCGAGACGTATACCTCCCGAGCCGACTTCCGGGCGCTGGCCAACAGCCGCGGAGTGGACGTTCTGCAACCCGACGCGACGATTGTCGGCGGGATCGGTGAGCTCAACGCGGTCGTGACGCTGGCCGAGTCGCACGGCCTCCGAGTCGTACCGCACACCTGGGGATCAGCGATCGCGATCATGGCGAACTATCACGCGGCGTTCGCCAATCCGAGCATCGAGCTCGTGGAGTTCTGCACCTACGACAACCCGCTGATGACCAGGCTGCTCGACGGCGTTCTGCAGATCGAGGGGGGTTCCGTCGCGCCTCCGCGAGCACCGGGGCTCGGGGTGGGCCTGCCGGCCGAGATCAGGGCGGAGTTCGCGAACGTGCGGCCGGGAACCGGGATTTCGGTCGCGGTCTGACGACCGCCGGGACCCGATCAGCTCAAGGGGGGCTTCGATCCCGCGCGCACCACCGGCGCAGAACAGAGCCAGGAGAACAAGATGGGCGAAACAACCAAAGAATCCGGAGCCGGCCTGAAGCGCCGGCTCAACTCTCGGCAAGTCAGCATGATCTCGCTCGGCGGCGTGATCGGGGCCGGACTTTTCGTCGGGTCCGGGAGCGCCATCAAGACGGCCGGCCCCGGCGTTCTGGTCGCGTACGCCGCTGTCGGACTGCTGGTCGTGCTGATCATGCGCATGCTGACCGAAATGGCGGTCCACTCGCCGGACACGGGGTCCTTCTCGGCCTACGCCACTCGTGAATTCGGTGCGTGGGCGGGGATCGCGGTCGGGTACGTCTACGCCTACATCTGGATCGTGACCGCCGGCTTCGAGGCGACCGCGGCGGCGTCCATCCTCAGCAATCTGGTGCCGGCCGTTCCACCGTGGTTGTTCGCTCTGGTTTTCGTGGTGGCGATGACCGGCGTCAACCTCGTGGCGGTCGGCCTGTTCGGCGAGCTCGAGTTCTGGTTCGCTCTGGTCAAAGTGGTGACCATCGTCGCCTTCCTCGCCATCGGCGTGCTCGCCGTCTTCGGGATCCTGCCGGGGACATCCTCGCCCGGGTTGGAGAACCTGACCGGACACGGCGGATTCTTCCCCAGCGGGATCGGCAGCGTCGTCGTCGCCGCGCTCGTCGTGATGTTCTCCTACTTCGGCACGGAGGTCGTCACGGTCGCCGCCGGCGAAACGAAGAACGCCGCCTACACGCTGCGGAAAGCGATGCGCTCGGTCGTGCTGCGGATCCTGATTTTCTACATCGGATCGATCGCGATCATCGTGACCCTGTTGCCTTCCGACTCCCCGGCCGTCGCATCGGCGCCGTTCGTCGCGGTGCTGGAACACCTGCGGATACCCGGCGCGTCCGCGGTCATGGAGATCGCCATCATCACCGCCGTGCTCTCGAACCTCAACTCGGGCATCTACGCGAGTTCGCGAATGGTGTTCGGACTGGCGACGCACCAGCAGGCGCCGCGCGGCCTGATGCGGACCACGAAGCGCGGCGTACCGCATTTGGCGATCCTCACCGCGTCCTGCGGTGGTTTTGTCACCGTGGCGGCCGACTACTTCCTGCCGACCGAGACGGTTTTCACTTTCCTGCTGAGCTCGATCGGCGGGATGGCGCTCGTCGTCTATCTGGCGATCGCCCTGACGCAGATCAAGGCGCGTTTCCGCATGACCGCGTCGCAAACGGAAGCGCTCCAGGTCCGGATGTGGGGACACCCGGTGCTCGGCATCGTCGTGGTCGCCGCGTTGTTTGCCGTGCTGGTGGGCTTCCTGTTCGATCCCGGCAACCGCGGGTCGACGGTGATGAGCATCGGAGTGACGGTCCTCGCGTGCGCACTGGGCGCGGTGCACCAGTTGCGTCGCCGGAACTCGGTCCGATCCGCTCAGCCGGCTGTCCTCGACGAGCTCGAGGCGACACGGGACTGATGACGGGGCGCCGGAGCGAGCCCGGCGCCCCGCCGTTCCAGCACCGCGAGCTGGAGGTGCAGAACCAGCCGGTTGTCCGGATTGTCCAGGTCGACGTCGAGCATCTTCCGGATCACGCCGAGGCGGTATCGAATGGTGTTGGGATGTACCCCGAGCCCGCGCGCAGTCGCTTTGACGTCGCCGAAGTGCTCGAGATAACGGCGAAGAGTCAGGACGTAAGCGGTGCCGTGCTCCGCGTCGTGGCGCAACAGTGGCAGGGCACCGCCTGAACCCCAGGTGTCGTCCTCGGGGCGTGCGGCGAGAGTTCGCAGACACAGCGCTCCCCACACATGGCGCACCTCGTAGAGCCGTGGAAGTCGCGGCGCCTCCTCCAACACGGCACGCGCGCGTTCGAACAGTGCCCCGAGTTCTGCGGCCGGGCCTTCGACCACGGTTGCCGTCGCGCCGGTGTTGGTGATGGATGAACCTGTCCGGTCGCGGAGCTTGTCGTCGGCGCGATCGATGACCGCGAGGACGTCGTCGAGCACGACGACGATGCGGGAATCCCGGTCGGTCTCAAGCCGGGCGCGGAGCCGATCGAGCTCGTCCGGGCCGTCGGCGGGAGTGGGAAAGCGGGCAGCGAACACGACGACTTGCGAAGCCGGTGCCAACCCGATCCGGTTGAGAGTCGTGGCGTCGGGGTGCTCGAGCGCCGAACGCACCAGCGCGGTACGCCGCGCCGACTCCGCGCGCCGGCCGGTCCCGAGCAGGGACACTGCTCGCCCCATCTCGGCGGTCGCTCGGCGGATCGACTCCGCGAGCGCCTGGACCTCGTCCTCTGTCAGCTCCGGCCAGGGCAACGCAGCCCAGATGTAACCGCTCACCGCTCGATCTCCGGGAAGCTCGGCCACGAGCCGATCCCGCGCCCCGGGCATGGTGAACCGGATGGGCGTGCCTCCGGCCATCGCCCGCGGTTGCACTCCGTGCCGCCGGAGCAGAACCGACGTCGGCCACACCGACCGCTTCGCCAGGATCGCGTCGCGCCGCCAGTCGTCGATCTGCTCACCGCTTGCCGAATGCGCAAGCACGTGGCCCGCGATGTCTTCGACCAGGATGTTCGCGCCGACCTCACCCGCCAGGTCGTCCACGAGCTCCGACAACGAAGCACCAGCCGCTGCCGGACCGGCATTCGTCCCCACGGTGCTGGAGATCGCGGAAAGGAAATCCAGCCACGGGAGTTTCCGCTCGGCGACCAGCACAGCGGGGCCTTCGTCCGTTTGCCAGGCACGGTCGAGCTCGGTGCTCGCCTTGAGCACGAGCGCCGCGACGCCCGCACTGAGCAGTCGGATCCCCTCCGGTCCGGGCGGCTCGGACCCGTCCACACCGGTGAGGACCACGATGTGTCCGCTGCCGGCGCCGGCGCTCTGGACCGAGTCCGTGGGATCCGATACCACCACCGCGCGAACCCCACGTTCGAGCTGCCGTGCTGTCGCGCCCGGCGCCGAACACAGGCCGGTCAACCCGTCGACAACGCAGCCCAAGGGGATGTCTGTTGGGTGGATGTCCACAGCGGAGCCTCGCCTTCGCCGTCAGCTCGCCTCGCGGCGGCGGTATCCGCTGAGGGTAACCGGCGGCTCGAGCCCGGTCATCCTCCTGCGCACGCTCGGTTGTCCGGTCGATCAGGGAGAAGTGCTGCCACCGCCGTCAATTGCGGCGGTGACGCAACGAAGCGTGGCCGCACGGATGGCGCGGCTTCGTTCGCCCGACGGGAGAGCGCGTGCGATCGTGACGGCGCCGACGACCGAGGCGACCAGTGCCCACGCGCGTTCTGTCTGCTCGTCCGGGGAGCCGGGCATGGCCGGAGTGAGCAACTCGACCAGGGCCGCCATCCGACGCTCGTACGTCTCCCGAACCGCCTCACTCGCGCGCGCGACGTCTCCGCTGAGCGCCGGCATGAGACACCCGTCCGCGATTGCCGCGCAGTGCTCGTCGCTCAGGTAGAACTGGAGGAACTCCACGAGACGACGCCGGCGCTCGTCCGGGTCGGGGGCGTCGATCACGGTGAACTCGACGCCGAGCTGCTCCTCCACCACCTGCTGGAGGAACGCCTCCTTGCTGCCGAAGTTGGAGTAGATCGCCCCCGAGGTCACGTCGGCCGCTGCCGCGAGGCCGTCGACACCGACTCCGTGGAAGCCTTTCTCCTTCAGCGGGCGAGCGGCCGCGGTCAGGATCGCGGCGCGTGCCGTCTCCTTGTGGTCTTTCGGGTAACGCACGTCGAGTCCTCGTCTTCCCACTTGCCTTCACGCTGCCACCACCATACGATAGCGATCGTTATATAGCGACCGTTATTCCATGACGGGTCACTGCCCCGAACAACGAGAGGTACGAGGACCACCCATGTCTACAAGCCACAACGAGGCCCCCACCCGCACGGTGGACGTCGACGGAACGCCCTTCGCCTATCGGGAAATCGGCGCCGGATCGGGTGTTCCGGTCGTCCTGCTGCACCACTTCACGGCCAACCTCGACGACTGGGATCCCACCGTGGTCGACGGCCTGGCCGCCGAGCGCCATGTCATCCTGGTGGACCTGCGCGGAGTGGGCGCTTCGGGCGGCACCACGCCCGACAGCGTCGAGGCCATGGCCGCTGACGCCGTTGCCTTCGTGCAGGCGCTTGGCCTGACCAGCGTTGACCTGCTGGGCTTCTCTCTGGGTGGCATGGTCGCGCAGGCCTTCGTTCAGCAGGAGCCGGCTCTGGTCCGCCGCCTGATCCTGGCCGGCACGTCGCCGGCGGGCGATGCGGGACCGGCCAACGCGTTCGGCGTGCTGCAGACTTCGGTCGAAAAGGCCACCGCCACGGGCAGGCACCCGAAGCACGTCCTGTTCTTCTCGCAGACCGACGCCAGCCAGGCCGCGGCCGACGCGTTCCTCGCTCGGCTCGACGAGCGCACCACCGACCGGGACGCCGCGGTCACCAACGAGACCATCGGGGCCCAGGCCACCGCACTGGCCAAATGGGAGCAGAGCAGTTCGCCGACCGGCCTCGCGAACGTCTCGCAGCCCGCTCTGGTGATCAACGGTGACGACGACATCATGATTCCGACCATCAGCTCGGTCAACCTCGCGCACGTGCTGCCCCATGCCCAGCTGGGCATCTACCCGGACGCCGGTCACGGCGCGCTCTTCCAGTACCCCCAGCTGTTCGTCCAGCAGGTCCTGGACTTTCTCCGCGACTGACCGCCGCGGCGACGAGATCCGAGCACCGGGTCGCGTGACCGCGGCCCGGTGCTCCCCATGTCCGCAGCAGGCTTGCATTTTTCCTGCTCCGACCAAGCCGGAAAAGGGAACCATCATCGTGACGGATTACGACTACATCGTTGTGGGTGCGGGAACGGCCGGCTCCGTGCTGGCCGCGCGCCTGTCGGAGGACCGAACGTGCGCGTGCTCCTGGTGGAAGCAGGTTCCCGGCACGCGCCCGACCTCTCGGCCGTCCCTCCCGCGTGGCCCATGCTTTTCGGCACTGACGCGGACTGGGCGGACACGACCGAACCGCAGGGCGCGAACGGGATTTCGCTGCCGTTTCCGCACGGACGGGTGCTGGGCGGTTCCTCGTCGATCAACGCGATGTTCTTCGTGCGTGGCCACCACACGAGCTACGACGACTGGGCGCGAACCGGCGCGCGCGGCTGGGGTTTCCAGGATCTCCTCCCGTACTTCCGGCGCAGCGAAAACGTGCCGGGCCGGGACCCCTCTCTGCGCGGAACCGACGGTCCTCTGACTCCGGGGCCGGCCGAACCCCTCCACCCGATCATGGAGGCCGGCCTGGCAGCCGCGGCCGAAGTGGGACACCCACTGGCCACCGACGTCAGCGGTGGCGCGGAAGAAGGGTTTGGCCGCGCCGACCTCAACATCGTCAACGGGAGGCGGCAGAGCGCCGCGGACGCCTACCTGCTGCCCGCACTGGACCGGCCGAACCTGACCATCCTCACCGACACCCTTGTGCACCGGGTGATCGTCCGAAATGGCCGCGCGATGGGCGTCGAGTACCGCGCCGGGAACGACGTGGTCATCGCGTCGAGTGCGGGGGAGGTCGTCCTGAGTTCCGGCACGATCGGGTCCGCACAGCTCCTGCTGCTCTCGGGGATCGGACCCAAGTCCCACCTGACCGAGATGGGCATCGAACCGGTGCGCGAGCTTCCGGGTGTCGGGCTGAACCTGCACGACCATTCTCTGTCGCAGGTCACCTACCGGCCGACGCAGCCGTTGCCCCCGATGGAACACAACCACAGCGGGGTGATCGGTCTGCTGCGCAGCAGGTCCGGGCTCGAGGGGCCCGACCTGCAGTTCCTGTTCTCCGACATTCCCCTCTACGGGCCTGCCTTGCCCGGCCCGGACGGGCTGTACTCGGTCGTGTTCTCGGCGATGCTCCCGCGCAGCCGTGGAACGCTGCGACTGCGGTCCGGCGACCCGGCGGACCGGCCCCGGATCGATCCGCGGTACTACACGGACGACCACGACGTCGACGTCATGGTCGCCGGATTGCGTCTGGCGCGGGAAATGGGACGCGCGAACGCTTTCAAGGACTGGCGCGGCGAAGAAGTGTTCCCTGGGCCCGGACGTGAACAGCGACGAGGAAATCCGCAACTACATCCGGCTCAGCTTGCTGACCTACTTCCA
This sequence comes from Amycolatopsis sp. DSM 110486, assembly GCF_019468465.1. Lineage (NCBI taxonomy): Bacteria > Bacillati > Actinomycetota > Actinomycetes > Pseudonocardiales > Pseudonocardiaceae > Amycolatopsis > Amycolatopsis sp. DSM 110486. The sequence continues at coordinate 10,223,141 of NZ_CP080519.1, read as the reverse complement.
CCCGGTCGGTACCTGCCGCATCGGAGACGACGACACCGCGGTCGTGGACACGCAACTGCGCGTTCACCGGATCGAAGGTCTTCGCGTGGCCGATGCGTCGGTCATGCCCTCGGTTCCTTCGGCCAACACCAACGCCACGGTCTATGCCATCGCGGAACGCGCGGCGGATCTGCTGCGGGAGAATCGCTCCTGACAAGATCACGCTGTGGAGTAACTGCGTCGAGCTGAAAGGTCAGTATGAGCGAACGCGTTGATGCACTCGAACGGACGACACCGATGGACGAGCGGACTTCCCTGCCTCCGCTGTCACTGCTCGAACTGGCGCTCGTCGAAGAGGGCGCCACGACCGCCGAGGCACTGGCGGCTACCGTCGCGTCCGCACGGCGCGCGGAGGAGCTTGGTTTCCGACGGGTGTGGGTCGCAGAGCACCACGGTTACCGTTCGGTGGGAAGCGTCGCACCAGCCGTACTGACAGCTCGACTGGCGGCCGAGACGATGCGAGTCCGGGTCGGCTCCGGTGGAGTACTGCTGACGAATCACTCCGCACTTGCGGTGGCCGAGCAGTTCACCACCCTGGCCGCGCTGTATCAGGACCGTATCGATCTCGGCATCGGCCGGGGACCCGGCACGACCGATCCCCGGGTGGTTGGCGCGCTGCGGCGATCCGGCGAGTCCTACCGCGACCAGTTGACCGAACTGCTGTCGTACCTGGCCGGCACGAGCGCCCTCCGCGTGGTACCCGGCCTGACCGCCGTCCCGGCGCCGTGGTTGCTGGCATCGAGCGCGGAGAGCGCGGCGCTGGCCGGGGAGCTGGGCTTGCCACTCGCTTTCGCCTATCACATTCGCCCGGACAACGCGATCGAGGCGGTCACCCGCTATCGGGAGGCCTTCCGGCCGTCGCAGTGGTGCGCCGACCCGTACGTCCTGGCGAGTGTCGAGACGTGCTGTGCACCCAGCGATGCCGAAGCCGCAGAGCTCGGGCTTCCGGCCCGGCACACGATGGCGTTGGCACTGCAAGGCCAAGGGCCTGATGCGAGATTGCTGAGTCCGGCCCAGGCGTCCGAAGAGGTTTTGCCGGCCGCTCTCGGTGAACGGCTTGACCGGATGCGCGCCGCGCAGGCTCACGGATCGCCGGAGACCGTGCGCCGCCGGCTGCGAGCGGTCGCGGAACTGACCGGCGCGGACGAACTGATGTTGTCCACACCGATCTACGACCCGGTATTGCGGGCGAGGTCCCTCGAACTCGTCTGCTCGTAGTCCCGGGATCCGCAACAGACCCGTCCCCGTCTTGCGGTGTCCCGCACCAAGGAGAACGGCATGTCTTTCAACGATTCTCGTTCCGTTGAGTCATCTGTGCACGCGGTGCAACGGTTCGCTGTGCCCGTCAACGCGGCGTTCGCGGAGTTCGTCCAGCGCTACGAAGCCGCTGTGCCGGCGTTGGACCTGCCCACGTTCGCGCAAACTCGCGGAACTGCTCGAGCATCTGGGTCTGCCGGTACCAGCCGAGTTGTGATGGCCAATCCGCGGAGTCGCTTTGCCGGACCGCAATCCGTCCGAGGATCCCGGTAGGCGCCGGCGTCACTGGCGTCGGTTGCGCGGGGAACTCTCGGGCTGCCGCGGGTCGCTTGGGGCTGATCGAAGGCGGCCCGCAGTTGCTCCGGATTGAGGAGCTCGTTCACTGGCCGTCCTCTGCGGTGCTCGTCACGCCCGCTACCTGGATGGGGGAGACCGGGTTCGGTTATCGCGGAGATGGGCGAGACCCAAATTTCCAAGAGTTCCGAGGCAGTCACCGCTCTGCCTTCCTGATGTCCCCGCTGGGAAACCCGCGCTCCCGCTGTGCGGGCGCCGTGGAGCAGGTTCCCGCGGGCTTCGAGGTCATCGGGATCGGCGAGGACCGCGGCCAGCGCCCGGATCCCTTCTTCGGCGGCCGGCGACGAGATCGGGTTGCGCCGTGGCGCGGCGAAGGCCTCGACGCAGTGCGCCATCACGTTGAGCCCGCTCGCGGCGGACAGGTCCACGGGCAGCGTGCAAGTGAGCTCCGGGTCGTAGATGACCGTCCGCGGCAGCATCCGCGGATCGGTCCCCGTCGTTTTGCGGGCCGCGTCGGTGAGCCCCCACACCGGAGTGACTTCCGAGCCCACGTACTTCGTCGGGATCGCGATGATCGGCGGGCCGGTGCTCAGCGCGACGGCCTTCGCCGTGGCGGTCGTCGAGCAGCTGCCGACGCTCAGCAGCGAATCCGCGCCGGCCGAGCGCGCCAGCTCGCGGGCCTCATCCGCGACCGGGACCGGAACACCGGCTTTCCTGGCACCTGGCGCTGGCCGCTCGACTGCGGGCTGTCGCCGAGCGGCCAGCGCGACACCCGGCGCGATTGCGGCCTGGACGCTGCGCAACCCGGCCGTCAGCGGGGCACCGGTTTCGGTGAGCACTGGTACTCACCGCCGGCGCGGAAGCAACCCGTGCCTGGAGATCGGTGCATTCTTTCCCAGTCACTGCGAAATGGCGGAACGGTGGCCGTCCTCTGGGTCGAAAAGCTGGCCCTGTACCCGCCAGCGGACGGGTTCCATCCCTGGACGCCGCTCGCCTTCGCCAGCCTCCGGCTTTGCCTGCGAGCCCACCAGCGCCCATGGCGACGTGGGTGGGGTGTTCGCTTCAGCCCGGTGCTGCGCGTACAGCTTGGCGTACGGTCCGCCAAGGTCCAGCAGGTCTTGGTGCCGACCGGATTCGATCAGCCGGCCGTGGTCCAACATCAGGATGTGATCTGAAGCCGGAGCCAGGGACAGATCGTGGCTGATCAGGATCGTCGTCTTGCCACTGGCGAGCCGGCGCAGTGGTTCGATCACGCGCTGGACGGCACGCGCGTCGAGCCCGGCGGTGGGCTCGTCCAGGACCAGGATCGGGGTGTCGCGGACGATGGCCCTGGCGATCGCCAGCCGTTGCCGCTGCCCACCGGAGAGCCGCTGGCCGGCGCCGTCCAGCACGGTCTGATATCCCTCCGGCAGGGCGGAGATGAACTCGTGGGCGTCCGCCGCGACCGCCGCGGCCACGATCTGGGAATCCGTGGCCGAGGGCCGTCCGTAGGCGATGTTGTCACGCACGGTGCCATGGAAGACCTGGGTCTGCTGCAGCACGAGGGTCACCTGTTCGCGCAGCGATTCGGTGGTGATACCACGCAGGTCGAAGCCGTCGAGCCGAATACTGCCTGAAGACGGGTCGGCGAAGCGCAGCAGCAATTTTGTGATGGTCGACTTGCCGGCGCCGCTGGCCCCGGTGATCACCACCAACTGGCCACGGCGGACCGTGAACGACAGCTCAGTCAGCGCGGGCCGGTCGGCCTCAGGATAGCGGTAGCTGACCCGGTCCACGTTGATCTCGCCATGGGAGTGGGCCAGCACGTGGGCACCTGCGTGGTCGACGACCGTCGGTCTTGTGTTCAGCAATTCCGAGATGCGGTCGGAGCTCGCCGTGGCCGCGTTCACCATGATCGTCAGAGAGCCGAGCTGGCGCAGGGGAGGATAGAGATAGCCGACGTATGCGGTGAACGCCAGCACGCCCCCCGGGGTCAGGTGATGCTGGCTGATCTCCCAGATCCCTGCGCCGACCACCAGCAGCAACGCCGTGACCTCCGTGATGTCCACCAACGGTGCGTACGCTCCGGACACCCGTGCTTCGCGCACCTTGGTTCGCATCCAGGACGCGCCGTGTGCGTGCAGCCGCTGTTGTTCGGTCTGCTGTTGGTTGTAGGCCTGCACCAGGGGCAGGTTCGTCAGGCTTTCCTGGACCGCAGTGGTGATCATGCCGTTGTAGTCGCGCTCGTCGCGGGAGACTGTCTTGATTCTCTTCGAAAACGACCGTGCCGCCAGTCCGAATAGCGGGGCGAGAATAAATGATGCGAGTGCCAGGTGCCAGGATACGATCAGTGCCGCGCCGGCGTAGAAAATCGCGGTCACGATCGCACTGACGGTTTCGACCGTCCCGGACGCGGTCAACTGTTCGACCATCTCGATGTCACTGGTCACCCGTGCTACCAGGTCACCGGTGTCATGCCGGGCGAAGAAGTCGGCGGAAAGCTGTTGCAGGTGTGCGTATACGGCGTCGCGCAGGCGAAGCAGGAACCGCTCTGACACCCAGGAGGTCAGAAGGCCGCCTCCGAACGAGGCGAAGCCCCCGACTGCGGCCATGCCGACCCAGATCGCGGCGGGCCGCCAGAACCCGCGGAGGTCGCCCGTGGTCAAGGCATCGTCGATGATCACACCGAAGGTCCAGATCGACACGGTCTCCGCGGCGGCACTGATCACCAGCAATAGAATGGCCAGCAGCAGCAGACGGCGTTCGGCGCGGACATAGGGCCAGAACCTCCGGAATGCCTGACGTACCGACGCCGGCTTCGCGGGGCTGTCCGCGTCGCTCGTGTAGGTGCCGCCGTCGCTCGCCGCGGGAATAATGGCGGTCACGCGCACCTCGTTTCGAGTCGTTCCATGGACTGCGGGTTGGCCGGCCGGGTCGGGGAAAGAGTGAGGGCCGGCGCTTTCGATGCGCCGGCCCCTCCCCCTCTTTCGGGATCAGGACTTGCTTGTCCTGACCATCAGAACAGGATCAGCGACCGTAGCGACGGTTGCGGTTGTACCGTCGGGAGTGGTCGTGGTCGTTGCGTCGCGAGTCGTAACGGTCGCGGTGAACCGGCTTGAAAGAACCCATCGTGATCTCCTCCTCAATACAGTTTGAATCTGTTCCGTCGGCGCGCCCCGACATCAACGACGGTACCCCGGAAATCGACTTGCAGACTTGGCGAGAGAAGTGTCGTCGAACACGTCGCATAGGCCGTGAGAACTGCGTAAGGAAAGGCGGTTTCCTGCCATGGACCATATCTGCGCAGAGTGCGCAAACGTGACGCCAACCGATGAAAGCCACACACTGCGCGACCCATAGATCAACTCCTGCGCCCACGTCGGATTGGAGCCAAACTGCCGCCGAGCTTGACATCTTCATGGGCCGGCTTGGCTCGCGCATCCCGGACACATGGGAAATAGGTGGCGCAGTAACCAACGTTGCTCGAATCGCTGTCTGGCTTGAGTTTTGACGTCTGAACTGGGTGATCAGGAACTTGATGATCACGGATGAAGCCCTGGTTGATCATGCTTCCTGCGACAGAAAGACGACCACATCAAGGGCTTCAGTTGATCAGCGTGCACGATGTCGGCGTTGCGACATCCGGAGCCTCACCCGCTCGCGGCTGGAGTTCCACCGCTGGCGAGGGACCGGTCCGCTCGTTACCGGAGTCATCGATCAAGCGAACCGTGTCGTCAGGGCTCCACCGGGCGGGCGTTCGTCCGCGGCGGCGCGGTATTCGTGGCGAGAGGTGATGCCGAGCTTGCCGAAGATCCGGGTTGGTGAGACCGCTGGGCGAATTGAGCGATTTGACTCTCCTGTGCGGCGAGTTCAGCGCTGCTCTCTCTGCGGCGTGAGTGGTCGTCACTGGCTCCCGATGCTTTCGGCGGTCAGTCCGAGGCCGAAGCGGGCGTCGGCGGTGCTGATGCCGCTGATCCGGCCATGGCTGTCGGCCAGTGCGCCGCCGGAGTTGCCCAGGTTGAGCGGCGTCGGTTTGGCCGTGTACGGCGATCGTCCGAACGTCACTGCGTGCCTGCCGGAGCATTCGGCGGTCGGTTTCTCCCGCGTCCCACGAAGAAGTCACCCAGCGCGACGGGCGGTGCACTCACTGGTATTCGCGAAGCCTGGTGGGACTCAATCGCCGCACATCCAGCCGTATTTGCCGAGTCGTGGCCGGAGTACGCGGTCGACGCTCCACATGGCGTTGCCCGGAGCGGCCAGCAGGGCCAGGGCGGCGATGATGTACCCGATCGACGGGCCGATGTCGGTGGCGCCGGCCGCGGACCACGGGAGGCCGAACGCCTCCGCCGCGGACCAGATCCCGAACGAGTACACGGCGCTCCCGACATACACCACATTGCACAGCGTGCCGGTGAGCAGGCCGACCGCGATGAGCGTTTCGACAATGGCCGTCGCGACGCCCATCCCGGTGGGCGCCAGCGCCGCGATGTACTGCCACAGGTCGATCCACTGGCGGATGACGGGAGTGGCGATCTGGTCGTGGATGCCGAACTGGTGGGCGAACACCTGGCCGCGCAGGAAATCGGGGCGCCACTTGAGCGAGGCGTCGATCGCCCACACCACCCCGAACAGGATCCGCAGCACGCAGGCCAGCCGGCGGCGGCCGGAGACCGGAGCCGCCGACTGATTCGGCTCCTGCACCTCCCGGGGCACCGGGTCCGTCCTGGTTTCTTCCGCGAACTCCTGCGGATTGGCCTCGACGTCGCCGTCGTGCGGTTCTCCGTGCCTCACTGCCGCTCACCTCCCAGTGAACCGCTCGTGGATTCCCAGTGCTCCCGCTGCAGCAGCTCGAGGACGTCCTCGTCGTTCTCCACCATGGAAACCTCCTTCTTGTCACCTGAAGGCTTCCCCGGAACACGAAGTTCATGCCTCGAACTTTTCTGCGACGGACAGCTCACCCTCGTCGGCGGACGAGCGGCGGGACCGGTGTCGGTGTGGGCGACCGCCCAGACGTCACCGGCCGCGCAGCGCAAGGGCCGGTACGTGCCGGAGTCGACCGCGCACCCGGCGAAGAAGCTTCCTGCTGTCGCGGCGCACGCTTTCGACGCCGTCGTCGACGGGACCCGGTCAGGGTCGAGGGGCAGGCCGCCAAGACGTACCGGCGGGTTCGTAGTGAAGTCGGCAAGCGGGGTTCTGTCCTCAGGAGCAGCGGCGGGTGACTGATCGGGATCAGGACTGCGCGAATGTCAAGAAGACCTTGCCTTGGCGGCCGTCGGTGCCGGTCTTCGCGGAGTGGGCGAGCGCTGTCGCGAATTCCTCGAGGGGGTAGGTGGCCGCGACCGGCGTCCGGACCGCCCCTTGGGCGACCAGGTCCGCGACAGCGCGGTAGGCGTTGTGCACCTCGGCACGGTCGGTGTCGCGGAGCCAGTTCAGCATCCAGAACCCGTGTACGTGCAGGTTGGCGAAGGCGAGCGGCGGGAGCGCGATGGGCTGCCGGTCAAGTGCCGCGTAGGCGACGACGGTGCCGTTGTATCCGAGGTAATGCATGGCGGTCGGCACCGCGGAACCGGTCGCGGCGAGTAGCAGCCGCATTTTCTCCTCGCCGAGCACGGCGGTGATGCCTTCGGCGAGGTGGTCGTCGTCGTCGACCAGGACAGCGTCGGCTCGTTCATCGACCAGTTGCACGGCCTCCGGTCGTCGGACGATGTTGAGCGTGCGCAGACTCCGCTGGTGGGCAAGGGCGATCACGGCGCCGCCGACCGCGGAGTTGGCCGCGGTCTGCGCGACCCAGTCGCCCTTCTCGAGAGTGCCGTGGTCGAGCAGCTGATAGGCGGTGATCAGGATGACGCCCACGGCCGAGAGCTGCACCGGGTCGACGTCCCCGTCAACGGCGACGACGTTCGCAACATCGACGTTGACCCGGTTCCTCCAGGAGAACTGCTCGCCGGTCGGGATGATCAAGACCCGGTCGCCTGCCCGGTGCCCGTAGGCGCCGGCGGCGACCTCCGGGCCGACGGCCGAGATGCGGCCGACACCGGACTGGCCCACCCCGGAGGGAAGTGCCGGCTGCAGGCCGTAGCGGCCGCGGACGAAGTTCAGATCCGCCGGGTCGACCGGGGCGGCCTCCAGATCGACGGTGACCTGGCCGGCCCCGGGAGCCGGCAGGTCGAGATCGACGAGGGAGAGCACGTCGGCGGGTTCGCCGAGGGAGTCGAACCGCAGGCCTCGCGTGGTGGTCATGGGGAGCTCCTGGCGTTGTTGGTGCTACTTTAGCACTGGCTAGTTTGAAGCTAGCACCATCAGGAGCGATTCTGGTAGTGTGCGTTTGTGACGGAGCGGAGCTACGACGATGCGTGCGCGATGGCTCGCGCACTGGACGTGGTCGGCGAGCGGTGGACGTTGCTGGTCGTCCGGGAGCTGCTACTGGGGCCGAAGCGGTTCGGCGACCTGCGCAGCGGATTGCCGACCATCAGCCAGAACGTGCTGACCCGCCGCATCCGCGAGATGGAGCAGGCGCGACTGGTCGAGCGGATTCTGCTCGACCCGCCGGCCAACACCCCGGCCTACCGCCTCACCACCCGTGGGCTTCAGCTGCGGCCCGTGCTCATCGAGCTGTCCCGGTGGGGTGTCCTCCAGCCCGCGCCGCCCGGGGCCGAACAGAGCCCTGCCGCGCTGCTGCTGGGTTTCAGCGCGCTCTACGAACCGGCGCGCATGGGCGCGACCACGACCGCCGTACTCACGATCGGCCGGGAGAACTTCACCCTCACCGCGTCCACCAATGGCCTTCAGGTCGAACAGGGCGCCGTCGGCGACGTCGACTTTCGCGCGACCGGCACGGTCGGCGCCCTCCGGGCCACTCTGGGCAGGGGCGGCGACCCCAAGTCATTCGAAGACACCGGCGAGCTGACCATCATCGGTGACCGCGCGGGCTTCGCCCGCCTCAGTCACTGCTTTCCCGCGCCGGCACTCTTGGGCAGTACCACCTGACCGCTGGCTTGGATCGCCGTGGTGGCGGGCTCACGGCGGAGGTTCTGGTTGCTGTGCACTGTCGACCGGCGATTCGTGCAATCAATGACGTTGATTCAGTTTGATTCAACGGAGGTACACATGACGCACCCCTCGCTGTGGGACGCCGTCCGCGAGGAAGAGAGAGCTGCGCGTTCGTCGCCGAGCCTCTTGTCGGCCGCGCTTGGACGTGCCGGAAACGATCGCGATCAACGTCGCGGTGGCCGGTCGGGCTGGTTCGGGTGAGAAGGAAGCAGGACCCGGTCGATGTCGAGGAGTACGTCGATTCGGCGTCGCGTGAGGAGGACGGCGAGGGTGGCACCTGGGCGCTGAGCAGAGCCGCACGGTTCAGCGTTGGTTGTCGCTCGGCATGTGCCGGATGGACTCGCCTCCTTTGTGGTGGCTGGTGCGGCCGAACAGGGTGGCGAGGACATGCTCGATCCTGGACACTGCGCCGTTGAACGCGTCGTCCACCGAGCCGGCGCGGTTCGTGACGACGACCGGCTCTCGCGCGATGGGGAAGGCTTCGATCACGCACCGCAGGTCTTCCCCATCGGTACCACCGCCCATTTCGTCGCTCAGGTGGACGTCCAGGCGGGTGAGGCGGTCGCTGAACCGTGCGAGCTTTGATTCGAGCGCGGTCTCGAAGCTCTGAATCAGCTCCGCGTCGCGGTGCAGGTTTCTGTCTGTGCTGATCTGGATCTGCATTCCCTGGTTCCTTTCTGCACACGCGAGCACAGCGGTGACAATGAGAAGGACATCGCACGACAGTGTAAGCCGCTGGTCCCGTGGTCGAGTTCTCCACTGAGGGGCCTAGCTGTCGGAGTCGTGGCTCGTCCACGGTATCCGACACGTTGTCGATGTCTTTGGTAAGTCTCATTTGGTGCGCGGTTGCGCGTCACGGGCCTCAACCGCCGTAACTAGACCGTCGCGTTGCCCGGCGTGCGGTCGGGCGGCGACTGGCAGTGTCTGCCGGTCGTGACCGAGGAGTGAGAATCCGGAGACGGTCATGAGGCGTCGAGCGCGAGTGGGCCGACGGTGTTATCCCACGCGAGGAGGAGCGCGTGGAGGGGGCTGTAGCTGATGATGGCGGAACCGAGTGCGACGGTTCTTGCTTCTTCGTGCCGGGCGAGTGTCCAGTGCCAGGTGTGTGGCTGTGGTGGCGAGTCAGGTGTGGAGCACATTGGCGGCGATCGCCATGACCGACCCGAACACGAAACCGATCCATGCCGCCGCACGAGAAAGTGCCGTGGTGCCGGCGCCACATGGGCTGGTGTCACCAGCCGTCGAGTTGGCGGAGGCCCGGGGCGTCAGTTGCCGCGTGACCGAACTCTGGTGACTGGCGAAGGGCTGGCCGCCAGTGCGCGGGGTCCTGGTCCATCCGTGGACGTCTGTGATGGCCGCTGTCGGTCCGCGGCGGTCACCAAGAGCGCCGTGGACGCTGAAGCGGCATCGGGTAGCCCACAACGTGGGTGTTCGTGTCGGCGCACAGCCGGATGGTGCGCTTGCGCCAGTTGACGTCGCGGAGCCGGAGCCGGGCGCGGCGTCAGGCGATGTTGAAGACCAGCAGTTGGCGATGGCGACTGCTGAGCAGCGGATGCGGACGTTCTACCTGGCGGAGCGGTCCGCTGGACGCATCCCGACGGGCGCAGACCTAGATCGACTCGCCGGTACGAGCAACTACGGTCGGAAAGTGCTCCAACGCCGGCGACTCGTTGGTGACTGCCCAGGTCTCACCATGCCTTCGGAGCGCAAAGCCTCGGGCTCGAGCCCTCCGTCGGAGAGTAAAGCACGGGTTCTTGAAACCGCTGGTTAAGAGTTCGCGGCCTGACCTGTCGGACGGTGCCGAGTGATGCCGGAGAGCGTCGTTTTCCTGGGCTGTCGGGTGCCTGCGGTGTTGGTGTGTGCCGGCGTCTGCCGTCGTGTTTCCGACCTCTCGGGCTCGCGGGTGCCGGGTGGTGTTGCCCGGTCCGGATCATTTTTGGTGGTCGGCGTGGCGTCGCTCGCGCACCTGGACGAAGCTGGCCTGCTCAAGACCTTGCTCTGTCGATTCAGTGCGTCTGCACCGGCTTGGTTGCGCTCGGCGCGGCGTATGCGTCGTATCGGCACGGACGCGGGTTCGCGCTCCGGTTCGGTGCGGACGGGGTTACGGCGTCGATCTGGCCGCTGCTCGTTGACGGCTTGCTGACGATCGCAACGGTTGAGCTGTGGAAGAGCCACCATGGTGCTCGGCCGGAGGGTCGTCGGGTGGCGTGGCTGGCGTTCGTGTTCGGCATCTGTTTGTCGCTGGTGGCGAACATCGGCTCGGCGCCGATGCTGCGCGCGCTTCAGGTGACGGTGGCTGCTTGTCCTCCGTTGGTGTTGCTGTTGGCGGTCGAACTGCTCAACGGCGCACTGAAGCGCCGGACAGCGGTCGAGACTGGCTCCGAGACGGCTTCCGCACGCCGAGAGCGGAGCGAACGCTGTCTCGACGACGAGTCGGGTCACGAGACCGCCGAGATTGTCGGCTTGCACTCGGTCTCGCATCCGTCCACAGCGGGCGGGATGACGGCCGAGCAGCGGATGTGGGAGCACTACCTGCGTGAAGCAGCCGGCGGTCGGACTCCGAATGGTGCCGAGTTGGATCGGGTGGCCGGTACGCACAACTACGGTCGGCGGGTCTTGCGCCAGTGGCGAGCGGCCAAGAAGATCCCTCGAAGTCCGCGGTCCGAAGTCAGCGTTGCCAGCGTCGACTGATTAGCTCCACAGATGGACGGACCAGCTAGAAGTCGCGTGAGTTGCACCCAGGCGCCTGCGCCGGTAGGCCGATGAACGGTGGGCCTGCGCGGTGCCGCGCGGGGTACACCGAAGGTGAGTAGCGCGGACTACCGGTTCATCCTGGCCAACGAGCGCACCTTCCCTGCGTAGCTGCGCACCGTACTTGCGTTGAGCGCCCGGCGCGGCGGCGGATCACGGTGTCTCCACAGGTGAGTCGGCGTCGGCGAGGAGGCGGGCGATGTTGTGTCGGCGCTGTTCTAGTCGGTGGGCCGGCAGCGGCGGGAGCGCTGCTGGGTTGGTCAGGGTGTGGTCGAGCCGGCAGTGTTCATGGCGCGGAGTTTGAGGCTCACTTCTTGATGGTGCACCTGACTGACCGGAGGTCGATCTCCACACCGATCAGCAGGGCGAAGTGGCCCACCCATAGCCACGCGAGAAAGATCACCACAGTGCCGAGCGCGCCGTAGCCACCAGTGGCGAAGTTCGCGTTGTACCAGGAGAACGCGCCGGAGCCGGCGAGCCAGAGCAGCACGCCGACAACGCCGCCCCGGCTCACCCATTTAGCTCGCCCGCGCGGGGCTCCCGGGGTGGCCGGCAGCCCCCGCTGCAGCAGCCCGAAGAAGATCAGGAGCACTGCGAACAACAGCGGCCAGCGCAGTACGTGCCAAAGGCGCGCGACCAGGTCGGGCAGCCCGACCGCCCGCTCGAGGGCGGCGCCGAGCGGACCGCTGGCCAGCAGCGCGAGAGTGATCCCGGCCAGCAGGGCGAGCATCAGGAGAGTCAGCGGAAGCCGCGAGAACTTGGCGACCCAGGGCAGTCGGGTGTCTGGCACGCCGCGGATCCCGCCGATCGCGCGTTGGCAGGCGGCGACGTAGCCCGAGACCGCCCACACGCTCGCGACCAGTCCGACCCCCACGACAGTTCCGGCCGCGGTGCGGTCGCGCAGGGCGTCGCGCAGAACCGGGCCTACCCCGGCGGCGCCGGCCGGCAGCAGCTCGACAAAACCATCAACGACGACGTCGGTGTCGGGAGTGGAGCGCAGGGTCAGCTCGAGAATTGCGACCAGCACGATGAGCGCCGGGAAGATCGCCAGCAGGCCGAAGTAGGTCAGTGCTGCGGCTCGGTCGGGTAGCTGGTCCTCGGCTGTGACCCGCAGGGCGGCCTCGACTCGGCTGCGCAGCGCGCGAACCAGCGGAGCCGACTTTGTCACGCGCTCATGCACCTCCTTTCGCCAAGTCTGCGCCGGCTTCGTCGGCGTGACCTCGTCCGGGAGGGTGGAGACCTCGAACTGCGTCCCTCCATCCCCATCGTCTTGTGCGACACCCGTTGCCGCAGCGACGCGCCAAGACCCCGGGCCCGGGCGCGTAGCGAGGCGTTTCTCACCCTGGAAGGGTGATGTGTCAGCGGTGGTCTCGGTGGTGGTCGTGCGAGGTTGCGAACACGAACGACACGAAGGTTAATGATCTTGGAATGAGGACCACCCGGGGTTTGGTGTCAAGCGGCGGTTGGTTTGGCGCAACGTGTTCGGGCGTGTGGGCGTGTCGTTGGTGAGCTGCTGGTAGACGACATCGGCGAGGTATCGAGATGGGAAACCTGGCGGCTCGCGACGCGCCCGTTCACCGGCTGTACTCGGTGCTGCGGGTGGTCAACCGGCACGATAGTCACCGCAGGTGGCGAGCGGTCCGCGGTCACGCCGTCGGCGCGTATCTCAAGGTCGCGGCGACGTCGCCGCCGCCGGGGACGTCCTCGTGGCGGACTGCGAGCAGGTAGGCGCCCGACAGCCAGGCGCGGCGCGCGATCTCGTCGACGAGCTCGACGGCGCCGGAAGCTCCGAAGGTCACCTCGCCCAAGTCGTCGACCTCGCCGCGGGGACGGCACCACCACCTACACCTGGGACGCGCGCGGTCAGCTGGCTTCGTCGGCCAAATCCGGCCAGACCACCGGCTACGGCTACGACGGGTCGGTCTCCTGGAGTGTTTTGGTAAGCCCTGGGTCCGGATGTCCATTGAGGACACCCGAACCCAGGGCAACACTCACGCGTTCTTACCCCTCATTCATCGGGGAAGATGCCCGCGGCCTGCATTGCGGGGAATGCTCCGAACCGGATAAAGTCGATAGTGCTCTTCGTTATGAACGCCGTTCCGCTGTGAGTCGAATCGGTGAAAGTCTTGATGGTGTCTTCAACCTTTTCCACGATTTGGGGGTCCACGCCCGCCTTTTCGAGCGCTGGCGGGCCCCCATCCATCACCTTGAGGATCCGGTCCATCTTGGACCCGAAATCGTCAAGCTGCTGACTTGTGATGTTCTTTTCTGGGTGCTCGTCAGCGTATTTCCTTGCGCCGTCCATGAACAGGTCGCGGGTCTTTTCCGTATTTTTGTCAGAGAGCCAGGACTTGTCCTTGCTATCGGCGTTCTGGGCATCGCCAGGGTTTCCGTCGGTGTTGCCGGTATCGTGGCCGCCGCCGGTGCCGCTGCTTTCGGGGGTGTTGGGCCCGCCGTCGAGCCTGCCCGAGATCGATCCGCCTGACGAGTCGGGACTGTTGCCGCCGCCGCTGTTTTCGGGGGTGTTGGGGCTGTCTTTGGGTGGGACGGGCGGCGAAACGTCGTGGCTGCTGTTGGTGTTGTTGTCTGCCCACGGGTTGTATGTGAGGTCGTCGTCTGGCCGCGCGTTGCCGCTGCCATTGCCGCTGCCGCTGTTTTCGGGGGTGTTGGGGCTGTCTTTGGGCGGGACGGGTGGTGGGACGTCGTGGCTGCTGTTGGTGTTGTTGTCTGCCCACGGGTTGTATGTGGGGTCATCGTCTGCTCGCGTATTGCCGCCGCCACTGCTTTCGGGGGTGTCGTGGCCGTCTTTGGGTGGGACGGGCGGCGGAACGTCGTTGCTGTCTTTGGGCGGGACGGGTGGTGGGACGTCGTGGCTGCTGTTGGTGTTGTTGTCTGCCCACGGGTTGTATGTGGGGTCATCGTCAGCCCGCGTATTGCCGCCGCCGCTTGCGGGAGCGTCGTGGTCGCCGCTGGTGGATGTGGGCACGGTGTCATCCGCGGCCTTGGCAGCGTCGTCCCCCAAGCCTTGGGTGCCCTTTCCGAGGTCTTTGATCCCCTTCGCTGCGGAGGAGAGCTGCTTGGTCAGCTTCGCGATTTGGGTGGCGATCTTGCCCATCGCGATGGCGACCGTCGCGACTACGGTGCCCAGGAAGATGCCGATCGAGCTTCCGAACGTGAATGGCATGGCCGCAACCGCGGCGATCGCGCCCGCGAGAATGCCGCCGAGTACGCTGGCGATGAAGTCACGGATGATCCCTCGGATGGCGCCGATGACAGCGCCGCAGATCGACATGGTCTTTTTCGCAGATTCGAGGGAATTACCCAGCGCCGTGAGTCCCTCGGCGAGACCGTCCGTGTTCTCCTTGAACTTGTCCGCGGCATCACCCGACCACGAGTCCATGAGAGCGCCGAGGTCGTTCTTGAGGTCCTGGGACCACCCGTCGACCTTGTCCTTCTCGTTGCCGATGGCGTTCGTCGCGACCGTGATGCCGTCTGGGTCACCCATCAACATGTCGAGCGGCACACGGAACGGCGTGACGTGCTCGATGAGCCAGCCGATCCCGGCGGCGAACACGGTGCCGAGCGGATCGATCGCCAGCCCGAGAACGTCGAGCGCGAGGCCGGCGCCCGCGATGCCCTCTGTCACCTTGTCGTTATTGTGGACGGCCGCCTGCAGGACATCGATCGTGTTGACGATTCCCGCGCCGTTGGTCCGGGTGTTGTCGGCGGTGATCGTATCTTTCGGATTGTGCCAGAAGTCGTTGGGCTTGTAGGATTCCTTATCCTCGATGGCGCTCACAGCTGGTACCTCGAGATCGAGTCGCTCGCGCCATCCTCCTGGGCTTCGTAGGCCTTCTTGGCCTGGTCGAGCTTCTCCTTGTGCTTCTCGAGAGCCTCGCCGTATTTGGCGAAGGCTTGACTCGCGCCGCTGCAGTAGATGCTCGCAGCCATGCCGATGATCTGGCCACCGAGAATGCCGAACAGGCCAGGATCGGCGATCATGTGGCCCACAAGATCGCCGGTGCCGCGCACGTTGTCCGAAAGCTCGTTCAGCTTGCCGCCGAAGGTGTCAAACGCGGCGGGATCTTTGATTTCGTATCCACCGCTCACCACGGGTCCACCTCATCGTCATCTGTGTCGTCGCGGGCAGGGCGGCGTCGCGGTGCGGGCCTCGACGCCGGCGGCGGGTTCGTGGGCGGCTTCGGCGGCGGGGGAGCTTGGTCCGGCTCGGGGTTCTCGACGAACTTGTTCTGGTCTACCTCGTCGTAGGCCGCCGGTTCCGGCGGGAGGAAACTCTTCATCATCTCGACCGCTTGGCCGCCACCGAGGATGGACTCCACCGAGTTCGTGACTGCGCGCGCGGTCTGGCTCTGCGCCTGGCGCACGGTCTCCATGATCGCCGCCGTCAACCGGGCCTCCCCGAGCTCGCACGCGCGCCTGCCGAGTCGGATGTTGCGCAGCGCACCGTTCGGCGCCAGTGTCACCGTGACCGCGCCGTCCCGTGAAGTCACGGTCGCGGCGGCCGCAGCGAAAGCTTCATGTAACGCGGATGCCCGTTCCTGCATTTGACTGGCTTGTCGTTCGAGATAGTACTGGAGATCCTCGCCGGACCTCAGATTCGGCTCCACCTTGCTCCTTCAAATACACCGCGCTGTCGACAGCACGCAACCGGACGCTGTCACGAAAGCGGAGAAGTTCTCCGCTCACGTGCCCAACTACCGTCCGCGTTGCCGCCGGGAGTGATGAAATGCCCGCGCCAGCAACGAGTCAAGGCCGACGCGGAGGCGGCCGAGGTCCTTAACGTCCTTTTGTCGTCGTGCAGTGGTCCAGATGACTCAGCCGCCTCGAAAGTGCCCCAGATGACAACCGAAGTCTGGGCAGCCCTGTCGAGGCCCTCCTCAGTCGTCTGCTGCGCGCGTACAGCGCCGTGGTGAGGGCACCTGTACGCCGTGGTGTTCGAGTGCCGCCGCCGTCGGGAATGCGGCCGGTCTTCTTGACCTCCATGCGGGGCCGGCTCGCCAGGTCGGTCCCGTTCGTAGCGCACCGCTGTGGTCTTGCCGGCCCGGATCACCTCGCCGATCAGGGGGCTGAGTGTCGCCAGTGGCGGGATACTGTTGCGGGCCAGCACATACGGTCTATTGTGGAGTGTGTAGTTCGAGGGCGGACATGGTTGCTGCCACGCCAGGTTCGGCAGATCGTTTGATCAGTGGGTGGCTGATCGTGCCGGGACCGCGGCCGTAGCCGTCGAGTTTGTGCTCGTGGGCCCACCTCGAGCCGACGGGGAGCCGGCCGCCATCGGGCTTGGCGAGCATCGGCTCAACCCAGGTAGGTGTGCGGGGGGTGGGGTGGGTGTGCGTGGTGCTCGATATTCGTGGTCAGGGCAGTGTCGGCGCGTGTGGTCTGTCGGCGGCCGAGGGAACGCTGAACAGCCTGTTCTGGACTTGCTGATGTTCACCGTCGCGCCCTCGATGCGGCTCTGACCTGCGAAGAAACATAAAGTCAGTACCGATCATTGAGCGGCGACAAGCCGGGCACGGCTGTCGAAGTGGTTGCCGACCCGAGGGGCGGCGGTGGACCTGCATCGACCCGATGAGATCGACTTCGGTGTGTGCACCGGCACCGCACTTGTCGACCTCTCGATGATCTTTGGGTGGGTCTGGAGCCCATGCCCGTCACCCCGGAATTACGCGCCCGTACGAGCGGGCTGGCCGTAGTGTCCTATGTGGTCTTCTTCCTGATCTCTCTCGCCCCTTCCCACTCTGCTGGGGCAAAAACGGCGCGGCGTCCGTCGTGACGCCGCGCGCTGATCGCCCGCCGGTAGCTTCTGCCTCACCTTTTTTTGTGATCTGGTACCGAGTCGGGAAACATTCTCTCGTCTCCTCGGATGGTGCGAGCGCTACCGTCGGACGGTCTGCCAGAACGGGCAGTGGTGTTCGGTTGAGAAGTCGATCTGCTGGGTGCCGGCGGCGGTGAAGGACGGCATGGTGGTCGGCTGGTAGCGCGGCCACCGCGGGGCGCCGTCGGCGTTGGGGTCGCCGGTTCTGGCGAAGGCGGCCCAGTACCCGATCAGCTGGTGGGACAAGGAGATTTGCCCGGCGTCCGGCGGGGCCGCGGGCGGTCCGGCGAAAGTTCCGTCGAACAGGTAGGGCAGTTCGGCGCTGTGCGCGGCGCCCATGGGGAAGTCGAGGATGTGCTGGCCGTCGTCCTGTGCGAATTCGTAGGCGTAGACGTGCGCGTACCGGGCGGCTGCCTGATCGGCGAGGGCCGCGGGGCACGCGCCGAGTTTTGCTCCGCGGCCGGTCAGCGCGGTGGCCAGTGCGATTCCGGGCGTCGAGAACCGGTCAGCCGGGTACTCCGCGAGCACCCGGTCGGTGTCGGGGCCGAAGAGCTCCCCCAGCGCGGCCGCATAGCCCGCAGCGGTCACGGGTTTTCCGCGGGCGTCGTTGTCGAGCGCGACGAACGGGCGCATTTCGTCGCGGTTGGTGCCTTGGATGATCGGAATGCCCGCGGCAAAGCCGTCGCGGAGTGCGTCGAGCGGCTGCCGGGGGAGTGCCGGGCTGCCGGCTACGGGGCTCCAGGGCATGTCGCGGAGCCGGTTGGTCGCACGGAAGGCGTCGTCGGTGTCCAGCCCGATCAGGTCGGCTGCGGGAATGGCGCGCAGGCAGGCCGCGACGTCGGCGGGTGCGGCACAGCCGAGGCGCGCCGCGGTGCGCCCGCCGCGTCGTTGTGCGTCCGGCTGCGACACGAAGCTGTTGCCGCACGGTCCACTCTGCACGATCGCCTTGTCGAACAGCCCTTGTGCTGCGGGCGCGGCGAGCTGGGCACAGACGCTGAACGCACCCGCGGACTGGCCGGCGAGCGTGACGTTGTGGGCGTCACCGCCGAAGGCCTGGATGTTCTCCCGGACCCAGCGCAATGCGGCTTGCTGGTCGGCGAGCCCGTAATTGCCTGCCCAGGTGTCGTGGAGCGCGGGTTCGTCGAGGAATCCCAGCGCTCCGAGCCGGTAGTTCACGGTGACGACCACAACGTCGCCGGTGACGGCCAGCCGGGACGGGTCGTAGTCGCTGCCCGCGCCGTTGACGAATCCGCCGCCGGGAAGCCAGACGAGGACGGGCAGGCGCGGGTTCCCGGACATGACGGGCGTCGTGACGTTCAGATACAGGCAGTCCTCGTAGCCGATGACTGTCGGCCCGCCTGCCGGATCGGAGCCGGGTTGCGGGCAGCGGTTGCCCGGGGCGGTGGCCGCCCGGACCCCGTGCCAGTGCGGGACCGGTGCGGGCACACGCCATCGCCGGTCGCCCACCGGGGGCGCGGCGTACGGAATCCCGGCGAACGTCCGATGCTCGCCGGCGACGACGCCGCGCAGCTGTCCGTCGTGGACCTGCACCAGATCGGGCCCGGCCGCCTCGCCCGAGGCCGAGCCGGGCAGGCAGGCGAGCAGCGCTGCTGCCGCGGTTACCCCGAGCCCTGCGCGGAACATCCTTCGAAAAGTGGTCATGGCGGGCATCATGCGGTGATCCGCGGCTGGTCCGCGTCGCGTCACAGGCGTATCTCCGGCTGCTCCCCCGGGAGTACGTCCAGGGGCGTAGCGGGAAATGCGCTTCCAGGCGGACGCGTCAGCGCGGCGACGCGCGGACGATGGCCGGGTGGCACCTCGCCGTGGAATCGCCGGGCACCGCCGTCTGCCGGGCGGCGGTAACCCGCTGCTCGGCTTGGCTTTCGCCGCGGCTGCGGCGGGAGTGGCGGCCGCGTTTCAAAGCGGGCCGTGGGCCGTGGGGTGCGTGACGGCCGCGGCGGCCGGTGCGGCCGTGGCGTGGTGGCGGGTGCGGCCGACGCTCGCCGTGGTGATCGGATTCGCTGCGTATGCGGCGGATCTGGCGTCGGGCGTGGCCCCCGCACCGGTGTTCCTGCCGCTGATCGTCACGTTCGCCGCCGCGGTGGTGCTCGGCAGCAGGCCGGTCGCGTACGCGGTTCTCGTCGCCGGGTATGTGCTGGCCGTGTTCGTTCCGGTGCCGGGCTGGGACCCGCCGAGCGTGGCGTCGGGGGCGGTTTGGCGGCGTGGTTCCTCGTGCTGGCCGTTGCCGCGGAACTCGTCCGGGTGCGACGGCAGGCGCGCCGCGCCCGGGAGGCCGAACTGGCGGGTGCGGCGCGGACCCGCCAGGAGCAGGAATTGCGTCGCGCCGGGGACGAACGCCTGCGGATCGCGCGCGATCTGCACGACGTTCTCGCTCACCAGCTGGCCCTGATCACGGTTCAGGCCAACGCCGGGCTCACTCTGCTCCCGCGGGATTCGCGAGCCGTCGAGCAGGCGCTGACGGCGATCAAGGACGCAGGCAACTCCGCGCTCGGGGAGCTGCGTGCAGCATTGGACGCACTCCGCTCGCCCGGTGCCGGGGCCGCTCCGTACCGTCCGAGCCCTCGGCTTTCCCAGCCCGGCGACCTCGCCGAACTGCTCGACGGAGCGCGCGCGGCGGGGCTGCGCGTCACGACTGACACCGCGGGCCCGCTGCCGGTCCTGCCTGCTCCGGTTGACCAGGCCGCATACCGGATCGCGCAAGAAGCGGTCACCAACGCGATCCGGCACGCCGGCGCGGGCGCGACTGTCGGGCTTCGCGTGGCCTGCACCGAAGGACGGCTGGAGCTGACTGTCACCGACGACGGCGGCGGACGTCCCGGCAGCCGGACGGCCGGAGGCGGCAACGGGCTGCCCGGGATGCGGGAACGCGCCACAGCGTTCGGCGGGATGCTCACGACTGGGCCGGTACCCGGAGGCGGTTACCGGGTGGCCGCCGTCCTGCCGATCGGCGGCGCCCCGTGACCGCGCCGGGCGCGATCCGGGTCGTCCTCGCCGATGACCAGGCACTGGTGCGCGCGGGTATCCGAGTGCTTCTGGAGACCCGCCCGGACCTCGTCGTGGTGGGCGAAGCCGACGACGGCGAAACCGCTCTCGCCCTCGTGCGGGAGTTGCGGCCCGACGTCGTCCTGATGGACATCCGCATGCCCGGCCTCGACGGACTGGCCGCGACCGCGCGGATCGCCGCCGACCCGACGTGCGGCGGGACCCGCGTCGTCATGCTCACCACGTTCGACCTCGACGAGTACGTGTTCGAAGCGCTGCGGCGGGGCGCGGCCGGATTCCTGGTGAAGAACAGCGAACCGGACGAGCTCGTGCGGGGCGTCCGCGCCGCCGCGGCCGGGGACGCCCTGCTCGCCCCCGGCGTCACCCGCCGGCTGATCGCCGAGTACGCCGCGCGGACGAAGCCGGCTCCGGTGGCCGCAGCGGAGATCGCCGCGCTGACCGAGCGGGAACGCCAAGTCCTGGCCCTTGCCGGAGCGGGACTGTCCAATGCGGACATCGGCGCCCGGCTGTTCGTCAGCCCGCTGACCGCGAAAACCCACGTCTCTCACATCATGGGCAAACTCTCGGTGCGAGACCGGGCGGGACTGGTCGTGCTCGCGTACGAGACCGGGCTGGTCCGCCCCGGCTGGATCGGCGAGTGATCGGTACTCCCGGGGGAGTGCCGGGAAACGCTCCTCCGCGCCGACGCGCTGGGACCCACCGGTTCCGCACGCTGGCGGCATGACCCCGACACTCAGCCGGAGAACCCGGCGGATCGCGCTCCTGGCTCACCTCGTGTCCTCGATGAGCTGGCTGGGACTGGACCTCGTGCTGCTGGCTCTCGGCGTGCACGCGGCAGCCGACCCTGCCGAACGGCACGCGTCATACCTCGTGATGGTGCTGCTGCTCGACACCCTCCTGGTGCCCGTGAGCCTCGCCTCGATCGGCTCCGGCCTGCTCCTGATGCGTGCGGGCCCGTGGCGTTTCCGGCGTGATCGCTGGGCCACGGTGAAACTGGTGGTCAGCGTCGTCGCTCTCCCCTTGGCCTGGTTCGCCTTGCGCCCTCGCGCGGCCCAGGCTGCGGCGGCGACCGCGCCCGGCGCCGATCCCGGGCCCTTGTTCGCGACGCTGTACGCGCCGGGCCCGACACTCGTCATCGCTCCGGCCGTCGCTTGCGCGCTGTACCTCGCCGCAGCGGCGCTCGGCGTGTACAAGCCATGGCGCGCCCGGGCATCCGGTCGGCACGCGCCGGGGAGCTTCCGCTCGAATGCCGTCGACTCACGATCCGGATAGCCGATGAGAGCGGGTCAGGAAGCGATGCTGCACCGACGTTCACCTTCCATGAGGGCCGGCACACGCACAGCACGTGGCCGACCGAGGACGGGGATCCCTGAGGTCGCGCGACGGGCGCGGTTGGGGCGGAAGATCCCAGCGCTGGCCCTATTTTGCCGCGCCTTGTCGTGAAGCATCGAATCCAGGCAAGGGCGGGCTCGGGGAAACTCACGGGTTTCGAGCCGAAATCGCCGGACGGACCCACCGGCGACCGTACAATCCGGACTGAGATTCGGACGGGTGAGTGGGGGCACGGTGAGCGGTGTCAAGGTGTTGGTGGCGGGGGCGAGCATCGCGGGGCCGGCGCTGGCCCATTGGCTGCGCCGGCGGGGCGCGGAGGTGACCGTGGTGGAGCGGGCCCCCGGGCTGCGTCCCGGCGGGCAGGCGGTGGACGCGCGCGGGGTGACCAGGGAGGTCATCCGGCGGATGGGGCTGGACGCGACGGTGCGAGCGGCCCGCACGGAGACGGCCGGCGCGTACACGGTGGACGTCGACGGGACCGTGCTGCAGACCCACAGCGCGGACGACGACGGCGGCGACGGGTACATCTCGGAGATCGAGATCCTGCGCGGGGACCTGTCCCGGGTGCTGTACGACGACACTCGCGACGGCGTCGAGTACGTCTTCGGCGACCGGATCGTCGAGCTAAACCAGGACGCGGACGGCGTCGACGTGGTCTTCGCGGGCGGCGAACGGCGGCGCTTCGACCTGGTGGTCGGGGCGGACGGGCTGCACTCGGCGCTGCGAGACATGGTCTTCGGGCCGCGCGAGCGGTTCGTCCGCCACCTCGGGCAGGTGCTGGCTTTCTACAGCGTGCCCAACGAGTTCGGGGTGGATCGCTGGGTGATCGACTACCAGGAGCCCGGGCGCTCCGCCGGCCTGCGGCCCCTCCCGGACGACACCCGGGCGATGGCCATGCTCTTCTTTTCCATGGCCGACTTCGACGTCGACTACCGTGACATCGAAGCGCAGAAGCGCCTGCTGCGCGAGCGGATGGCCGGCTTCGGCTGGTTGACCCCGCGCATCCTCGCGCATCTGGACGACACTCCGGACTTCTACCTCGACCAGGTCGCCCAGGTGGTGATGGACCGCTGGTCCAGCGGCCGGGTGGGGCTTCTCGGAGACGCGGCGTTCAGCTCGTCGCCGCTGTCCGGGCAGGGCACCGGGATGGCCTTGGTCGGGGCCTACCTCCTGGCCGGAGAGCTGGCCGCGGCCGGGTGGGACCCGAAGGCCGGGTTCGCCGCCTACGAGGGGCGGATGCGCTCGTTCGTCGAGGCCAACCAGGAGATCGGCCGGTTGCACGCGCTCAGCCGCGACGTCCCCGGGCCGGACGCCGAGCCGGCCCCGGAGCCCGACATGGAGGCACTCATGGCGCTGGTGGAGCGCGCGCTCAACGGCATCGAGCTGCCCGACTACGCCGGGGTGCCGGACGCCCGGGATTCGGTCTGACGCTGCCCGGTCTGCCTGGCGCGTCAGGTGGCGACGTCGTGCAGTGTCACCTTGGTGGTCTGCGACGATTCGACGAGCAGTCGAAAGGCCTGGACTGCGTCGATGTCGTGGCGCTGCATGAGGATTCCCTTGGCCATACCGATGACGTCGCGGCTTTCGATGGCGACGTGCAGCTGCGCTTCGGTCTGGGCGCCGACGAGCGCGACGGCGGCGTGGGTGGCGAACACGCGCCGGTACTGCTCGGTCCGGTCGCTGAACGCGTCTACCTGAGCGGCGCAGAGGTTCTGGGCGCCGAGGGTGTTGTCGAGCCGCTCGAAGAGTTTGCCACGACGGTGGTCGCCCTCGAGGCTTTGCGGAAGGAGGGTGAACTCGTCAGACAGGCGGCCGCGAATATCACGGAAATCTTGCGAGGTTGAAGTCCTGCTCGGTCGTTGGGCATCGCCTGTGGTGCAGTGCATGAGCTCAAGCACTCGGGTGTCGGTGGCTGGTGGTGTCCACGTCGGCGAACAGGTCGCTGAGGTCGTCGATGCGGTCGAGGACGTCGTCGGCGGTGAATGCCAGTTGGTCGGCGCGCCGGCAGGTGCCGACTTCGTCCCCGGTGATCGGCGTGGACGCGGTGGGGTGGGCGCGGCCGCGTAGCGAGTAGGGCGCGATCGTGATCTTGGCTGGGTTGTTTGGGACCAGTCGATGAACACCTTGCCGTTGCGCTGGGCCTTCGCCATCACCGCGGTCACCTCGCCGGACGTTTCCTTCGCGAGCCGCCGCGCCAGGCGTTTGGCGTACACGGCGGGCGCGCTGGAGTCGCGTGTGCGGATTCCGCAGTACACCTGCAGGTTTAACCGGACCGCGAGCTCGCCGGTGAGGGTGACGCGCGCCCCGATCTGCTGGCCGAGCCGCGGCTCCAGGGGCAGGGACAGCCCGATCTGCTGCCACGCGCCACCGGTGTCGCGGCGAGCGACCACGACCTCGCTCGGCTCTTCGGGATTGCCGGCCACGCCGACGACGACGGCGTCGACGACGGTCACCTGCCGCACTTTCACCCACGCATCGGTCCGGCCGGGGCGGTAGCGGGCGTCGAGCAGCTTGGCCACGACCCCCTCGATCCCGACATCGCTGGCCTCCGGCCGCATCCACGCCATCGCAGCGTCGCGGTCAGTCGTGCTCGGCACCAGCTGCAGCGGCGGCGCGACACCGGCGAGCAGCTGCCCCAGTCGAGCCCGCCGATCCCGGTACGGGTTGGACCGCGCGTGGTCCTCAGGTCCGGTGGTGAGCACGTCGAACACCGCGAAGTAGATGCTCACCCTCGCCTTCGCGCGCGCCGCGGGGCGCGAGGTGAGCGCACCGAAATCCAGCCGGCCGTCCCGCAGCGCGACGAGCTCGCCGTCGAGCACGACGCCACCCAACTGGGCGCCCGCGCACACGATCTCGGGGAAGCGGTCGGCCAGGTTGTTCTCCTGACGCGACTGCAGCACCCCGAGCTCGGCGAACAGGACCGCGCGCCACCCATCCAGCTTCGTCTCGTACGCCCACGTCCAGCCCGGGCGCGACACCGGCACCTCCCGTGCGGACTGCGCCAGCGGCAACCGCACCGGCGGCCGGACCGCGGCCATGGCTACCCGGTCTCCACGCCCGGTTCGCCGGCCCGCCGCGGCTCGCATAACGTCGCCATCCTGGCCTCCCGGGTCCGGCAGCCGGGACCTGTAACACCGGCGCGCCTGGGCGCGAGCGTAACTCCGGCAGCCTGCTTGCGCGCGGGAAAAGTGCAGGTCACACCATCCATCAGGTGGAGGCCGAGCTGCCCTGCGACCTATCGCGCGCGTCGTGGCACGCGACCTGCCCGCGCGCGGCGGCGCATCGCCGCAATGTCCAGGGACACCGAGAGGGGCTGGGCGTCGACGTCACAGCGCCACGCGGCGAGCAGCCGCATCAGCCTGTCTTCTGTCGAGTCCTCATGGCGCACACCACCAGGTCGCCGCCGGCCGCGCGCCCGGTCCCGCCGCACGGTCACAGGCAGCGCGGACGGCTGCTTTGTGATGATCGCGAGAGCGCTGGCGACGATGTCGGGCAACGTGCGCGGACGACACCCGGGTCCCTCATTACGGTGGGCACTCGGTCAAAGTCGCGGCGCAACCGCATAGCGGTACTTTGATGGTCATGAGCGAGCGCGACGACGACTTGGCGACGGTTATCGATCCGACCGTGCCGAGCACCGCCCGGATCTACGACGCGGGCTTGGGCGGCAAAGACAACTACGAGGTCGACCGGGAAATGCTGCGCAAGGTCCAAGCCGTGGCGCCCGAGGTGACCGAACTGGCCATCGTCGCTCGAGAATTTCTGATCCGCGCCGTGCGCTTCTTGGCCCGCGACGTGGGCATCGACCAGTTCCTCGACTGCGGTTCCGGGCTACCCACCGCCGAGAACGTCCACGAGGTCGCACAGCGGTCCAACCCCGACGCGCGCGTGGTCTACGTCGACAACGATCCGGTGGTGCTCGCCCACGGCCGGGCGCTGCTGGCCGACAACATGCAAACCCACTTCGTCAGCGGCGATATCTTCCAGCCCACGAGGCTGCTGGCCGATCAGACCGTGCGCGGCGAGCTCGACTGGGACAAACCCATCGCACTGATCCACTCGATGAGCCTGCACTTCTGCGCCGACGACCCGGCCGCCGTGCTGCGTGATTATCTCGACGCCCTGCCGTCAGGATCGTATGTGGTGTTCAGCCACGCCTTCGATCCCGAAGACGACGAGTACAGCGTCGTCGCCCGTAACATCGAGCGCGTGTATCAAGGCGCCTCCTCAGGGCGGATCCACTTCCGTACCCGCGCCGAGATCAACACCATGCTCGCCGGACTCGAGCTGCTCAAACCTGGCCTGGTACAGCCAGCCGACTGGTGGCCCGGGGGCCCCCGCGTGCAGCCACTCAAACTCTCCGATCACTGCCTGCTCGCAGCCGTGGGCCGCAAACCCTAACCGAGCCGCTGACGCGGCGGCAGATACGTGACCGCGCTGCCCCTTTTGGGTTTCGCCGAGCCAAGGGTCCCTCCTCGAGCACGGCCTGGGCGCGGGCGGCGTCATGGAAGTCGGGCAGGAGGATCCAGCGGCTGTTTCGGCGACGTCGCTGCGGTGGTGGGCGTGTTCACCTGGCTCGGCTGGAACCCCTGCGCCAGCTGATCACTTCTTCGGCGGCAGCAGCTCCGGCAGCTCAGGGCCGGGTTGCCCACTTCAGCTTGTCCGTGTCCGGCTCCCGGTGCATGCGCGGCATGCGCTCCCACACGGCTGGCAGGCGCGGCACGCCCACCAGCGTCGGCTGGCCGTCCGGATCACCGGGATATGCGGGCGCGCCATCCTGGTTCAGGCCGTCGAGCCCAACGTACAGCCCAAGGCCGAAATTGGGCGGCGATGGTGGGCTCGGTTGGGCCAGAACGTAGTCGACAATGTCCCCGACGTCGTCAGGCCCGGCCCGGTGAGCCCCATCCAACTGTCGTCGGGGGCTCAGGCGTTTGGTGCACGAAGTGGTGACAGATCTGAGAGTGTGTCTGAGATCTTGGTCGGAGTGGGCGGCCCACCGAACTCGCCGCCTTCGACCCACGGGGTGGATGACCCAGCAAGGTAACAGGTTCCGTGCTTCTCGTTCGGAAGTGTCGGAAACCTGTGTGCTCCCAACTGGTCTGAGGCTGTGTCCAGGAGCAGGTTCACGTCTTCGCGGTGGTCGAGTCTCGAAGCAGTCCGGCGCGGTCGCGGATCGCTTCGAGGGCTGCCGCGGCGTGTGACGAGAACGGGTCCGCATGATCGCCGGCGTTGATCCATTCGCGGAGGCCGGCGCTGAATGCCAGGATCAGCATCTCGGCGGCGAGACGCGCGGTCAGCTCATCGACGCCGCGGCCTGTGAGCGCGTCGGCTGCCGCGGTCGTGGTCCGTGCGATCTTCAGCAGCCCACGCTCCTGCACGTCCATGTTCGCGTCGGCAATCCGGCGCCGCTGAAGGGCTCTGGGGCGCTGATCAGCTGTCATCCTCGCGTCCGCCGCGTGCAAGGCGGACAGGAGACAGGCGGGCACGTCGGCATCCGTCGGTGCGGAGCGGATCGCGTCGGAGAACAGGATGGCGAGCTCGTCCTCTCGACCGAAGAGGATCTCGCGCTTGTCGGCGAAGTGCCGGAAGAAGGTCGCGCGATTCAGGCCGGCACGTTCGGCGATCTGAGCCACCGTCGTGTTCTCGTACCCCTGAGCGGAGAACAGCTCGAGCGCGGCATCCTCCAGTCGCTCACGCGCATCCGGCGCCCATCTGCTCATGCTCACACGATAACCGATGCGACAGCATCGCATCACTCCCTTGACGCGACTGAGTCGCATCATCTAGCTTCAATGCGACACAGTCGCATCACTTGCAGGGAGCATCACATGCGCATCTTCGTCACCGGCGCCTCCGGCTGGATCGGATCCTCAGTTGTCCCCGAACTCATCCACGCCGGCCACGAGGTCATCGGCCTCGCCCGTTCCGACACCGCCACCGCCACGATCGAGCAGTTGGGCGCCGAAGCCCGCCGTGGCGGCCTGGACAACCTCAACACCCTCCGAGACGCGGCGGAAGAGAGTGACGGCGTCATCCACCTCGCCTACGCCCACGAACTCGGGCAGATCGGCGGCGCCCCGGCCGATGCCGCCGCCATCGACACGTTCACGAGCGCGCTGGAAGGCACCGACAAGCCGCTGCTCGTCACCGGCGCGACCATCACCGTGCCGGGTCGAGCCGCCACCGAGCACGACGAGCTGGTGCCAGAGGGGCCCATCGCTGCGCGCATCAAGAACATGCAGGCCGCCCTCGCCGCCGCCGATCGCGGAGTCCGCGTGAGCCTTGTCATGATCCCGCGATCCGCACATGGCAAGGGCGAGCAGCACGGCTTCATCCCCCAGCTCGCCGCCCGGGCAAGGACAACCGGAGTCTCCGCGTACGTGGGCGACGGGACGAACCGTTGGCCGGCCGTGCACGTCAAGGACGCCGCGGCCCTCTATCGGCTCGCGATCGAGAAGGCGCCTGCAGGATCGGTCCTGCACGCCGTGGGCGACGAGGGAGTCGCCTTCCGCGACATCGCCGAGGCGATCGCGCGAGGCGTCGGCGTGCCCGCGCAGTCCCGCCCCGCCGAGGAGTTCGGCATGCCCCTCGGAGCACTCCTGGGCACCGACATGCCCGCCTCGAGCACGATCACCCAGCAACTGCTCGGGTGGACACCGATACACCCCGGCCTCATCGACGACATCGAAGAAGGGCACTACTTCGCCTGACGACCCGCAACCGGAGCAGCCAACAGTCTGACACCCCTCCGCACCAGCGCCACGACTTGCGCCTCAGGCACGCTTTGCGCCGCGTCACTGCCCTAAACGCGCCATTTCGGGATTCGGGGGGCAAGGAAACTACTGCTGGAACTCCGTCACCGCCAACTGCTGTCCCATGTCCGGCGACGAGCGCGGCACGTGTTCGCCGCCGCCCTTCTCGGCTGGGCCCCAGTCCGAGAAGGTTCGGCTTCCGACGGCGTGCTGGGTTTGGTTCACGGTGATGCCTTGGTTGCCGAAGGTGACAGTGCTGGTGGGGCGGTGGTGCCGTTAGGAAACCCGAACATCCCGGGTGACTCTTGCCGGTGCGGCTGTGGCGAAGGGCGCGCCAACGAGGACGAGCTCGGCGGCGACCACGCTCGCAGCCGCGGCCATCGCCGCCCGGTGGTGCCGCGAGCGCGGAGACCGGCTGCGCACCTTCTCCGTCGGCACTGCCGAATCCGCCGACCTCGCCGCCGCGCGACGGGTCGCTGCCCACTTGGGCACCGAGCACTTCGAACGGACCCGGCGCTGTGCCTACCCGCGGCGCGGGACTGTCCGTTCGTGACCAGGCCGGCGCGCCGTCATCGCGACTCGACGGGATGCCCGGCACCGAGGAGGGCGGCACCGGGCACCCCCGGCTACGAGTTCAGCAACCGCACGGTGAGCGGCCGCGTGACCGGCTGCGCCGGCGTCCGCACCGTCACGGTCTTCGTCGCCGGGTCCCAGGTCCACGTGTTCTCCGGGCTGCGGTGACCATTGATGAGCACCGCCGACGGTGCCTTGGCGTCGGTGAACCGCACGGTCCAGGTGCGCTGCGTCGGCCGCCCACGGTACGACCCGTGTGGGGCGTCGATCGCGAGTGTCGCCGAGTGGGCGTCCTCGGTGTAGGTCATGCCGGTGGTGGCGCCCTTCGCCGAGGCCGACTGCCCGTCGTCCTCGTAGAGGGTGAACGCGCCCCGGTGGCCGCCGGCCACGGTGACCGTCGCGGCGGTCAGCGGGTGGCCCGCGTCGCCGGGGACGTCGCCGCTGCGGGTGACCATGATGCCGCCCGAGCGCAGAAACACCGGCATCGTGTCCCAGCCCGTGGTGATCTGCGCCGTGGTCCCGCCCCGATAGGTCTTGCCCGTGAAGTAGTCCGTCCAGTCGCTGCCGGGCGGGAACCACACACTTGTGGTGGCGGTTGTGCCCGGGCTCGTCGCGGGAGCCACCAGCACGTCCGGCCCGTACAGGTACTCCGCGCCCGCCTGGGCGTAGGCCTCCTGGCGCCCGGGGTACTGCAGGTACAGCGGCCGCACGATGGGCAGTCCCGTCGCGGTGGCCTGCTGCGCGAGCGTGTACGTGTACGGCACGAGGTCCTCGCGCAGGTTCAGGAACTTCGTCGCCGACGCGTCCGCGGCGGCCCCGTACTGCCACGGCAACCGGTCGCTGTGGTTGGAGTGCAGGCGATCGACCGGCTGGAACGTGCCGAACTGCACCCAGCGCGCGTACAGGTCGTCCGGCAGCTTCGTGCTACCCGGCTCGCTCCCGGGTTCCTGCAGGCCCCCGGTGTGGCCGCCGATGTCGTGGCTCACCGAAGCCAGGCCGGTCGCCGCGGACTCGCCAGGCGTGTAGCCGACCTCGAAGCCCAGCGTGGCCCAGTCGGAAACGGTGTCACCGGTGAAGTGCAGAGTGCTGCGCTTGTCGGCCCACGGCCCCGTGGGCACCGCGGTGGGCGAGCTGTAACCACCGGCCTGCAGCGAACCGTACGCGCGGGAGAACGCGAACCCGCGGCCGACGGTCTTCGCCGCGTCGTCGGCGTACTGCTGGTTGATCCACGAGTCAGGGGTGACGCCGGCGAGGGTGGAGCTCGATCCGTCGCAGCACCAGTCGAGCCACCAGAGGTCGTTGCCCTGCTGCTCCATCGGCCGGTGCAGGTCGAAGTAGGCCCGCAGCTGGTCCGGATCGCCGAAGTCGAACACGTAACAGTCGGTGCCCCCACCGCCGCAGCTGCCGGGCTTGAGCTTGCCCTTCGCCGTTGCCTGGGCGGCGGGGAACTGGGGGTCGGAGGCGAGGATGCTCGGGTGGACGTTCAGCGCGGTGTGCAGGCCCTGGTCGTGCGCCCACTGGAAGAACGCCGCCGGGTCGGGGAAGCGGGTCGGGTCGATCTCCCAGCCGTTCCACTTGTTCGGCGACTTGAAGTCGGTGTCGACCACGAGCATGTCCAGCGGCACGTTCTGCGACCGGAACTTCGGCAGGATCGTCTGCTCGAAGTCCCCGGCCGTGCGGTCGTAGTACTCGGAGTACCAGACGCCGTACGACCAGCGCGGCAGCAGCAGGGACGGACCGGTCAGCTGGGACAGCTCGCGCAGCCCGCGGGCGTAGTCCTGACCGTAGGCGAACACGTACCCGTCCTGGTAGGCCTTGCCACCGTGCGCGGGGCGCTGCGTGACGACCTTGGTACGCGGGTCGTACAGCGCCGAGGCGGTGTCGTCGAGCAGCGACCAGCCGTCCTGGTAGAGGATTCCCGGGCTGGTGACGGCGGTGCCGTCCACGCCGTCGAGCCCGCGCCGGTAGCCGCCCAACGCCGCGTGCGGCGCGAGCAGCGCCGAGTGGGGCCGGGTGACCGCGACGGTGTCGATGTTGAGGTGGCAGTTCGTCGAGTCGGGGCAGCCGAGCGTCACGGTGTTGGTGCCGGCCGCGAGCTTGACCGGGACGGCCGTGGTCCGCCACGAGTTCCAGCTGCTCGTCGCGGGCAGCGTGAGGCTGGTCGGTGCGGCGTCGCCCACCTGGAGGGACAAACTGGTGGGTTGGGTCTGGCCGGAGACAGCGATCGCGTCGGCGTAGCGCAGTTGCAGGTCATACGAGCCGTTCGCGGGCACGCCGGTCACCGCGAGCGCGCCGGCCGCGCCCGCGCGCTCCATCCCGGCGAGGAAGCCCTTGCCGGAGTAGCCGTCGTGGTCGCTCGCCGCGTGCGCGCCGCCGACCAGGGCGCCCTGCTCGGCTTCGCACAGGGCGCCGAAGGCACAGGGTGTGGGTGCGGACGGGACGGGCTGCGGGTATGGCGCGCCCGTCGTGACCACGGCGAGGCTGTCGATGTTGACGTTGCCCGAGTCGGTGGCGCCGCGCTCGACGGTCACCTGGTGCTCGCCCGCGGGCAGCGTCACGGGCACGGTGGCGAGCGTCCAGGTGTCCCAGTCGGTGGTGGGCGGCAGCGACGCCGGGTGCGGATCGCCGCCGTCCACGAGGATCGTGAGCGTGCGGGTGGTGTGCTGCCCGTCGCCGCCGGATCCGTTGGCGTACCGCAGATCCAGCTGGTAGGCGCCGGCCGCCGGGGCGGTCGTGCGGAACGCCAGGTCGTCGCCGGCGTTGGCGAAGCCCGCGGCGAAGCCGTCGCCGGTGTAGCCGCGGTGGTCGCCGGCGACGCCCGGCCCGGACAGCTGCAGGTTCTCGGCCTCGCACAGGGTGCCGAACGCGCAGGCCGGGGTCAGTTTGCCCGCCCAGGGGCGGGCCGTGACGTCCTGGCCGCCGGTGCGCAGCCCGACGGTGAGGTTGTCGTCGGAGAACGCGCCTGAGCCGAGCTTGTAGCGCAGCTGGACGGCGCTGGTCCGGATGGTCAGCCAACCGTCGCGCTTCGTCGCGGTGTAAGGGGTTCTGGCGAAACTGCCGCGGCCGACCGCGTTGAAGGTACCGGCGTCGACGAAGGCGGAGTCACCCGCGTACTCCGTCCGGATGAGCGTCGGCGACAGGACCTCGAACCTCGCCTGCCCGGCGGTGACGGTTTGCCCGGCCGGTGCGGAAACCGGTGTCGCACCGGCGGAAACCCCCGTCGACACGAGGGTGCCCGCGAGGCACACGGCGGCCAGCAGCCGCACCAGAAGTCGTCGTCGGACCGATTTCGCCACCGCATGCCTCCCCTGGACAGACCCTCGGCGACGCTACTTCGTGAACGATCAAGGATGAAGACGCGGGCACAAGACTGTCCGGTGATCTGTCCTGCACCCAGGTGATGTCGGTCGCCGACGCGTTATGGGCCTGGCCGCAGCCGGTTGCGAGGAGTCGAGAAAGTCGGCCGCAACTTGTCTCCAAGCGAGCGGATTGCCGGAGTCAGAGGTGTCAAAGAAGACGTGTTCGATGCTGAAACGCTACCAGTGGAGGACGATGATGACTCGTCTGTCTCGTGCTGTTTTGCGTGAATTATCGACGCACCTCTCTTCTTCAGTTTCAATCGTGAACTTCTTAGCCATCTGTATCGCCCTTCATTGTGTCGATGTGTCATGTGGTCGATCTGCCGAATAGTAGCGTCCTGAAATCGCGGCCAGTTGGACGGCATGTGCGTTGACGAGGCTCTTTGGTCTTCTTGCGAGAGACTATTGACTGCTCGGTGGATCGTCAGCATGGATAGTAATGTGCTCCGGCGAACACTTCCCTGAATCTGTCTCGATGGTCGACGAGAAATGCATAGGAGTCCGTCATGGAAACCGAACCCGACCACTGTGCTGTTGCTGCTGCGATCCGGGAGGTTGCAGGAGTGGTGAATGCTGCTGTGCCGGGGCCGCCGGCGGATCCGGACGCGCTGCTGACCGCGGAACAGGTGGGGGAGTTGCTGCAGCTGTCGCCGAGGACGTTGAAGGAC
Organism: Amycolatopsis sp. DSM 110486; assembly: GCF_019468465.1. Lineage (NCBI taxonomy): Bacteria > Bacillati > Actinomycetota > Actinomycetes > Pseudonocardiales > Pseudonocardiaceae > Amycolatopsis > Amycolatopsis sp. DSM 110486. The sequence continues at coordinate 10,190,227 of NZ_CP080519.1, read as the reverse complement.
CAAGCTGCCGCGAGAATGCTGCCGCATCACCGCTTCGGCAAGCACTACCGGTTCACCCGTGGCGATGTCGCCGAGATGGTGCGGCTCAGCGCTGCCCCGGGGCGGAGTAACAGAGAAGAGGCGTCAAGGATGGCCTTCGGCCAGGAAGAGCCCGGCATGGGTGAGTGGCGTGCCCGGTACAAGCGTCCGGATGGGACGTGGGGGAGCAGGTCTGGGTTTCCCACTAAGAAGGCTGCTGAGGACTGGGGGCTGGAGCGGTGTGGTGCGACGGTGTGCTTGCCGAGATGTCGTCTCTGCGCAGGTCAGGCGGCGTGGTGGTTCTCGTTGCGGATGCCGCCCAACCGCTGACGTCGGCGGATTTCGAGCTGGGTGACGGCTGCTTGATCGATAACCGGTTGAGCACGCGGAATCCCGACCCGCTGAGGAGAACCTGGATTCCCGCACCCAGGCATCAATCGGTGGATCCAGGTTTAGGCAACGTTCGCGATCCGGTCCGTCGATCTTTACGAACCGGCCAGACGCTTCCGGCAGCGTCGACCCATGAGAATCCTCCCCGCCAGGTCCACTGCCGAGCGCTCGAGCTCGCGCCACCGCACGCGCCTCGCTGTGATCGCGGGCGCCGCCCTTGCCGTGGCCGGCATCGCCTCCACCGCTGTCGCCGCGACCCTGAGCGACCCGGCTCCGATCCAGATCCAGGCCGGCCCGGCCGCGCAGCCCCCGAAGGACAATGTCAAGGCCCCGGGCGCCGACCACCGCGACGCTCCGCTGGTGGCAGCCTTCGAGCAGGTCAACCAGAACACCGTCTGGACCAAGTCCGGCTCCATCCCGCAGACCTGGCAGCCTGCCGGCGTCGACTTCGAGCAGGAGGGCTTCAAGTACTACAACGGCCGCTACTACATTTCGGTCTACGACCACACCGCCAACGACGGTCACCTCGTCATCCTCGACAAGGCCGGCGCTCTCATCAAGGACATCGCCTTCGTCGACGGCGCCCGCACCCACGCCGGCGGCTTCGAGGTCTATGGCGACTACGCCTATGTCCCGCTCGCGGTCGACTCGGCGCACAGCTCGGCCGACATCCTGCAGATCAACATCAAGACCTACCAGGTCAAGACCCTGTTCACGGTCGACTACGACCACGTCGGCGGCGTCATCTACGACCCGGTGAAGAAGACCCTGGTGGGCCAGAGCTGGGATTCGCGGACCTTCTATGAGTGGACCCTGAAGGGCAAGCTCGTCGACACCTGGCAGAACCCCTCGGACTACGTCGGCTACCAGGACTGCCAGTACGTGCCGTACGAGAAGATGCTCTGCTCCGGCGCCTCTGAGGGCATCCAGGCCCACGGCGGGTTCGACCTGATCGACCTCAAGGACCCGGACCACGCGATCCTCAACGGCTACCCGACGAAGATCGGCGGCGGCAACGCCAACGAGATCCTCGCCACGCCCACCACGGACGGTGTGGTGTTGACGCAGTATGACGCGGGCGGTTCCATCGACACCTACACCACCACGATCCACGACGCGGACTAGCGCCGTCACCGAGTCCCAGTTTGCGAAATATCTCCACGTCCCCGACCTGCCCGACGTTGACCTTCTGCTGCGAACCGGTGCCGGCCGGCGCATCTCGAATTTCTTGCCCTGGCAAGCCGCATATGCCGAATTGGTCTTCATTGACAAGTCGTGGCCGGAATTCACCCACCACGACCTGCGGTTTGCCATCGATTCCTACTCTCGGACTGGAACGGAGTTCCGTTCACCCGGCCGTTCCAGCGGACCCGGGACACCGTTCGCTTCCTCCGGGAAGCCTTGGCCGGCGGCCGGGTCGAGCAGGATTACGAGACGTTCAGCGTACGGGGATTCCGCCTCGACCGGGCGTCGGCGGTGGCGCCGCGGATCCTCGTCGCCGCACTGCGACCGGGATGCTGCGCCTGGCCGGCCGGGAAGCCGACGGTGCGGTCCTGAGCTGGCCGGCCGCCACCGACGTGCCCACCGTGACCACGCACATCGGCTCCGGGGCACAGGTCGCGGCGCGGATCTTCGCCGCTCCCTCGGAAGACACCGACGAAGTGCGGAAGACGGTGCGGCGCATCATGGCCGGGTTACCTCACCGCGCCGGTGTACCGCGCGTTCCAGGAATCGCTCGGACGCGGTGAGCAGTTTGCCGAGCTGTGGCAGCGGTGGGATCACGGCGATCGCAGGGGGTGCTGTCGCCGCGATCCCCGACGAGGCCGTCGACGCTCTCGTCGTCCACGGCAGCCCGGCCGATTGCGTTGCGCACATCAATTCCTATGTGGACAACGGCGTCACCGTGCCCGTCATCCTCCCGATTCCCGTGGGGATGACCACTCACGAGGCGGCGCTCCGTCTGGCGCCGTGATGATTCGCTACGTCGCGGCGCCGGTGTTGAACGGCGCGTTGGACCGACGGCCGCCCCGGTCGATGACGGAGGCGGCCGTCCGAAGCACTGGTGTTGGGGCGGCTCGCGGATCAGGCTGCCGTGATGTCGGTCAGCGGCGCGCTCTCCTTGTTCTCGTCCAGGGTCGCACGCAGCGCGTCGACCTTGGCCGTGGCGTAGGTGTGGGCGTCCGAACCGAGCAGCTGGCGAAGCGGCCCGTTCCCGGCGACCACGTTGTCGATGATCCGCGCGACGCCGCGGACCGGGTCGCCGAGCTGGGTGCCCTGCAAACCGAGGTGGTTGCTGACCATTTCGCGGATCGCCGGGTAGGCCTCGGTTGTCGTGGCCGGCAGGGCGAGGGAGTCGGTGGTGAGGAAGTCGGTGCGGAAGTACCCGGGCTCGACGACGGTGACCTTGACCCCGAACCCGGCGACCTCGGCGGCGAGGGCTTCGCTGAGGCCTTCGAGCGCGAACTTGCCCGCGCAGTAGAGGGCCCACCCGGGCATGGTGGTCAGGCCGAGGACCGAGGACACGTTCACGACGTGGCCGCTGCCCTGCGTGCGCAGGATCGGCAGGGTCGAGCGCAGGACGTTCCACGCACCGACGACCTGGACGTCGAGCATGTCGCGGACGTCGGCGGCACTGGTTTCCTCGACGGCGGCAAGGAAACCGTAGCCCGCGTTGTTCACAACGACGTCCAGCGCGCCGAACCGGGCCGTGGTCTCCCGTACCGCACGGTTGACGTCGCCGCTGTCGCGCAGGTCGACCTCCAGTGCGAGCAGGCGCGTGGTGTCGGCACGGCCCTGCAGGGCACCGGAGAGCCGCTCGGTGGAGCGCGTCGTCGCGGCGACGTTGTCCCCGCGCTCGAGAAGCTGGGCGACGAGTTCGAGGCCGAGACCCCGGGAAGCGCCGGTGACGAACCAGGTCGCGGGCCGGTCGGCGGGATAGCTCATGGTGTTTTCTCCTTGTGCGGTGGCACGGTCCTGAAACCGTTGCCGGCTGTCCGGTGCGATTCCCAGCCTGGCAACTGAAAGGGCGTTGTGGACCGTCATCTCGCGCCCTGCAAGGGCCCGGACGCTGTTGCCTAGGACTCAGAGGACCAGGCGGGCCGGCGATCGCCGTGCACAATGGACACATGCCCGAGAAGAACCAGGAACTCGCCGATTTCCTGCGCCGCGCCCGCAGCCAGTGCGACCCGGCCCGATCCGGGTTGCCGACCGATTCCCGGATCCGGCGCGTGCCTGGCCTTCGCCGCGAGGAAGTGGCACTGCTGGCCGGTGTTTCCACCGATTACTACGCCCGCCTCGAACAAGGACGCCGCATCGTGCCCTCGCCGGCTGTGCTCGAGGCGCTCGGCCGTGCGCTGAACCTCGACGCGGCGGGGCGGGCCCACCTCGAGGACCTCGTCGGCTTGGTCGGCGCGGGCAACCGCGCCCGGCCGACCGCGGTGCAGCGCGTGCGCCCTGGCCTTTACCAGCTTCTCGGCGCCTTCGACAGCCAGCCGACCCTCGTCCTGGGCCGGCGCACCGACGTGCTGGCCGCCAACCGGATGGCGCGGGCGCTGTTCGCCGACTTCGACGCCATGCGCCCGAGCGAACGCAACTACGCGCGGTGGATGTTCCTCGACGACGACGCGCGTTCGCTGTTCGTCGACTGGGACGTTCAGGCGCGCGCGGTGGTGGAGAACCTGCGGCTGGAGATCGGCGCCGACCGCCACGACCGGGGCACGGCCGCGCTGATCACCGATCTGCGGGAGCGGAGCACCGAGTTCGGGCAGTGGTGGGACGAACACCGCGTCTACCAACGCACCCACGGCGCGAAACGCCTGCGCCACCGCGTTGTCGGCGATCTGACCGTCGACTACGAAACGCTCACGCCGGTCGGGGACCCGGACACCACGCTCTACGTCTACACCGCGGAACCCGATTCGCCGTCACAGCGTGCGCTGAACCTGCTGGGCAGCTGGGCGCTCTCGGAAGGGTCCTTGATGCCACCGCCGGCGAAGTGAAGCCCGGAATCGCGCTCGCGAGTGTGGTGTCTCACGAGGACACCGGCGACGAGCGTGACCGCAGCCAGAACCATAGCGAAGGTCGTGGCGCCGCCGGTGAGGCCCACGGCGACGCTCAGGTAACCGGCCGCCACGGGGAGAAGCGCTGCGGGAGTGTAGCCGCCGAAGTCGAGCAGGGCGTTGGCCTCGGCTCGCCGGTGGGCGGGCGCGTGGGTGCTGATCATCGTCAGCCCGCCGAGCTGGCCGAGGCCTTGAGCGGCGCCGGCGAGGATCGCGGTCACGACGATGGCGGGAAGCCGCCGCGCGTGCACGGCAAGCACCAGCGAACCCAAGCAAGCCAGGGCGGCGCCGAGCACGTCCGTCAGCAGCGCCGGGCCGAGCGAGAGCACGAACGACGTCGAGGTGATCCCGGGCGCGAAGACTGCGACGCCGAGAGCGACGTGCTTGCGGTGGGCGCGCGGCACGGCGGGTACGCGGACCCGGCCGCCACCGGTGTCGGTGCTCACCCCGCCCTCGCGGCTGGGCAGTGGCCCGGCCTCCTCGGCGGGGAACACAATCCGGAAACTCGAAATCGACTTCGTAGAACGCGAAAGGTGAACGGATGACTGCGGGCAAGCCCAAGCTGCTGATCCTCGATGACTGGGAGGGGGAGATCGGGCGCTCGGCGGCACTGGACACCATGCGCACGCTGGCCGAGGTCCACGTGCTCCAGCAGCCGCTCAGCGAGACTCCGGACGAGCTCGTTCGTGACGCGCGGTTCATCATGGCCGTGCGCGAGCGCACCCGCATCGATGTCGGCGTGCTCGATCGGATGCCCGGTCTGGAGATGATTCTCCAGACCGGCGGGCACGCCTACCACATCGATCTGGAGGAAGCCGCCAAGCGAGACATCGTGGTTCCTCTGTGGCGGGAAAATGCAGCCTGTGAGGCTGCGGTGCGTGAGCTGACGATCGGGCTCATGATCGCCGCGCTGCGTCGGGTGCCCGAGGCGGTCCGCGATGCCGACGCCGGGGGCTGGATTCAGACCATGGGCGGCACGCTGCGTGGGCGGCGGCTCGGGATCCTCGGTCTCGGCCTGCAGGGTCGCGCGGTCGCCCGGCTGGCCAAGGCCTTCGAAATGGATGTCGTCGCCTCGGCCAGCGAAAGCGGGAACACGAAGAGTGTCGACGGAATCCCGCGGATCCCCCTGGACGAGTTGCTGGCGACCTCAGACGTGGTCAGCGTTCACCTGCGGCTTTCGGAGCGCTCGCGTGGCTACCTCAGCCGGGAACGGCTGCGGGCGATGAAGCCCGGATCGGTGCTCGTCAACACCGCCCGCGGCGCGATCGTGGACCAGGACGCGCTCGCCGAGGCCCTCGCGGACGGCCCGCTCCGGGCCGCCGGCCTGGACGTGTACGTGCACGAGCCGCTCCCGGCAGACTCGCCGCTGCGGACTCTGCCCAACGTCGTCCTCACTCCTCATGTCGGATGGGTGGTGGCAGAGGCATTCGCTGAATTCGCCCAGGGCGCCACCGATCAGTTGGCCGACTACCTGCTGGGCAAGCTGCCCGAGCACGAGCTCGCCTTCGCACCGCGCAAACGGCAGGTGCCGGGGCACCTGGGAGGTGTGGTCGGGTGAGCCCGTCGCGTACCAACCACTGGATCCGGGGCCACGACACCGCCCCGACAAGCAGCCGTGGTGGGAGATCGCTGCTGGGGACGAGAACGACGTGCACGCGGCTGTCTCCGCCGCCGAGGCCTTCCGCTCGGGGCGCCGGGGGGCCATCACAGCGCGCCAACATCCTGTGGAAGCTGGGTGACCTCATCGCCGAGCACGCGTGAGGGCCGGCCTATCTCGAGTCGCGCGACGCGAGCAAGGTGATCCGCGACGTCCTCGCCCAGCAGAACGTGCTGTCGAACTAGTACCACTGCTACGCGTCCTTGGCCTGCCGACTCGACGGCCGCCAGATCCCGCATATCAAGGCCTTCCTGCTCGCGGTGACACTCAGGGAGCCGTACGGAGTGATCCGGGTGAGGTGATCCCGGCCTTCAACTCGCCGATGCTCCTTGGCTCGATGAGCCTGGCGCCCGCGACCGCAGCAGGGAACACGGTCGTCGTCAAGTCACCGGAGGTGAACCCCCAAGCCCCTGTGCCTGCTGGCCAAGCTCGCCACGCAGGCAGGGGTTCCCGATGGTGTCCTCAACGTCGTCCACGGTGAGGGGCGGCGGCGACGCGCTCGTGGGAGACCCGCGCGTGAGGAAGGTGTTCTTCACCAGAGGTGTGGACTCGGCGCGACTGGTCGCGGCCCGCGCCGCCCAGGGTCTCAAGCAGAGCGTCTTCGAGCTCGGTGGCAAGGCCGCCGGCATCTTCTTTCGCGACGACACCGTCGACCAGGCGGTCGACGGTGTCGTGACGGGGATCTTCGCCGCCTGCCAACCAGCATCGCCGACGAACTGGTCAGCCGTGTAGCCGCGCGAGCCAAGACGATCAGGTTCGGCGATCCTCGTGACCCGCAGACCGAAATAGGCCCGATGTCGCAGGCCGATGCGAACGGCTCGCGGAGCAGAACCCGGCGACTACGGCCTTTCGGCGAGCGCGCCTGCGACCTGCCCATCATCGCCCCGGTGTCGCCGGTACAGCGCTGATCGAGCTGTTCCCGGCCCGGATCCGCGTCTCCGGGCCGGCGTTCCCCTTCGCGCTGGCTCTAGCCCTCGTCGGCGGCACGGTCTCGATGATCGGCACCGCCCTCACCGACGCGGGTGTCGGGGGCCTGTTCGGCAGGTACATGGCGGCTACCGCCCTGATCACGCTCGTGGCGACCCCGGTCCTGCGGCCAAGCCGGGACGCCGACGAGCGCGGTGCGCAGGCTGTCGGGAACGAGGGCGAGCTGATGCCCCGTGGCTGATCCCGCTGACCACGCCGCCGGCCCTCGCCCCTTCGCCGACGACGACCGGCTGACCTGCGCGAGCTGGCCCGCGACTTCGCCCGGCAAAAGGTACTGCCCGTCGCGAACGCCTTCGATCCGGCGCCGGGTGAGATCCCGATGAAGCTGCGGAACCAGACGGCCGAGCTCGGTTTCTTCGGGATCCTGGTCCCCGAGGGACACGGTGGCCTCGGCCTGAGCCTGTCCGAGTACGCGATCACCGTCGAGGAGCTCGCCCGGGCCTGGATGAGCGTGGCCAGCCTGATAGCCCGGGGCCAGCCGTTCACCGCCGGTTCGACGCCGAGCAGCGCGCGGTACCTGCCCCGGATCGCGGCGGGGGGAGTACCTGAGCGCGGTTGGCCTGAGTCGCAAGGCGCCCAAGGCCGCGGGGCGCCCACTCACTTGGAGCGGCGCCCCGTCGCCGTTCATGTAGCAGCCGGCCTCCACGCCAGAACCAGGTCGATGAGTCCGGGAAACCGCATATTCAAATCTTCGAGTCGTACGCGGCTCCGCCGTTCCAGGCCGTACTGCCGCTGGGTGATGACGCCGGCCTCGCGAAGGGCCTTGAAGTGGTGGGTGAGCGTCGATTTGGGTCGGTCGAACTCGAACCAGCCGCAAGTGTGGTCAAACTCCTCCGATCTGGTCAGCAGTCGCTGCACGATCGTCAGCCGGAGCGGCTCAGACAGCACTGCGAAGACGCGGTCGAGCTGCATCCCCTCGATGCTCGGCTCTGGAAGACGAGGCGGCAGTCCTGCCTCGTCGGACGGGTTGGCGTAAGTCGATGCGAGCTCGGTCACGGGTCCAACATCCTTGTTTGACTTTTCTCGTACTGCTACCTACTGTTCGAATTTATGCGAACTAGTACGAGTATAGTCGAACAGGTGAGGGCTGGCCAACCCGACGATGGCTCGCCACAGCAGCACCCTGTTGTGTCCGGTGGCCTGGGCAGGTCGATCGGCGCCGCAGGCACCGTCACCGCGGTCTTTCTGCTGTCCAACTCCGCCACGCCGCTCTACGCCCACTGGCAGGCCGAATGGGGCGTGGGCTCGGGCATGCTGACCGTCATCTTCGCCACCTACATGGTCGGGCTCATCGCCGCTCTCGTCGTGGCCGGGCGGTTGGCCGATCGGTTCGGCCGCAAAGCCGTGCTGGTCCCCGGGCTTGCCTCGGCAGCGCTGGCCTCGCTGTTGTTTTTGAGCGCCCAGAGTGTGATCTGGCTGCTGGTCGCTCGGCTCCTGGCGGGTGTCGCGGTCGGGGCCGCCGTTACTGCAGGCATGGCAGCAACCGTCGACCTTGCCCCCGGCCACCACAAGCGCACCGGCTCGCTCGTCGCCTCTGTCGCAATGGTCTTCGGCGCGGGACTGGGACCGCTACTGGCCGGTGGTGTGGCCTCGGCGGGATCCCGCTCACCCCAATACCTGGTCTTCGGCATCGTGCTCGGCATCGAACTCCTCGCGCTGATTGTCGCTATCCTGCTGCCTCTCAAGCGCCCGGCCCAGCCGGGCGCCAGTCGGCTGCTGGCTTGGCCAGCGGCTCCGCGGGAGAACCGTCGCGAGCTGCGGTGGGGCATCGGCGCCTTCGCGCCTGGCATCACTGCGACTTCCTTCGTCCTGTCCCTGGGGCCGACCGTGCTCCGCTCCGTCGGAGTGTCAGGGACCTTCGTCGCCGGTGCCGTCGCCTGCGCCATGTTCCTGGTGGCCACCGGGGTGCAGTTCGCCGTCGCACGACTGACCACGCGCGTCCACCTGGCACTCAGCTCGGTCGCGGCGATCGCCGCGATGGTGGCCATCGTTCTCTCCGTCACCGCCGTGCCGACTGTTGCGCTCGTGGTCATCGCCGCTCTCTTCGCCGGCGCTGCACAAGGTTTGGGCCAGCTGGCCGGCCTCTCCCTGATCGCGACCCACGTCCCGGCAGACAAGCGCGCCGAGTCGAACGCGGTGCTCAACATCGGCGGCTACATCCCCGCCGGCATCCTCTCGGTCCTAGTCGGCTACGCATCCGACGCGTTTGGGCTCTCCATCGCCGTCGCACTGTTTGGCGCGGTTCTGATCGCCGCGGCCCTCACCGCCCTCGCTACCACCGGGCGCAGCGTGGGACTCCATTGAGCCGAAGCCGTCAGCGAAGGAGAGTGAACATGACGCGCCCCCTCGCCGTCGTCGCTCACCCGGATCTCGCCCACTCGCGCGTGAATCGTGCGTGGACCGATGTTCTCTCCGCAAGCGGCGCCGTCGACGTCCACGTTCTCAGCGACGACCTCACCGACGGCCGGATCAACGTGCCCAGGGAACAGGCACAGCTGGCTGCGCACGACCGGATCATCCTGCAGTGCCCGATCCACTGGTACAGCGCCCCGGGAATCCTGCGCGATTGGCTCGACGAGGTTCTGGAGCGTGGCTGGGCCTATGGCCCCGGCGGCCATGCCCTCGAAGGCATGAAGTACGTCGGCGGCCACTTCCTGAACGGAGTCGGTCACGGCACAGAAGAACAACTCGCCCTCGCCGCCAAGGCTTACCTGTTGTGGCGACAGCCTAATCCCGAGCACCAAATAGAGATCCCGGATCAAGCCGCCCTCAGAAACCAGACGCTCGTACGATGGAAGCGTTCCTGGTCGAGATGCGAACCCATCTCCCGGACGACCTGACCCCGACACCCGAAACCACCTGGAGCAGGGTGAAGCCGCGATGATCACCCGCTATGCGCCCGAGGGCCTGGTCAAGCGGCTGTGGCGTACCAGCGACGGCGACGCTCCCCGCATAGTGGGGTTCCGGTGCGCCGACGGTGAGGCTGAACTGCGGTACCTGCTGGGAAATCTTCCGTTGCGTCTGTGGATGCACGTCCCCGTCAGGCCGCTCACGCCTCATCGATTCGATCCGGCGACAGCGATCTGACAGCGCGTGGACGGAGAACTCGCGACGGTTGAAACGCGAGCCCACCAGTCTTCCCGGGTTGAGGTGCTCCTCGTGGTCTGTTGCCGGCCCGACGCGCCGGTGCGGACCCGCAGGCGCCGTCCGAGATGCCGGGCGTCGCCAGCCATCTGAGCGTCAGTGCTTGGTGTGCTCAGCACGAAGGCAAGGACGCGCATGGGGGACAAGCCAGCCAACTCAACCGGACTGCGTCAGCAAAGCTGATCCCGAGCGTACGGCGTTCAACGGAAGTCGTGGGACGCCGCTGCGAGGCTTTTCAGGTCGAGTGGGGTGATCTGGTCGGCGACGAGGGACACGGCGCCCTGCCCGGCTTGGGCGATGCTGCGCACAAGCAGCGCCGGGCTGGACAGCCACACCTGCCGGCGCCACACCGCTGACCGGGCCAAGCGATAACAGGCCGGTGCGTCGGGTGTGGCGTCCAACGATCGGGTTCGAGACTTCAGCCCGGCGGTCGATGGCGTCCGCGTCGTCGAGGTCAGCGAGAACTTCCGCGGCACCTGCCGCTGCGCGGACTAGGCTGGCGGCCGCCGAACGAGCCACGTGCGCGGCATCACCGAAGACGGGCAGTGCTGATCACTCCGAGAATCCGCTGCCGGTCGGGGGGCCGGAGATAGAGGTAGTGCCCGGCTTCGGGCAGGAGGTCGACCTCGGCATGGGGGAGGAGTGTGCGGAGGTTCGCTGCGGCGGCGGCCGGATCGTGGACGACGCTGCGGCCGCCGAACAGCGCCACTACGGGCACCTGGATCGCGCGCAGGTCTTCCTCCCGCGGGCAGGTCTGGAACGGGACCCGGGCGCGGTAGGCGCGGATCCCGGCAACGATGACCTGTGCGGCGGGCTGGTCGAAGATGTCCTGCCCCGCCGACCAGATCAGGAAGCGCCGCCAGGAGCTGTCCCGGTTCAGCACCGCCGAGGTGAGGCCACGCCAGTGGACTGTCGTCGAGAACTTGGCACGACCGGCGTCCGCTGATCCTCACTGAGAACGTCAGGGAAAGAGTCGGATGGTGTGTGGTGCGGCGCAGCAGGAGACGCCGCCGGAGCGCCCGGTGTTGCGGGTTGGGGGAGCGGCGTGCAGGACGTTCAGGTCGGTCAGCTCTCCCCGGAGCGGCCCGGTCTTGGCCTCCATCGTGGAACGGCTGGGGTAGAGAGCCGTTCGCGCAATGCCTTTGACCTGCGGCCGTGGGCATCCGTCGTCAGCTGCTACTGGCATTTTGGACTGGAGTTCACTGCGGTCCGGCTAGCCATCGAACTGCGCCAGAGGGGCTGATCGCCACTAAGCCTCCGTTTTCGTCATATTTGGCGTCGGCGACGTCGGGTATCGTCCGCAGCAGTTCGCCGGTGAAGCTCGGTTCCTCCGCTACGCCCTCGAGCAAGGCCAGCCAGCTTCGGCCGCCGCCGTTGGTCCGGATCCGGGCTTCGAAGGGACAGGTGCTACGCCAGCGGCTTCGACCGTCGAGCCCGGAGACGACAATGCGGGTTTGCCGTGATGCGCCACTGACTGAGTACTTGGCAACCACGACGCCGTCGGCACCGAAGCCGCAGTCCCCGCCGGAGTCGAGACCCGTGATCGGAAGGCTCCGGCCCGTGGTGGTGTCGAATAAGACAGGCCGCTGTTCGGCCGTCACGAACTTTCTGCCGCTGGACATCGACGGACCGGCCGCGCCGCCGCGCAGCAATGGTGAGCTGCTGTTCACCGAACCTTGGGAGAGCCGGGCGTTCGGGGTTGCCATCGCGCTGCATGACGCGGCGGTGTTCCCGTGGTCGGCCTTCCAGGCCGCGCTGATCGCGCGCATCGCCGCGTGGGAGGCCGCGCCGTCCGGCGAGTGGAGCTACTACCGGCACTGGCTCGCCGCGCTCGAGGACGTGCTGGTCGACAACGGCACGGTGGACGCGGGTGCTGTGGAGGCCTTGTCGGAACTGCTGGCCGAACGTCCTGCCGGTCACCCGCACCCGCACCCGCACCCGCACCCGCACCCGCACCCGCACTGAGCCGATGGCCGGCGCCTTTGTGGCCCCGGCCATCTCATCGTTCAGCTTCGCCTGGCGATGCGCCCTCAGACGGCGCATGCGCCGTCGACACCGCAGTGATCACCGTCCCCGAGGAAGGTGAGCGATGGCCGGGTCTCCGCCCAGGCCCGCTCCATGGCGCGCAGGAGCGTGGACGCGTCGACTCCGCCGGAAATCCCGTACTTCCCGTCGATCACCGTGAACGGCGTACCGCGGGCGCCGAGTTGCTCGCCACGCGCCTGCTCGGCCTCCACCTGGCGACGGTAGCGGCGGGAACTCAGGACCGCCCTGGCTTCCTCACGGTCCAGATCGATCTCGCCGGCGAAGTCCACCAGCTGCTCAAGCGTCCACAGTTGGCGTCCTGCCCCGAAGTGGTCGCGAAACATCCTGGTCCACGCTTCGTGGTGCTTGCCCTTTTCCGTCGCGTACGCGAGAAGTTCGTGGGTGAGATCTGTCGGGCCGAGCGTGCGGTCGATAGCCCGGTAGGGGGTGAACCCCTCGGCTTCCGCCGCGGTTTCGATGGGCCGGAGGATCGCCTCCATCTGGGGGACGGTCATGCCGGCGTTGAGACTGAGCTGAGTCTGCGTCACGCCTTCCGGCGGCAGGCCGGGGTGCACCTGGAAGGACCGGTGCACCACCTCGACCTGGTCGCCGTGTTCGAAGCCGGCGACGGTCCGGTGCAGGCGGTTCTGGGTGAGCCCGCAGATCGGGCAGATGATGTCCGACCACATCTCGATCCGCATCAGCTTCTCCTTTCGTGATCAATCGGCGAGGTGCTTTTTTATTTCTTGAGGCCGAATTCACCCAAGGTGGAGGTGAACGTCTCGGCGAGGATCTGACGCAATGCGCTACCGGTGCTGGTGGACCAGTCGAGCGCGAGTTCGCCGATCACGGTGTTGGTGGCGGTCAGGATCACGCCCTCGTTCGCCATCCTGACGCGAGCGGCGTCCTCGGAGAACTGGAAAGGGGATCCGGCTGCGTCGAGCACCGCGTGCACTTCGTAGCCGGCTTTCCGCGCGTTCAGGGCGGTGTAGAGGAGGCATCCGTCGTTGGTGGTGCCCGCCATGATCAGGGTACGCCGACCGGTCGCCTCCACCGCCCGAACGAACCTCGCATCGTTCCACGAGTCGACGATCCCGGTCCGCTTGATGCGGTTCTTGTACGCCTCGGGGTTGATTTCCTCGAGGCCGGGCATCCACCAGTCCTCGTTCTCGTCCTCGGTGCTGCTGGTCCACACGCTGGGGATGCCGAGGACCGACGCCGTTTTCGCCAGGGCAATGGTGTTGTGCCTGGCGACCTCCGGCGACTGAGTCTTGATCGTCGTCATGGAGATGATCTGCTGGTCGATCAGGACCAGAGCTGCGTCGTGCGCCTTGAGGGGCTTGTACATGACAGAATTCCGTTCTTTGATTTACAGGTGGGTCAGGCTACGTGTTGGCCGGTGGCCATTTCGGTGGCGTATTTCGGGCGAGGGCGTGCAGTGGGCGGAGCGCGTCCACAGTGGGGGCGTAGGTCAGTTCCGGTGTGATCACGTGCACGTCGAGTGCCATGAGGGATGGGGTCGCCGAGGATGGTTTTCAGGGCGGGGACGAGGAAATCCTTGCCGTGCTGAGGGGCTCCGGGCCTGTAGCCCCCGCCGCGGGCGGAGATGATGGCGGCGCGCCGGCCGGCTGAGGGTGCCGCATCCGGTCCGATCCCGATGGTCCGGTCGACGATCATGGTCTGGTCCAGCCAGGCCTTGAAGCCGACGGAATCGAGTAGTTGTACATCGGGACGGCGAAGAGATATGCGCTCGCACCGAGGAATTCTTCTACGAGTTCGTCCTGCAGCGCGGCCGCGGCAGCCTGCTCGGCGGTGTGTTCGCCCGGCGGTGTGGTGCGAGCGGTGATTCCCGCCTGACCGAGGTGCTCGACCGGGGTGAGCGCGAGGTCCCGGCGTATGACGTCGCCGGTCCAGGATTGTTCGAACGTGTCCGCGACCAGGCGGGAGAAGGACGATTCGGTCGACGGGGACGCGTCGATGCGCAGGAGGTAGGACATGTGCTCGCTCTCAATGGCTTCTGTTTTCCCGGTCTTCGTCCATTGTGCAGCAGATTCCGGACGCGTACAAAAGGCACATGAATGTGCGTGAAGGCGAGAGGCTTGACACCCAACGGGTGCGAAGAATGTGCGGCCAGTGTTGAACGGTGTCCGCTCATTGTGAAATCGGTACCGCGCCCGCGGTGGCGTGACCCGGGATCGGCACCTCGTTGACGGACGAGCCGGAAGGCCTGGCTGCTCGTGGAGTGATCAGCCGCGATCAGCAGCCGCGCGTACACGGCCCGCTACGCTGGCGATTCGGCGAAGATGCGTGATCGGCCCATCTCACGGAGGCAAACCCGCAGTGAACCGACAGCCGACCTGGACACCACGCGAGGTGAAACTGCTGCGTACCGTCCTGAACCGCAACCAGCGTGATTTCGCCAAGCGGCTCGGATACTCATAAAGTTCGGTGGTCACGTGGGAAAAGCCCGACCGTGACTCCGCTCTCCAGACCGACACGATCGATGTGCTCAACACCGAGCTGGGCAGACTCTCGCCGGAGCAACGGGACCTGTTCGACCGCGAACGCAACGTCACGGCCGGCCGCCTCGGCGCAGGGTCGGCCACGCGCACGGCAGTCCTCCTCGACGCTGCTGGCGACGGACTGGCGCCGGCAGTGCCGTACGCGCCGCCAGAGCCGATCGAGGACGCGGTCCGAGGCTTCGTGACCTCGTCAGCCCGGGTGTTCCTGGTTACCGGGGCTGCGGGGACGGGCAAGACGACCTTCATCGAGTACTTGGCTCGGCAATTCGGGCCCTCCATCGACTGCCAGCTGCTCACCCTGGCCAGCTGGGAGCTCGCCACCGTCGACGTCGCCGCAGAGATCCTGCGGTACACGTCGATCCCCCGCGGTGACGACGCCCTGCTCAGCCTCGAATCCCACAGCGCCCAGCTCACCCGGCCGTTCCTGGTAGTCATCGACGGCACCGCCACCCATGAGGCCTTTGCAGCGATCGGACGCCAGGTCGACGCAATTCTGCGTCAGGTCACGACCAGTGCACTGCGCTTCGTGCTGACCGTCCGCAGCCCCCCGGCGATCGAGACCACCGCCCACCCGTTGCTGCACGCGTCCTTGTTCAAGGAGAACCACGGCGGCGAACACGCCGGCTACCACACGATCCAGCCATGGACCACCGCTCAAGCCCGGGCCCGTTGGGATCGCGCGGCCGATGTTCCATTCAGTGGACTCCCCGCCGGAGTGCAGCACCTCATACGCACACCGCTGTACATGACCCTCGCTCTCGATGCTCCGCCCGACGCAACACGCGGAGACCTCAGTACCTACGCCCTCATCGACCATTGCGTTCGCCGCGTCCTCGGCAACGACACAGACGCTGTCGAACAGCGCATCGCCCTGCTCACCCATTTGGCTCAACATCAGAGCGAGGACGAGGTTCCGCCAACCCTCGCCGGCCTCACCAGCGCCGCCGTGACCACCGCGCCGGAACTGCCCCTGCGCATGCCCGCCACGGTGATCAGGCGAACTCACTCTGGGAAGCGCGAGTTCACCCACGACGTCTTGTGCGAATTCTTCCTCAGCACCAGTCTTGCTGATCGCCTGCACGAACAAGGCCGATCCGTGAACACGGTCAGGGCACTTAACGAACTGGCCGACCGCGCGGCCACATCCGGGACGGCGCGCAGTATCTACGACCTCGTCCTGCAGCGCCTCGACGCCGTCGCGCCAGAGATCCTCGATTTCGTGGCGACCGCCCCTACGGCGTCGCTCGTCTCGACAGTCCCGTTGATGATGACGGGAGCAGAGCGCACTCGCTTCGCGACTTCCGAAGTGCTGCGAGCGTGCGCCGACCGGGCGGCGACCAGTCAGGATCCCGCATTGAGTCGGGCCCTGTTGAGAAACCCGAACACCCACAACGCGCTCGCGCGCACCAGCTACCGGTGGCTCTTGACACTCCTCCGCAGGTTTGGCACAGAAATCTGGCCCGACATCGGGACTTTCGTCGAAACAACCTTCAACAGTGTCGACGCCTACACGCTTCTCGACAGCACCAACCTCGCCGACAGCGGCGAAGCAACCTTCTTCGCACGCCACTTCTACCTGTTTTTCGGCGACGCCGGCGACACGACGCTCGAGACATTTCTTAGCCACCCGGACTGGCGAGTGCGCGCGGCACTCGCCGAAGCCCTCTCCGACGAGACCGTCGCCGTTGACGAGACCGGCCTCACGGTCATGTCGCGGTTGATCGCCGACGCCGACTACAAGGTCCGTGCCACGGTCGCTCCCGTCGTCACCCGAGCTCCCGGAGACGCCGCGATCCACTTCCTGACGATCCTGCTTGAAGACAACAACTGGCATGTGCGCGACCGCGCGCTGCGGGGTCTCGATCGCCTTGGCATACCTCCCCGGCGCAAAGAACTGATCGACTGCGCGTTGTCCATCATGGATACATCGGCCACCTGGCGAAATGCGCCCGGAAACGTAGAGCCGACACAGGACCGACTCCGAATCCTGTACAGCGGCGAACCGCCACACGAAATCGCCGAACTCCGACGACGGCGAGGTGACCACCGTGCCCTGCGCACCATCCTCCGAGAAGTCCGCACCGGTCATCTCAACCCGCCGTTCCATTCAGATCGCGCTCGACATGCACAACATCGAAGACGCAGTCACCGTCGCTCGTGCTGCGGCCAACGCGGGGGCAGACCTGATCGAAGTTGGCGATCCTCTGATCAAGGAAGTCGGCGTCGGAGCGATTTCGCCTGCGGCGGAAGCGTTCGCGGGCAAGGCGAGGTTCATCGTCGGGCGACGTTTCACAGATGTAGGCGGCTTCGCGGGCAACGAGCCACCGGCCGTTGCGTTTTCCCTGCTCGACGAGCCTGCTCCTCGCCGCTCATGCAGGGGCAGACATCGTTCAGCTCATTGGTCCTGCGACCACCGCCAGCGTTCGAGCAGCAGTTGATGCCGGGCGTCGGCTTGCGGTCCCGATCCTGCTCGACACTCCTGTCAACGCCACGCATCGATGGATCACGGATATGGAACGTGCCGGCGTAGACGGCTTCACGGTGACCACCAACATCGACATCGGTATCGGCAGCGCAACCCCGCTCGACGTTGCCCGCGCGGTCCGCAGCTGGACGGAACTCCCCGTCGCCGTCAGCGGCGGGTTCAGTGCCATCGACTCAGGCGTGTTCGCCAGCCGGGACTGGGACATCGTCATCATCGGCCGCAGCGTCGCCGACGCCGTCGACCCGCCACGGCCGCGCGGCACCTCGTCGAACTGGGCGGCCGGAAGAGTGATCGCGATCACTCGCCGGGTCGGCAGCGGCCTCCGGCACGGCGCGGGAACGCCCGGCCGAAGAAGGGGCGGACGAAAACACCGGCGGGTACTCGCTTCGTGGCGCTGCCGTCGGGGATCGCGGTGTTGTACGAGGAGCTGATGGACAGCCATCGGCATCCCTTTGTGTTGTCCACGGCGGAGGGGCACCCCTGGCGGCGGTCTAATTTCCGGATCCGGTTCTGGCGTCCGGCGTGGGACGGAGTGGATCTCGACGAGTCCGGGGCGGGGGAGCGGCGACCGCCGATTCTGCCCACGTTCACCTTCCACGAGGGCCGGCACGCCCACGCCACGTGGCTGACCGAGGACGGGATCCCGGAGGTGGCCCGTCGGGCGCGGCTGGGGCAGAAGATGAAGGGGATAGCGCGGGTATACGACCATGTGACCCCGGCGATGGTGAACGAGATCCTGGACGCGTTGGAGGAGCGCTGGCTGCGGTCGCTGGCTTCGCTGTATCCGGGGGAACGGGCGAAACTGGTGTCGTGGTTCCCGCACCTGCGGTCTCGACGGACGATCGGGCCCGGGCCTGGGGCCATCGCCGGATCATCGCCATCCGACGACTGAAGCCCCGCCCCTCCGGGGAGGGACAGGGCTTCTGACCTGCGGTTTCAGCTGGTGCGCGATACTGGGATTGAACCAGTGACCTCTTCCGTGTCAGGGAAGTGTGGCACCTGGTTCGACCTGGTGAAACGCGTCTCTCCGCAGGTCGTAGGCTCGGATTGCTCCCCGTAGGGGCGGGTTCGGCACGGTCGTCTCGCGTTGGCGTCGCCGAGGAATCGCCACGTCGGCCGTCCCCGTTGCGGCAATCTGGTCGTGTGCGGTGCGACATTCGTTGGATGTACCGGGCGGTCATTCGTCGTGCTCGAAGGCGTGATGAATCGAACCGACCTCGATACCGGGACAAGTACGAGTGCACCTCCTACGATTGGCGCTGGTGACGCCGCTGGTGTTCGGTCAGCACGTTCTCGACGGCCTGGACGGCCTGGACGGGGGCGTTTCGAAGCCCGACGGCTTGCACCTGGTGGGGTGATTCGTCACCGACCGGGGCTCGCGTGCGATTCGTCTCGTCCTCGTCGAGAAACACTCGGTGGTCCTGCCAGCAGCGCCGGCCGACCTTCGTCGAGACCTCGAAGATGGCGAATTTGCAGGCCCAGGCCGTGAACTGCGCATCGCCCCGGAACTCACCGAGGATGTGAGTGATCTACATGAGGGCGCCGGTCGTGGCCTGGCTGGCCCCGGCGAGCGACCACCTGTTCTCAGAGGTAGCGATCATCGCACGGCTCGCGCGTGCCCCGTTCGGTGGCGACCACGGCGTGCTGTGGAGCACGTTCGAAACCGGCTACGACTCGACCCGTGACAGCATCTCGCGGGTGGTGCCCGGCTGCGAGGACTGCACACTCGCGTGCAGCAGCCCGACGATCTCGTGCCCCTCAGCCCGCCGCTCGACTGCAGAGAGTTCACTGTAACCCTCACCGGCAAGCCGGTGTTCGCGCTGAACGAGCTGGCGTTCCCCGCCGCAACGCTGCTGCAGTTGGTCACCGACTGGCGTCCCGACCTCTTCTTCAGCCCCTCGTCGGGGTGCTCCTGGCGTTGGTACCTGGCCCCGCCCGGCCTTGGCGTCGCCGGTGTCAACGGCGGGCTGGGCTCACCGCCGGAGGCGGAAGCGCCTGGCGGTGCTGGATGCGGGAATAGTGCGGTCGGCTGGCAGTCCGTGGGAGCGTCGGTCCGTGTCGAGGTTGGGGGCAAGGAGCCAGGGCTGCTTGCGGTCGCTCGGCAGGGCTCTGGCGGCCGATCCGCCGAAGTGTTCCTGGAGCAAGCCCGCCGTCAGGACGCAGCTCATCTCGTGGCCAACCAGCGGCGCCCGTCGGGCGACGCTCGTCGCCGCCCACCCTGAGCCGTGGGCGAATGGCAGGGCGCCAGCTGTGCAGAGGTTGCGCGCGAGCGAGGAGTCCAGTGGGCGCTGGGCCAGAACAACGCGCCGTCCGGCTGGTTCGGTTGTACATAAACCGTAAAAGCCGCCTAAGCTCGCTTGTGGTGTGCCGGGAAGTCTGGTCGGCGATGTGACGTGCACCCGACCGACTGGAGCGGCGATGACCTCGACCCCATCACGGTACCGGGCGGTTTTCATCCGCGGATCCTGGCCGGAAGCGCGACGTATCGCTGACATTCTCCGTAAAGAGACCATCGGGGGCGCGCTGCTGCTCGCGGCCGCGGTGGTGGCTCTGGTGTGGGCGAACTCCCCCTGGGCGCCGGCTTACGAGGCAATGCGCTCGTTCACCATCGGTCCGGCCGCCCTGCACCTGGACCTGTCGTTGGGCGCCTGGGCGGCTGATGGGCTGCTCGCGATCTTCTTCTTCGTCGCCGGCCTCGAGCTCAAACGGGAGTTCGTCGCGGGCGACCTGCGCGATCCCCGCCGCGCTGCTGTTCCCGTAGCCGCCGCTGTCGGCGGTGTCGCCCTCCCCGCCCTGATCTATTTGCTCGTCAACTGGAGCGGAGCCCTCCAGGGCTGGGCGATCCCCACCGCCACCGACATCGCGTTCGCTCTCGCGGTGCTGGCGGTGGTCGGCCGGTGCCTCCCCGCGGCGATGCGCACTTTCCTGCTCACCCTGGCCGTCGTCGACGACCTCATCGCGATCGTCATCATCGCCGGCTTCTACACCGACCACCTCCAACTCTGGCCGTTGCTGGGTGCGCTGGCACCGCTGGCCGCCTTCACCGTCCTGGTGCAACGCCGGGTCCGGTCCTGGTGGCTGCTGCTGCCGTTGGCGGTTGCGACATGGGCTCTGGTGCACGCCTCCGGGGTCCACGCCACCGTCGCCGGCGTCCTGCTCGGCTTCGCCGTCCCCGTGGTCCGCAGCCAGGCCGCCGGTGGCCCCGATGCCGGCCCCGGTCTGGCCGAGCACTTCGAGCACCGGTTCCGGCCACTGTCGGCCGGGGTCGCGGTGCCGGTGTTCGCCCTGATGGCCGCCGGGGTCCCGCTCGGCGGCTGGACCGGGCTCACCAATGCCCTGTCCGACCCCGTCGCGCTCGGCATCGTCGCCGGGCTGCTCCTCGGCAAGACCTTCGGGATCCTGGGCGCGACCTGGCTCACCGCCCGAATCACCCGCGCCCGCATGTCCGAAGGTCTGCACTGGATCGACTGCGCCGGGCTCGCGCTGCTCGGCGGTGTCGGATTCACCGTGTCCCTGCTCATCGGCGAACTCGCCTTCGGAACCGGCACTCCTGCCGACGACCACGCGCGGATCGCCATCCTCACCGGCTCCCTCATCGCGGCGCTGCTCGCCACGATCGTGCTCCGTGCCCGCAACCGCGTGTACCGCCGCATCCACGACGCTGAAACCCGAGACCAGGATCGCGACGGCATCCCCGACGTCTACACCGAACTCGCGACACCGACCGATCCCGCGACAGGAGTTGACAAGTCCCGTTGACGAAATCTCGCGCGTGCGCTTGGGAGACATGCCGCTGCAGCCTCCCACCGCTCGCCGGGTCCCGCTGAGTCGGAGCCGCGCGTCGACGGTAGTCCGTTCGGCCAAGCTCCCGCGTCATTGCTGGTCGCGGCGCGCGTGGACTGGCGCGTGGCTGACAATGCCGCCCCGAGGCCGGGTCGTCGATTGAGCGCAACAGGACAATGACCGGTGTCTTATTTCCGACTTGTGAAGTCTTGTCGTCACTATCGAGTGCGTCGGAACCGAGAGCCCCCGCAGCCGAGCGCGATGGGTCATGCTCGGGGTGCCCCTTCGCAGCGGACGACTTCGACCTCGTCGAGGAGCACTGTGCCATCGGCGATGAGCTCGTCGAGCTCGGGCAGGAACGCGCGGACTTGTCTTCGGTGTCGACGATGATCACGACGATGGGAAGGTCCTCGGTCAGGCTCAAGATCTCGTCGGTGTGGATTCGTGATGTCGTGCCGAAACCTTCGCAGCCGTGCAGCACCGTCGCGCCGGCAAGGCCGGCTTCGCGGGCACGTTTCACGATTTCGTGGTGCAGTGGTTGGTGATTCCAGGTGTCGTCCTCGCCGAGGAAGATCAAGGTGCGCAACGCCTTTTCGGTGAGCTGCATGGGTCGCGCCTCCTGCCCGGGAGTCCTCGTGTCGGGTACCGTCTGCCTACTCGGTGTGCTGCCACCAGTGGGTGTGTGGGCGCTCGGGTGCGGTGTAGCGGATGCCCTCGACCTCGTCGAGGGTGACCAACCCGCTCATGTCGAGGTCGTCCAGTTGTGGCAGGAAGGCCCTGATCCGCTCTTCGCTGTCGGCGATCGTGATCAGCATGGGGAGGTCGTTGCCGAGCCGGAACGCGTGTTGGGTGTGAATCCGGGAGGTGGCGCCGTAGCCCTCGATGCCGCGGATGACGGTCGCGCCGGCGAGGCCGGCATTGTGGGCGCGGTCGACGATCTCCGTGGAGAGCGGTTTGTGGTGCCAGAGGTCGCCGTCGCCGACAAAGATCGACAGCCGCAAAACCCGCTCGGAGCTCTTCGTGGTCATCTGCGTCCTCCTGGCACGAGTGGTCGTCACACGTCTGCACCAGGAAGCCATCAGCCTCATGCGAGGCGGTTCGGCCCAGCGGGCCCGGGGGGATCCATCGCCAGGTCCAGCACATCCCCGGTGGCCCGATCGCGTCAAGCACGAGAAAAAATGCGATTCACGTCGACCTGGTCCCGCTTGCGCAAATGGCCACGCCCACGAGTCACACCAGCGCGAGTCACGGTGCAATTCGCACCCTGCCTTGATTTCTGACGTGGTGCGGCTTCACTGCGGAGCCGGCGGGCTCAGCGGCTGAACAGTGAGGTCACCAGGCTTTCCGCGATCGACTTCAGTTCGGTCGGGGAGTAGTTCGCGCGTTCCATCACTGCGAGGCCGCGGGTTGTGGTGACGATCAGGCGGGCGGCTGCGCGCAGGTCGACGGAAGGGGACGCGCCGTCGTCGGCAGCAGACAGTTTGATGAAGATGATGGTCTCCAGGTTGTTCAGCATGGTGCGGACTGCGGATTCCGCCCGGGGCACCTCATTCGCCGCTTCGATCGCCGTGCGGGTGGAGAGGCAGCCGTGAGAGGGACGGCCCTCGGTGAAGGTTTGGATGCAGTACTCGAAGAAGGACAGCACCGCGGCGTGCTTCGTGGGCCGGTCCAGGGCTGCTTCTGCGCCGGCGAGGAAGCGGGAGGTGTACGCGCCGAAGGCGAGCAGGAAAATCTCCTCTTTGCCGCCGTAGGCGTGGTAGAGGGAGCCGCGCTGGACGCCGGTGGCGGTGGCGAGCTCGGGCATCGTTGTGGCGCGGAAGCCGCGTTCGGTGAAGAGGTCCAGGGCGCGGTCGAGGGTCACGCGCTCGTCGAACTGGCGCACGCCAACCATGGGGCTCCTCCCGGTGGCCACCACGCGGCTTGATCCGCGCGGCGACGTCGTCGACGCAGGCGGACCGTAGTGTGGGCCGCCAGCTGTTACTCACGGCAAGTGTTGCATACTGCAACTGTGTCTGGAGGTAATGGTGTGACAGGTCGGCGACTGGTGGTTCCTCCGCGGCAGCTGTTGGGTCGGTGGTTGCGGGAGAGCACGACCGGCTTGATCGGCCTGGCGCTGGTCATTGGTGCCGGCGCGGGGTTGGGTGCGGTCGTGTTCCGGTGGTTGATCACCACGTTCACGCACGTGTTCTCCGGGCATGGCGATTATTCGGCCGCGGGACGTGAGGCGCACCCGTGGTTTCCCCAGCTCGGACCGTGGTTCCTGCTGCTCGCGCCGGTGGTCGCGGGGCTGGTGTACGGGCCGTTGGTGTATTGGTTCGCACCGGAAGCCCGGGGCCACGGGGTGCCGGAGGTGATGTACGCGGTCGCGGAGCGGGGCGGGCGGATCCCGGTGCAGGTGAGCGCGGTGAAGGCCCTCGCGTCCGCGCTGACGATCGGGTCGGGCGGTTCGGTGGGACGAGAGGGGCCGATCGTGCAGATCGGGTCGGCCCTGGGCTCGACGCTGGGGCGCGTGGCGAAGCTTCCGGAGTCGCGGTTGCGGGTGCTGGTGGCGTGTGGTGCCGCGGGCGGGATCGCGGCGACGTTCAACGCGCCGCTGGCCGGGCCCTTTTTCGCGATGGAGCTGATCCTGCGCGATTTCGCCGCGGAGTCCTTCGGTGCGGTGGTGCTGGCCAGCGTCACGGCGAGCGTGGTGGGCCGCGCGGTGTTCGGCAACGTGCCGTTCCTCGACCTGCCGCCGTTCACCCTGCGCAATCCGGTCGAGTATCTGCTGTTCATCGTGCTCGGGCTGATCGTCGGGGCGTGTGGTGTGCTGTTCACCCGCGTGCTCTACCTGATCGAGGATCTGTGCGACTGGCTGTGGCGCGGTCCGGAGTGGCTGCGGCCCGCGGTGGGCGGGGTGTTCCTCGGGGGCCTGCTGCTGCTGTTGCCCCAGATGTACGGGGTCGGCTATCCGGTGCTGCAGAACGCGGTCGAGGGCAAGTACGTGATCGGGTTCCTGCTGCTGTTGCTGGTGGGCAAGATCGTGGCGACTAGCTTGACGATCGGCATCGGCGGCTCGGGCGGGGTATTCGCGCCGTCGTTGTTCATCGGGGCGATGGCGGGCACTGCGTTCGGCATCGTCGCCCACGCCTGGCTGCCGGATCTTACCGCCTCACCGGGGGTCTACGGCCTCATCGGGATGGGCGCGGCCTTCGCCGGAGCGGCCCGGGCACCGATCACAGCGGTGATCGTGCTGTTCGAGCTGACGGGGCAGTACACGATCATCCTGCCGATGCTCACGGCCATCGTGATCGCGACCGCGACCAGCCGGGCGTTGAGCCGCGACACGATCTACACGCTCAAACTGCGCCGCCGAGGTGTCGACCTCGACCGGCACCCGGACGCTCGCCGGCTGGCCGAGACCCGGGTGGCGGCGGTTGCCGAACCGTTGCCGGATCCGCTGGACGGGGGGCTGGCGCTGGAGCGCGCAGCGCACGCCCTCGCCGTGTCCGGTCACGGGATCCTGCCGGTGGTCGGATCGGATGGCCGGTACCAAGGATGCGTCACCGCGCGGGCGGTCGCCGAAGCGCTCGCCGACGATCACGAAGGCACCGTCGGGGACCTCGCCGAGCTGCCCCCGCTGGTGACCTGTGAGACCAGCCTCGCCGACGCCCTGACCGCGCTGACCAACGCTCCCGGCACGGGCCTGCCCGTGCTGGAAGGAGAACACCGGCTGAGCGGGTGGATCACCCACCAGGCGGTCCTCACCGCCCTGGACCCCGCGACGGCGGCCACGTGACGTCGATGCTGCCGCAGTGGGCCCGCCTGGCTTGGGTGGCCGTCCTCGCCGGCGCTGCTGTCGTGCACCTCGCTCACGTCGTCGCGATGGACGGCCGGCAGCGCTGGTGGCACGCCGGGCACACGGTGATGGCCGCGGCCATGGCGGCGATGTACGCGCTGCCGAGAATGGCCCATCCGAGCCTCTACGAGGCCGGCGCAGTGCTGTTCTCGGCCGGCGGGGCCGTGCTCGCCGTGACAACTGTCAGTCTGTGGTGGCGTGACCGCCGCGTACACCACCGCTGGGTGCTGTCGACGGCGGATTTCCTGGTGATGGCCGCGATGTGCGCCGAGTCGCCGGCGCGGCTGGGCCTCCTGGCGCAGCTCTGCGCGGCCTACCTCACCATCGAGGGTTTGGCGTGGGTTTTCGATGTGTGGGGGCGGATCCACCAGGGCCGTACCGGAACCGAACCCGCGCGGAACCCGGCGGTTGTCACCCGCACCGACCTCGGGGCCCGGGCAATGCTCGCCACGATGGCCGGCGGGATGGCGTTCATGCTGGTGGCTGCGCGGTGATCACGCGGCGCGTGGCCACGGCCAGTGCCGTCGCGGTCGTCGGTCTCGGCGTCGCGGCGTGGCTCGCGGGGTCGGGGCCGTATCTGGCGGTGGGCGACGGGGACCCGGGCGTCGTGGTCGCCGTCGGGGCTCCGGTGGCGAGGCTGGTCGCCGACTTCGCCGCGGCGATCTGTGTGGGCTCGCTCGCTTACACCGTGTTCTGCACGCGGCCGCGCCCGTCCGGATCGGTGGGGCCCGACGCGTACCGCGAGCTGCGCGTGGCGTCCGCCGCTGCCGCCTGCTGGATGTTGGCCGCCCTCGTCGAGGTGCCGCTGTCCGCGGCGAACGCCGCTGGGCTGCGGCTGGGCGATGTGCTTGTGCCTGAGCATTTGATCGACCTCATGGGGGCGACTGAGGAACCGCGTGCCTGGCTTGTGACGACGGTCTTGGCAGCGGTGACCGCTCTGGGCGCCCAGGGCACCCTCCGGTGGACCACATCGGTTGCGTTGCTGGCGGTCGCCGTCCTGGCCGTGCTGCCTCCCGTCGTGACGGGGCACGGTTCGGCCGACGTCGGTCACGACCTCGCGCTGGGCGCACTGATCCTGCACGTCCCGACGGCGTGCGTGTGGCTGGGACTGCTTTTCGCTGTGCTGCGCCGACGCCCGGCGCCCGATAGTTCCGCATTGCTCAGGTACCACCGTGCCGCAGTCGGGTGCTGGCTCGTTCTCGTCGCCAGCGGGCTGGTCCTTGCCGGAGTGCTGGTCCCGGCCACGGGCTGGACATCCGGCTACGGGCTCGTCTTGATCGGGAAGGCGACGGTGGTCCTGGGCATCGGCGTCCTGGGCTTCCGGCTGCGTCGCCGTCCGGGCTGGCTCGCCTGGACGGGTGCCGAGTTCGCGGCGCTGGCCGGTGTTTTCGCGGCGTCCGTGGATCTGACACACCTCCCGCTGCCCGAGTTCTTTTCGCGGGCGGCCACGACGGGACAGGTGGTGCTGGGTTACGACCTCACCGGACCGCCGACCCTGCTGCGGCTGCTCGTCGACTGGCGCCCCGATGTGGTGTTCGGCCCGCTCTCGGTCGTGCTCGCCATCGGGTACTGGCTCTTGGCGCGCCGCGCGGGTGAATGGCCGTGGTCTCGCACTCTGGCGTGGCTGGGCGCCTGCCTCGTGCTCCTGTTCGCGACGTCGTCGGGCTTCGGGCGGTACGCGGCCGCGCAGTTCAGCGTGCACCTCACCGTTCACATGGTGCTCTCGATGCTGGTTCCCGCGCTGTTGGCGCTGGGCGGACCGCTCGGTCTTCTCAGAGCGTCCGCTCCCGGCCTTCGACCGCGGCTGGACGTGCTGATCGGCACCGGGCCGCTACGGTTCCTCACTCATCCGGTGCCGTCGCTGCTGCTGTTCGCCGGCTCCCCGTTCGGGCTCTACTTCACCGGAGTCTTCGACGCCGCGGTCCGCTTCCATTGGGCGCATCTGGCGATCGACTGCTGGTTCCTGGTGGCCGGCTACCTGTTCTTCTGGCCGGTGATCGGTACCGATCCGCCACCGCGCCTGATGCCGAACATCGCCCGCCTCGGGGTGGTCCTGGCCGCCATGCCGGCGGACGTCGTGTTCGGTGCGGCCGTGGTGACCAGCCACCGCGTGCTCGGAAACGGCCCGGCCGCGGCGGCCATGTACCAGGGCCTCGCACTGCCCTGGGTCCCGGACCTGCACGCCGACCAGCGGCTGGCCGGGATCCTCGCGCTGGTCGTGAGCGAACTCGTCCTGCTCGCCGTGCTCGTCGCGCTGCTGGCGAGCTGGGATCGCGCCGACCTCGACGTCCCGGACACACTACGAAAGGACATCTTCGAGAAATGGCACGGAACAAACGCAACCCGGTGACAACCGGGAAAGGGCTGTCGGCGAACACGTGGACGACGATCGCCGTGATCGTCGTCGCCGTGCTGGTCATCGGTGGTGTTCTGGTGTTCAACCGCAAGGACGAGCCCGCGCCGAGCTCCGGCACCGTCGCCGCGGACGTCCTGCGCCATCCCGACAGCCACACGTTGAGCCAGGCGGACAACGGCGCGGTCACCGTGGTCGAGTTTCTCGACTACCAATGCCCGGTGTGCGAGGCCTACTACCAGAACGTGACCAGCAGCATCGAGCACGACTACGCGGGCCGGATCACGTTCGTCACCAGGAATTTCCCGCTCCCCATGCACCCGCTCGCCGTCCCTGCGGCCCGGGCCGCCGAAGCCGCGGCGCTGCAGGGCAAGTACCGGCAGATGTACGAGAAGCTCTACGGCGATTACCCCACGTGGGCCCTGGCCGCCGACGGCAAGAACGTCAGTGACGACACTGCTCGTGCCCAGGCCCGGTTCGACAGCTACGCCGAGGACCTCGGCCTCGACCTCGGCCGGTTCCACGCCGACATGGCCTCGAAGGCGGTGCAGGCGCGGATCGACCAGGGGCAGGCCGACGGGAACGAAGCCGGGGTCACCGGAACGCCGACGATCTTCGTAAACGGCAGCAAGTTCTCGCCGGCCGGCACCACCTATGCCCAGGTCGCCCGGCAGCTGCGCGGGCAGCTCGACCGGGCACTGGCCTCGTGACCGCCACCGGCAACACCACCCGGGGGCCGGCTTGGCTTTACCTGATCGGCGGCGCACTCGGATTGGCCGCGGCGATCGCCCTCACGCTGGAGAAGATCGCGAAGCTGCGCGATCCGGCCTACGTGCCCAGCTGCTCGATCAACCCGGTCATCTCGTGCGGCTCGGTGATGGACAGCCCTCAGGCCTCCGCGTTCGGCTTTCCCAATCCGCTGATCGGGATCGCGGCTTTCGCCGTCGTGGTGACTTTTGGTGTGGTGCTGCTGACTGGGTACACAGCGCCGCGCTGGGTGTGGTTCGGGATGCAGGTCGGCGCCACGTTCGGCGTCGGGTTCGTCCACTGGCTGATCTTCGCTAGCCTGTACCGCATCCACGCGCTCTGCCCGTATTGCATGGTCGTGTGGATCGTCACGATCGCCACGTTCTGGTACACCACGCTCCACAACCTGCGCGGGACTGTATTCGGCGGACTCGTCCGACGTGTCCACAGTGGACTGCTCGCGTTGTGGTATGTCGTTGTCGTGGTGCTGGTGCTGCAGGCGTTCTGGCCCTACTGGTCCACTGTGGTCTGACGGTCGGCGTCGAACGTGCGCAGCCGCAGGCTGTTGGACACGACGAACAGTGAGGACAATGCCATCGCCGCGGCGGAGACGAGCGGGTTGAGCAGGCCGGCTGCGGCGAGCGGCAGAGCGGCGATGTTGTAGCCGAACGCCCACCACAGGTTGCCGCGGATGGTCCGGGTGGTGGCGCGGGCCAGGCGCAGCGACCGTGGCACCACGGACAGGTCGGTGCTCACGAGGATCATGTCCGCCGCGCCTGCGGCCACGTCGGTTCCGGTGACCATGGCCAGCCCGAGGTCGGCGCGGGCCAGCGCCGGGGCGTCGTTGACCCCGTCGCCGACCATGGCGACCGTGCGGCCTTCACGTTTCAGCCGGTCGATCACCGCCGCTTTGCCGTCGGGCAGCACGTCGGCGATCACCTCGTCGATGCCGGCTCGGGCGGCGATGGTGCGGGCGGTGGCCTCGCGGTCACCGGTGAGCAGGATCGTGCGCAGCCGGAGACCGTGCAGCGCCGAGATCGCCGCGGGCGCGGTGGGGCGCAGGGTGTCCGCGACCGCGATGAGTCCCGCTGCTGTGCCGTCGACCGCTGCGGCCACGACGCCGAGGCCGGCGTGTTCCCAAGTCTTCACGTCGTCGTGGAAGCTTGGCGACAGCGCGATGCCGTGGTCTCGAAGCAGTCGGGTCGACCCCACGAGCACGTCGTGGCCTTCGACGCTGCCGCGTGCCCCCAGCCCCGAGAGCGACTTGAACTCCTCGACCATGGGCACCTCACCCGCTTCAGCACGGGCCTCGGCCGTGATCGCTGCCGCGATGGGGTGCTCGGACGCGGTTTCGACGGCTCCCACCAGCCGCAGGAACTCTTCTCGGCCGTACTGCTCGCTGCGGACTCCGGTGACGGTGAGCTGTCCCGTGGTCACGGTCCCCGTCTTGTCGAAGACGACCGTGTCGACCTCGCGAGCCGAGTCGAGCGGCGCGGTCCCCTTGAGGAAGATCCCGAGCTGCGCACCGCGGCCCGACGCGACCAGCAGCGCCGTAGGTGTGGCCAGACCCAGCGCGCACGGACAGGCGATGATCAGCACGGCGAGTCCGGCGCTGAACGCGCGCGGCGCACCGCTGCCCGCGAGCGCCCAGCCCACCGCGGTCAGCACCGCCAGAGCGACCACGGCGGGGACGAACACCGCCGAGATCCGGTCGGCCAGCCGTTGCGCGGAGGCCTTGTCGTGCTGGGCTCGTTCGACGAGCCGGGTGAGCAGCCCGATCCGGCTGTCGGCCCCGATGTGGGTGGCGCGGACGACCAGGCGGCCCCCGAGGGCGACGGTCGCGCCCAGCACGGTGTCGCCCACGGTCACGTCCCGCGGCACGGACTCCCCGGTCATCGTGGCCCCGTCGACCGTGCACGCGCCGTCCAGGACCACGCCGTCGGCGGCGATGGTCTCCCCAGGCCGGACGACGAAGCGGTCACCCGCTCTGAGTTCGGCCGCGCGCACGCGCCGCTCGCCACCGTGCTCGTCGAGCAGGGACACAGCTTTCGCGCCCAGCTCCGACAGCGCGCGCAAGGCGGCTCCGGCCGTCCGCTTTGCTCGAGCTTCGTACAAGCGGCCGGCGAGGACGAACACCGTGACGCCGATGGCCACGTCCAGGTAGATCGAGCCGGCCGGCCGCAGCAGCAACCCCCACACTCCGTCGGCGCCGGAAGCGGTGTCCGCCCCGAACATCGAATACAGCGACCACGCGCTCGCCGCGAGGATCCCCGCCGACACCAGGGTGTCCATCGACGTGCTCCCGTGCCGCAGCGCCACAGCGGCTTTGCGATGGAACGGCCACGCCGACCACGTCAGGACAGGCGCGGCCAGTGCGAGCACCACGGCCTGCCAGCCGGTGAACCGCAGCGACGGAACCAGCGCGAGGGTGAACGACAGGTCCGCCGCCGGAATGCCGAGCAACAGCGCCACCACAAGGCGACGCCACACCCGCCGGGCCTCGTCGCCCCGCGCCGCCGACATCCGCTCCGGCCGCAGCACCTCGGCGGTGTAGCCGGCCTGGCTCACCTGCCGCAGCAGCACGTCCTCGTCCGGCGGGGCGTCAGTCTCCACGATTGCCCGTTCGGTGGCGAAGTTGACACTCGCGCGCACCCCGTCCAGCTTGTTCAGCTTGCGCTCGACGCGCGCCGCGCACGCCGCGCAGGTCATGCCGCCGATGGCCAGTTCCACCGAGCGCACGGGGGCGACCGAGGTCATCCGCACCGCTCCTCTCCGGGCCCAGCAGGCCGAGTAGCATCGTGCAAGTGTTGCTCACTGCAAAAGTTACCCCAAGCATGATTATCGGCCGAGCCGAGCCCCGGTGACCACCGTGGCACCACTCGGCGCGTGGACGCTGCTGACCGACTGGGACGTGCCGGTGGCCGGCGCGATCGCCGTCGGTCTCGCAGCGCTGGGGTACGGCTGGGCCGCGGCGCGGGCCGGTTCCTGGCCGGCGCGGCGGACGTGCGCGTTCTCCGCCGGCCTGATCGTGGTTCTGTTCGCGCTCGGCAGCGGGGTGAACACCTACAGCTCGGTGCTGTTCACCGTGCACATGGCTCAGCACCTGCTGCTCATCATGGTCGCTCCGGCGCTGCTGCTGTTCGGGCAGCCGTTCGAGCTGCTGCCCCGCGGCGGCGCGGTCGTCGCCGCAGCCGCTCACCCGATCTGCGGGTTCGCCTTGTACACGGTGGTGGTCGTGGGCACCCACCTCACCCCGTTCCTGCAGGGCGCCCTCACCGTCCCGGCACTGCACGGAGTCGAGGAAGCCGGCTACGTGCTCGCCGGTCTGCTGCTCCTGTTGCCGATCCTGGGGGTACGACCGCGCAGACGTCCCACGCCCTATTTGATGCGGCTGGTGCTGTTGTTCGCCGCGATGGTGGTCGACGCGGTCGTGGGGGTCGCGCTGATGATGACGCCGCACGAGCCGTTCCCCGCCTATGCGGCCGTGGCCCGGCACTGGGGGCCCGGACTGGTCGAAGACCTGCACTGGGGCGGCGCGATGATGTGGGTCGGTGGCGACGCGCTGATGGCCGTGCTGGCCGTCGTCGTGATCGGCGGCTGGCTCCGGTCGGCCGAGCGTGGCGACGACCTCGGATCGTGGCTGGAGAACGCGCGCCGGTCCGCGCTGGAGCTCGGCGACGGGACTCGAGTCGACGAGGACGAGGACGCGCTACGGGCGTACAACACGATGCTGGCCCGCCTCTCGGACCGCGACGCGCGCCGGTGATCCGCGAACGGCCATTGCCGCCGGAGGACCTCGGGCTCGCTGCGTACGTCCGCGCGATCGGCGACGCCCTGCGGGTGCCGCCAGGGGAACGGCTTGCGAAGGCGGGGCACGACCAGCCGCCTACTTGGCACTGCCCGACCGGTGCGTCCGCCATCCGGACCGAGACGTGATGGCGATCTGGTCCGCGCGCAGCGGCTGGAAAGTCGTGCTGGAGAACACGAGTCGGCAGCCTTCAACGGTGCTTGCCCGGCTGACGGAAGCGACGGTGCCGCCGCCCGCTGTGGTCGAGGGTTTTGTGCGCGATGTGTTGTCCGGCGCACGCGAAGGCGGCGCGCCGGCCCGCGGCCTGGAGGTGGCGGGGCTGCGGGAACTGCCGGGCTCCTACGCGGTCTGGGGCTGGCCGGAGGACGAGGGAAGCCTGTTCTGAGTTCCGCGCGTGGCGTCGACCAGCCGGACGAGGCGGAACCGGGCCAGCCGGTGCAGCATTTCGTCCAGTGCTTCCGGAACGATCTGGCCTTCGAGGTCGCGGGCCGCGGCGTGCACGATGGTATCGATCGCCGCGGCGGAGAGCTGTCCGGTGAATTCTTCCGCCAACCGCTCGCTGACCTGGGCGGGGACGGCTGGAGAAGTTTGGTTCGGCACGGGTGGTTCCTCGTTCCTGCTGCTGTGATGACCGTCCCATTCTGCTGCTCCACGGCTGTGGTGCACCTGACGACTGCCTGACGATCGGTGCGGCCAGGGGCGAGCGTTGGTGGAGACCCGGGTCATCCGCGAGCTTTCGGTAGCTCGACCACGAACCGGGCTCCGCCGCCGGGGCGGTCTTCGATGTGCACGCTGCCGTGGTGGCGGCGCACGTGGTCGGCGACGATGGCCAAGCCGAGACCGGTTCCGGAATCCGGTCCGCGCCGCCCGGAGTGCACGCCCCGGGCGAAGCGTTCGAAGACGCGTTCGCGGAGATCCGCGGGCACGCCCTCGCCGGCGTCGTCGACCTCCAGCCGTACCGCGCCGTCGTGAGCGAACACCCCGACGCGAACCGGCCCACCGCCGTAGCGATCGGCGTTGTCGAGCAGGTTCGTCAAGACCCGGTCGAGCCGTCGCCGGTCGCCGAAGACCAGAAGCGGTTCCGCCGGTGAGTCGACGGCGAGGCCCGGGCCGGATCTGCCGGCGATGACGTTGCGCGCCAGCGCCGCCAGATCGATCAGTTCGCGGTCGTGGTCGGCATCCTGTTCGTCGGCCGAAGAGATCTCCAGCAGGTCCAGCACCATGCGCTGGAAACGGCGCAGCTCGGCGAGCAGCAGCCGCAACGCTTTCTGCGCCGGGGCCGGCATAGACTCGCGGCGGCGGTCCAGGACTTCGGCGACGGTGGTCATCGTCGTGAGCGGGGAGCGCAGTTCGTGGCTGACGTCGGTGGTGAACCGAGCGTCCCGGCGCACTCGCTGTTCAAGCGCGTCGGCGGTCGCGTTGAAGCTGGTGGCCAGCGGAGCGAGATCGGGATCGGCCTGGTCCGGCAGCCGGGCGCTCAGGTCGCCACTTGCGACCCGGGACGCCGCAGCGGTGAGCGCGGTCAACGGGCGCAGGGCGCGGCGCGTGGACCACGCGCCCAGCGCGACCCCCAGGACGCTGCAGGCCACGGTGCCCGCGATCAGGATGGTGCTGAGGTAGCGGAAGGTCCGATCGAGTTCGAGCAGGGGGTAGAGCTCGACGTAGAGGCCGTTCTGGGCACCGACGGAAAGGGCGACACCGAGGACAGGAACGCCATCGGCCGTGAACCGCTGCCGGGCCGGCTGCCCAGCTCGCGCTTGCGCGACCAGCTCGGCCGGAAGGGCCTGGGGGACGACCTGGCGGCCGGCGGTCAGCCAACCGTCCGGCAGGGACAGCAGGATCGTCGAGTCAGGTCCGGTCGCGAGTCCGGTCAGGAGCTCGTCGAGGCTGTCGGGGTGCGCGCGGATCGCCGCGTCGACCAACCTGACGTTGATGTCCGCTTGCCGTGCCGCGCTTTGCTCGCGCTGGCTGAACATGTACCCCGTCGTGAGGTTCCAGACCGCGATGGAGAGCGTGCTCACCACGAGCAGAAGTCCCAGCCCGAACGCCGCGGAGACCCGCCAGCGCAGGGAAACGCGACTGAGCGCGCCGGTACTCACGCCGGCGAGCCCACACGGTAGCCGATCCCGCGCACCGTCACCACCAAGGTGGGGACGTCGGGGTCGTGTTCGACCTTGCGCCGCAGCCGTCTGATGTGGACGTCGAGCAGCCGGGTGTCGCCGAAGTAGCTGTGGCCCCATACCCGCTGCAGCAACTGCTCCCTCGTGACAACCTCGCCCTCGGCCACGGCCAGCTCGGTCACAAGGCGGAACTCGGTACGGGTCAAGTGGATCGGCTTACCCGACCGGTACGCGCTCGCGTCTTCGGGGCGCAGTTCCAGATCACCGACCCGCAGCCGTGCCGGGCGAGCCGGAGCCGCCCGGCGGAGCAGGGCCCGAACCCGCGCCGCCAGCTCTCCTGGCACCAACGGCTTGGTCACGTAGTCATCCGCGCCGGCTTCCAGCCCCGCGATCACGTCGGAGCTGTCAGTGCGCGCGGTGATCACGATGACCGGAAGGTCGCCACTGTCGCGCAAGGTCCGACACACGCTCAACCCGTCGATGCCGGGCAGCATCAAGTCGAGGAGCACGACGTCGACGGTGGTGGTTTCCACAGTTTCGAGCGCTTCTTCACCCGAGCCCGCGGAAATGACGTCGAAACCTTCGTCGGCGAGCGTCAGGGCGAGCGCCTCGCTGATCATCACGTCGTCCTCGACCAGCAGCACGCGCACGGTCATCGTTTCGGGCCCTTCCCGGTCATCGTTCACCACGATACCGCCCACCCCAAATTGATGCCGTA
Organism: Amycolatopsis sp. DSM 110486; assembly: GCF_019468465.1. NCBI lineage: Bacteria > Bacillati > Actinomycetota > Actinomycetes > Pseudonocardiales > Pseudonocardiaceae > Amycolatopsis > Amycolatopsis sp. DSM 110486. The sequence continues at coordinate 10,155,574 of NZ_CP080519.1, read as the reverse complement.
GGAAAGTGTTGCATACTGCAATGGTGACCGGGGAGGTGGGAAGCTGTGGCGAATGGTGACCGGAGGTGGTTCGGCAAGCCGGACCCGTACTGCTGGCTCGCGGTCGTGCCCGTGCTGCTGGTGTCGGGTTTGGCGGTGACCTTCGGCGCCGTGCTGCTGGGCGGCCTGGGGGTCGTCGCGGCGTTGTCGCTGCTGGCGTTCGACTCATGGGTGAACCGGCCGGAGCAATCCGTGCGGCATCGCCGCCGCGACCCTGGCTGTCTGCCGTCGCCCGGTGGTACGCGGTTCACCCCGGGGGCTCCGCGGGCCGGTGGTAGCGGCTCGTCCCGAGCCACGCGACGGCCGACCGGACGGCCTCGCGGTCGCCGGTGAGGCGAACCACGTGGTCCTTGATCGCGTTGAGCCAGCTGTCGTGGCCGAGCCAGATCGCCGCGAGCGCGGAGGGCGTGCACTCGACCTGCATGATGATCGGCAGTGCGGGGTCCTCGGCTGTGGCCACGGCGGCTGCCTCCGACAGGACCAGCCACCACCACCGCTGCCGCAATGTTTCGGTGAACCGGAAGTGGATGCTGACCGGGGCGGCCGGCAACCGGAGCCGGTCGATGCCGCGGGCGATGTCGAGCAACAGCAGTTCCGGATCCAGGTCGCCGGTGCGCGGTGGTGGGAGCCACCGACGTCCCCAGCGCCCGAGTAGGTCGATCACGCCTTCGAGTGCTCGGCCGGCGTCGGTCAAGGCACACGCGGTGAGCGTTCCCTTCGACCGCGCCACCGTCACCAGCCCGGCTGCGGACAGCTGGTGGAGACGTTTGCCGAGGAGACCGCGCGACAGGCCTGGCAGTCCGCGGATCAGCTGCGGGGGAGTGCTGCTGCCGTGCAGGAGTTCTCGGATGATCAGTACGGTCCAGGGCTCACCGCGGACTTCGGCTGCTGCGGGGCGTAGCGCATCACCGATCCCGCAGCACCGTCCGGCCCGGGTGCGGCTGATCCTGTCGATGGCTGGTGCGATCGGGAGCGCTCACTGGCTCATTCTCGTGCGCGGCGGGTCCGCAGCACCTGACATTTGCCTGACGATCCTGTCAGCCCCAGATGCCGTCCGCGGTCGCGTCGACAGAGGGCTCGCCGCCGGCTTCGGTGAAGGCGGTCAGCACATCGACCAAGCCGTGGCGGGCGTGTTCGGGCATCTTCGCTACGATCTTGGCGATCTCGCGGCGGCGCCGGTTGGTCACCAGTCGCACCACCCGGGCGCCCTCGTCGGTGAGCTCGATGAGGATTTCCCGGCGTGACGACGGGCTGTTCTGCCGGGCGACCATGCCGACTGCGGTGAGCCGGTCGACCATGCGGCTCGTGGTCGAAGGTGTGACGTTCAGCAGTTCCGCCAGCGCGGCGTGGTTCAAGGCGCCGCGCGAGTGCAGGATCACCAGGACGCGGAACTGCGGCAAGGTGATGAGGTCGCCGGCTGCCGCGATGGATCGGGCCGACACGGCGACCAGGAGCCGGGACGCCGTGAGCACGGCATCCGTGATCGCGTCGACGTCGGTACCGGCTGCGGCGGGCGTGGGACGGGCCATGCTTTCAGTGTGCCGTATCCGGTCGAAAGCGGTCGGACAAGGCCAGCGCGTTTCCGGCAGTGTGCTTCTCCGGTGTGGAGGGCGCGACCGGCCGTGCCGCGGGCGGGGTCCGCTCACCGCGACGAGAGTGGACCGCGCGAGCCGTCAGAGGCCGGCGAATGCCTGGTCGACCAACTGTGGTCGGCCCACTTCCCGGCCGCGGCCATCTCCTGGCCCCTGGGTGCCTGCTGGATCATGTCCTCGAGCGAACCGAGCTGGTCGTCGGTGAGCGTGAGGTTGTTCGTGATCTTGCCCAGAGCGGGGAAATCCGCTCCGAAGCTGCTGCGGCCGATGGCGTGCAGCTGCTCGCCCTTGCCCATGGCATCTTGAGGGTCCTTCAGGTGGTAGTGGGAGTAGGCCCAGTGCGGGTGCCAGACCGTCACGACGATGGGCTTCCGGGCCTTGATCGAGCTGTCCAGCGCGGCGAGCATCGCCGTGGTCTCGCCGGCGCTCACCTCGATCCCGGTGATCTTGCCGCCGAATTCCGCGGCGTGCGTCTTGAGGTCGACGATGCTGTCGACGTCCTTGACGTAGTCGGGCGCTGCGAGGTTCAGAGTCGCATTGTCATACCAGACGCCGAGGTCTTCGAGTTTGTCCTTGTACTGGTTCCAGTAGTCCTTGCGCGTGGGCGGCGTAGATGGGGCCGACGTCGAGAAGCTGGGTCTTGACGGTGTAACCCTTATCCGCGAGCACCGACTGGTACAGGGTGCTCAGCGCGATGTCCTCGTCCCAGTTGATGTAGCCGATCGAGAGCGGTCAGAGAGACGATGGCCGTGCCCGGCGCGAGAATCCACTTGGCTGTGCGCACTCATCAGTCCTTTCTGGACGGCGTTCGTATCGGGAGGCGCCCGCGAGCTGGCGGGCTTGTCCACGGCCGAGCGATCGCCCTGCGACGACGTGATCCTGTCGAGGTAGATGGCGAGGACGACGACACCGAGCCCGGATTCGAATCCTGGGTCGAGCTTCAGGGTGGTCATCGCCGCATACACCTCGGCGCCGTGGCCGGGCGCGCCGACCATGCCGGAGATCACGACCATCGCCAGCGCCGGCATGGTGATCTGGTTGGCCCGGCCATGATCGTCGGCATCGCCAGCGGGATCGAGGAGCTGGTGTCCCCTGAACATCGCCGACGTCTGCGCGGACCTGATGACCGGAGGCGGCGCAAGCACGTACTCCACGGTGGTTCCGGAGTCGGCGGGATCTCCGAGTGTCGAACTGTGCCGGGCGTCACTCCGCCGGCGCCACGGGGCGACGCTGCTCGCGGTGCGGGACCGCGACCGGGTGATCGTGAACCCAGCGGGAGACACCTCCCTTCCACGCGGCGCGACCGTCTACTACGTCGCGTCCGAGCGGCTTTCCCCGCAACGCCTGGTGTGGTCGCTGCGCCAGGAGGAGTGATTCCCGGTTTGCCCCGAGCCGGTCTTTGCGGCATCTTTACGCGCGGAGCGCCGGGAAGTCTGGTCGGCCTGCTCGTGCCCGCCCGGGTGACGAGTCGGTTTGTCGACCTCGGGGAGTGCCATGGCGCTCGTTCTCGCCTTCGGTGTCGTGTTGCTGATCAGCGTGTCGCTGTCCGGCGTCGCGGCGCGCACGGTCTTGTCGACGGCGTTGTTGTTTCTGCTCGCGGGAGCGTTGCTCGGGGGCGGCGGTCTGGACTTGATCCACATCGCGCCACGCGACCCGCTCGTCACCTCGCTGGCCGACATCGCGCTGTTCACGGTCCTGTTCACCGACGGGCAGCGCGCGAACCTGCCGGCCTTGCGGGAGAACTGGCGGCTGTCGGGCCGGGCCCTGGGGCTCGGGATGCCCCTGACGATGGTCGGTATCGCGGTGCCCGCCCACTTCCTGGTCGGTGTGGACTGGTCGACGTCGTTGCTGCTCGGCGCGATTCTCTCCCCGACGGACCCGGTGTTCGCGGCCGCGATCGTCGGGCGCGATGACGTGCCCCTGCGGCTGCGGCGGTTGCTCAACGTCGAGTCGGGCCTCAACGACGGGCTCGCGCTGCCGTTCGTGCTGATCTTCCTCGCCACCGCGACCCACACCTCGTCCGACCTCGGCACGGTCGTCGTCGAACTGTTGCTCGGCCTGGCCCTCGGGATCGTCCTGCCCCTGCTGGTCAGCCTGGCGTGGCGGCTCAAGGTCCTCACCGCGGAACCACGCCTGCAAGCGCTGGGGCCGCTGGCGATCGCGGTGATCCTCTATGCGGGCTGCCACCTCACCCACGCGAACCCCTACCTGGCCGCCTTCGCCGCCGGTTCGACACTGGCGACCGTCGACAAGACCGCAGCCGAGCAGTTCGAGCCGCTGGGCGACCTGCTCTCGGAGATCACCAAATTCGCCGCTCTGCTGGTATTCGGCGCGCTGATCACCCCCGACCGGCTCTCCCACCTCGACGCCGGCGGCTGGGTCTTGGCCGTGCTGGCGATCCTGCTCGTCCGGCCCGCCGCGATGCTGCTGTCGCTGCTGCGGACCCCGCTGTCCGGGCGCGAGCGAGCGACCGCTGCGTGGTTCGGGCCGAAAGGCTTCGCTTCCGTGGTCTACGGCCTGCTCGCGCTGCAGTCGGGCATCGCCGACAGCGAACTCGTGTTCGACCTGGTCGCGGTGACGATCGCGCTGTCGATCGTGCTCCACTCGTCGACCGACGTGCCGATCGCGAAGCTGCTGCGGGTCGAGCCACCGGACAACCTGCCCACCGGCCGGGCCCCCGCCGGTGATCGTCAAGAAAACGACAGGAGCGGCCCGTGAGCCCCAGCACCACCACTCGGTTCGTCGTAACCTGGGCGAATGCATGCTGCCGAGATGGCCGAGGAGTACCCGGTCGTCGACCTGGACTCCGATGCGCTGGCCGCGGCGCGGCTGCTCGCTCAGCAGCGGCTGCCCGGCCTGGTGGTGACCGACTCGACCGGGTGTCCGCAATCGGTGCTGCCGGCCTCACAGGTAGTGCAGTTCCTGGTGCCCCGGTACGTGGTGGACGACCCGGCCCTGGCCGGGGTGCTGAACGAGTCGATGGCCGATCGGGTGGCAGACAGGCTCGGCGGCCGCACCGTCCGCGAACTGCTGCCGGCCGAGCCCACGGAGCTGCCGCGCGCGAACGCGGACGACACCGTGGTGGAGGTCGCCGCGATGATGGCACGGCTACGCTGCCCGCTCGTCGCCGTCATGGACGGCCGGACGCTGCTCGGCGTTGTTTCCGCCTCGCGCCTGCTGGAGCTCGCGCTGCGCTGACCCAGGCGGTGCCGCGATGAGCACCGTCATCGCGGTCACCGTGTTCGTCATCGCCTACTTGTTCATCGCCACCGAGAAGATCCCGAAGATGGCCGCGGCACTCGCCGGAGCCGGTGTCGTGCTCGCGACCGGGGTCAGCGGATCGGCCGATGCGTTCTTCTCCGAGGACACCGGCGTCGACTGGAACGTCATCTTCCTCCTGCTCGGCATGATGATCATCGTCGGCATCCTGCGCCGTACCGGGGTGTTCGAGTTCGTCGCCATCTGGGCCGCGAAGCGCGCCAAGGGTTCACCGCTGCGGATCATGATCCTGCTCGTGCTCATCACCGCGGTCGCCTCGGCGTTCCTCGACAACGTCACGACCGTGCTGCTGATCGCCCCGGTGACCCTGCTGGTGTGCGACCGGCTCGGCATCAGGCCGACACCGTTCCTCATCGCCGAGGTCGTCGCGTCCAACATCGGCGGGACGGCGACCCTTATCGGCGATCCGCCCAACATCATCATCGGCAGCCGCTCCGGCCTGACCTTCAACGACTTCCTGGTCAACCTCGCGCCCATCGTCGCCCTCGAGCTCGTGGTGCTCGTCCTGGTGCTGCCGTGGCTGTTTCGCGGTTCCTTCTCGGCCGACCCGGCCCGGGTCGCCGACGTGATGGCACTCAACGAACGCGAAGCGATCCAACGGCCGAAACTGCTGCTCAAATCCGGCGTTGTGCTCCTGTTCGTATTCGCCGGGTTCGTGCTGCACTCGGTGATCCACCTCGACCCGTCGGTCGTCGCACTGCTCGGTGCCGGGGTGCTCGTTCTCGTCTCGGGCACGCAGCCGAAGCAGTATCTCGCCGGGGTCGAGTGGGAGACGCTGTTGTTCTTCGCCGGGTTGTTCATCATGATCGGCGCGCTGGTCAAGACCGGTGTGATCGACAACCTGGCGCACCTCGCGGCCGAGGCCACCGGCGGCAACGCGCTGCTCGCCGTGTTCCTGATTCTGGGTGTTTCCGCACTGCTGTCCGGCGTGATCGACAACATCCCGTACGTGGCCACGATGAGTCCGCTCGTGCTGGCTCTTGCGCAGGACATCCCTGACCCGGCGCATTCTCAGGCGCTGTGGTGGTCGCTGGCGCTTGGTGCCGATTTCGGTGGCAACATGACCGCGGTGGGCGCCAGCGCCAACGTCGTCATGCTCGGCATCGCCGCCCGCTCCGGCTCACCGATCTCCTTCTGGGAGTTCACCAAGAAGGGCGCGATCATCACCGTGATCACCGTTATCGTCGCGGCACCCTACCTCTGGCTGCGCTATTTCGTGCTTTCCTGAAGACACACACCGAGCGAATGGAGCTCGCATGAACAAACTTTTCGTCGCGGTGGTGGTGATCGTGGTGTTCGTTCTGGTGGTCCTCGTCCTGCGCTTCTCCAACCACCACCAAGACCGCTGACCCGGCAAATCCGCGCGTAGGAAACACCGGGCACCGCACACGTCCACGCCAAACTGGCCCCTGTTGCGGAGTGCCGGCGCTGCTTTTCGTTACCAGGCCAACCTCTTTGCCGCTGATGGCTTCATCGCCGCCTCTTCGGCCACGACGGTGAGCACACCTGCGGGCCTCATGGTTCGGGTGCACCAGTTCGACGAGCGCGTCCTCGACGTCGTCACCGAACAAGGCTTCCGTGCCGCGATGATGGTCGGCGTGGTTACGGTCACCGGCGTCCAGTGCGGCTCCCCGTACCACACACCTACGGCGGCAAAGAAATAATCTTCCTGCGCGCCTCAACTCACGGCGGTCGCAAGGCCATCGTCAGCTCACTGTTTCGCCGCTGATTCCGCTCAGGCGGTGTCGCTCAGCGGCCGTGGACCTGGTCACCGGGGTGGCGACTGAGTCAGTACCACGGTGCGATCGCCAAGCGGTGCGGCGAGCGTCACGGGGAGGTACGGGTAGCGCAGATCCTTCGTGCAGAGTTGGCCGGGTGGGACCTTGGTCTGGCTGAGGTCCACGACCACGTGCTGTGCGGTCTGCTCTGTCACCTCCGCGAGGGCGTGCTGGCAACCGCCCTCTATCGCGCGGACGTAGAGGACGGTGCCTCCGTTGGTGATGTACGCCTCGGCTGGGAACCTGGGTGGCAGAGCGGCCGCGTCGACCTGCCCCGCCGGCACTGGCGTGCTGTCCGCAGGTACGTCGTACCGCGAATCGCCAGGCGGGCTGGCTGATGGCGAAGACGCCGAGGGCGGCGAGGTCGAGATGGTGCCGCTCGGCGCTCCAGAGACGCCGCCCGAGCCAGGTGGGGTTTGGGTCGTCGGGCCGCCACAGGCCATCACCGTGACGAGGGCCGAGACTGCGCCGACCAGCTTCGTCAAGTACCGCATGCCTCTACGACGGAATGCGCGCCGTACCGCGTTGCACGACATCCTGAACCAGGACGCAGTATTAGTTTCGGGCCGCGCGGTTCTGTCAGCGGCACCGGCAGCGACAGTTCGCGCACGTACGGCGGGCACCGCTGCCCGGAAGGCGCGGTCGTAACGGTGATCAGCACGACCACCTGTTGCGCGGTCTGTTCGCCGGCGGCCGCCGTGACGTGTTTGCAGCCACCCGGTTCGGCGCGGGCCATGATGACGCTGCCGCCCGCTCGAGGGTCACGTTGTGGGGATAGCTGGGGGGCAGCGCTGACGCGTCGACTTGACCCGCAGACGGTGCGACGTCGCCTGCCGGATTCCTTCGGCATCATCCTCGTGACCACCACGGTGAACATCGGTTTACAATGATAAACATGGGTTCACTTCCGGACGACCGGACGGCGAAGGCGAGGATCCGCGACGAGGCGCTGCGGCTGTTCGGCGAGCGCGATCCGGACGCGGTGACGGTCCGTGAGGTGGCGTCGGCGTCGGGCGTCTCGCCGGCGCTGGTGATCCGGCACTATGGGTCCAAGAACGGGCTGCGTGCCGCGGTCGACGAGCACGTGGCGCGAGTCTTCGCGGCTGCGCTCGCCGAGGCCGCCGCCCCGAGCGGCGACCACCCGTTCGACCCGGAGGCAGTGCCCAGCCTCGTCGAGGCGGTGGCCGGCAACCTTCCGGCCGACTCGGCCATCCCCGGATACCTCGGTCGGCTGCTGCTCGCCGGTGGGCCGGCGGCGTCCGCGTTGTTCGGCAAGCTCCACGCGCTGAGCCGCGACGTGCTCACGGCCATGGCGCGGGCCGGCCTGGCGAATGCGGGTGCCGATCCCGAGGTGCGTGCGGCGTTCCTGCTTGTCAACGACCTCGCCGTGCTGATCCTGCGCGACCGACTGCGCGATGTGCTCGGCGTCGACCCGCTGTCGGCCGAGGGGATGCGCCGCTGGGGCACCGAGGTGTTCGCGGTCTACCGCGACGGCCTTGGCGACCCCGCGGCCGGGCCGGGCTGACAAACCCTTCCTCCGACAACGAATCGAGGTCGGCAGATGACCGATGCCCCATCACCTTTCGCCTCAGGCATGATCGGACGCACGGGCGCCCGGCTGCTGCGCAACCGGCGGCTCATGCGTGCCCCCATCTGGCTCTACCGCGCCCGGCTCGGGTTCCTCCTCGGTTCCCGGTTGCTCCTGCTCGAGCACGTCGGCCGCAAGACCGGTGCGCGGCGCACGGTCGTGTTGGAAGTCGTCGGACACCCAGCCCCGGACACGTACGTGGTGGCGTCCGGCTTCGGCGACCGGGCGCAGTGGTACCGCAATGTCGTCGCCGAGCCTCGGGTTCGGGTCGCCAGCGGAGCGCGGGGCCTGTCGCCGGCGACTGCGCGGAGGCTGCCCACCGCGGAGGCGGACGCCGTGCTCGCGGTCTACGTGAGCGAGCACCGGCGAGCCTGGCGCCGCTTCAAGACGATCCTCGAGAACACTCTCGGCACGACGATCAGCGAGCGGGACACCGACCTGCCGATGGTCGAGCTGCGCCTCGACGGAGCGGGATCATGAAGGCCGTGGTGTGTGGTGCGGGGATCGCCGGCCTGGCCGCCGCACAGTGCCTTTCGCGGCACGGTTGGGAAGTCGTGATGCTCGAGCGCGCACCGGCCCCACGCGCCCAGGGCTACATGATCGACTTCATGGGCCCCGAATACGACGCCGCGGAGGCGATGGGCATCCTCCCGCGGCTGCGCGAGCTCGGTTACGCGGTCGACGAGGCCGGCTACTACGACGAAACCGGCCGGCAGCGTGCCGTGATCCGGCACGACGCGTTCGCCAAGCCGGTCGGCGGGCGGCTGCTGAGCATCATGCGGCCGGATCTCGAGCTGGCGCTGCGGGAAAGCCTGCCCGGCGACGTCGAACTCAGGTTCGGCGCGGAGGTCACCGCCGTCTCCGACCGCGAGAGCGGCGTCCGGGTGGGCATGGCCGAGGGAACCGATTACGAGGCCGACTTGCTTGTCGGCGCCGATGGGGTGCACTCGACTGTCCGCGGGCTGGTGTTCGGTCCCGAGCACGGCTATTTCAAGTACCTCGACTTCCACACCGCGGCGTTCACGTTCGAGGACCCGAAGGTGCAACCGCTGGTTCGTGACCGGTTCTGCCTCTCCGACAGCACGGGCGCGCAACTCGGCTGCTACGGGCTCCGTGACGGCCGGGTCGCCGTCTTCGCGGTCCACCGCACCCCGGATCCGACGCTGCCCGCTGACCGCGCCGCCGCGCTCCGGCGCGAGTATCGGGGGCTCGGCTGGATCGCGCCGCGGGTGCTCGCCGCTTGCCCGCCGGACGACGAGGTGTACTACGACCAAGTCGCGCAAATCGTGATGCCACGCTGGAGCAGCGGCCACGTCGTCCTCGTCGGCGGAGCGGGGAGCTGGCACGGTCGCGGGAACAGGGGCACTCGATCCTGCTCGCGCGGTGCCGATGGGGCCGGTGGGTGTGACCGGGAGTCTTCGTGGTGGGGCTGGACATTCCCGTTACCGCCGCGGCAGCGGGAGTCCAGCGGCAGGAGCAGGAGGCACATGAGCCCGACCGCGCTGCCGTGCGGAAGGGGGCGCAGCTGGACGGGTGGCTTGAAGGCCGCAACGCTGCCCGGCTCCGGATATTCCACAGTGGACGTGGGGGAGGTGCTCCCACTCGCGGCTCCGCCGTCACGAGGAAGCAAGCCCCGGCCGGGCGGCCCGCCACCACAGTTCGCCGTCCTGGCGGGGATCCCCGTCGTCGACGTTGACGATGGCGCCCGTGGTCCAGTTCGAGACGGACGAGAGGAGGAAGACGATCGCGCTCCTGCGGGGTGCCGACCCCAGTGGGTGCGGTCCGCTTAACTGGTCTCGAAGGTGGCGAGCTGTGTGAGCTGGCGTCATTCCGGCGTCGCCGGAATGACGGAGTTGCCGACTGCGGTGAGAGCGCTAGTTCGCGCGCGCGGTCAGGATGGGCACGGCGCCTTCGGCCAGTTTGAGCCGGGTCCAGACGTTCATGTTGATGACGATACCGATGATCTCGAGGATCTCCTCGGGCGAGAAATGCTCGGCGAGAGTGTCGTGCCGGGCACCGAAACCACCGGCAATGGGCGCATCCGCGACGCGTGTGAGCGCCTCGGTGTAGGCGAGGGCGGCGCGTGCCGCGTCGTCGTGGAAGTCGGTCTCCCACCAGGCGGTCAGGGTGTCGATGACCGGTCGGGGTATGCCGGCGGCGCGGGCTGCCTCGTAGTGGAGGTTCAGGCAATAGACGCAGTTGTTGAGCTGCGAAACCCTCAGGCGCAGGAGCTGGGCAAGTTGGCGGTCGATGCGCAACTCGGCTCGGTAACCGAAGGCATCAGCGCCCTGGCGAGCCAGTTTGGCGAGGGCCTCGTGGGCTGAGCTGTCGGCCCGCCGGTTCCGAACGGTCTCGTCGGTCATCTCGTTACTCCTGTCGGTTATGGTGATCTCCCAGCGAAAGCTTAAACCTCAGGATTGGACTGTATAGTCCCGTTCAGGGTTTCGAGTACGGACTGACGTCCACCCGGTCGCTCTGGCGCAGGCGATGGCTCAGCTTGGAGCAGTTCAGCTGAGAGATGGCCGGGCCCGCATGTGTCGGCGGCGGCGTGGTTCGCGGCTACGGTGGGCGCTTGTCTCGCCGGGGAGGATGGATAGCTGTTGAGGACGTGCGGCGTGTCGATGTGAGGGGTGAGGTGCTGGTGCTTCCCGTCGCCGACGTGGAGCGCGCGAAGGAGTTCTACGGGCGTCTCGGGTGGCGGCTGGACGTGACCCGCCGGGGGTTCTGCAGTTCACGCCGCCCGGATCGGCGTGTTCGGTGCAGTTCGGGGCGGCGCTGACCGAGGCCGAGCCCGGCTCCGCCAAGGGGTACCTGATCGTCGCGGACATCGTGGCGGCGCGGGACGCGCTGGTAGCCGCCGGGGTCGAGGTGGAGGAGATCTTCCACGAGGGGCCCGGTGGACGCGAGGCGGGCCTCGATCCGGACCGCGGGACGTACCGGTCACGCGCGACGTTCGCCGATCCGGACGGCAAGCAGTGGCTGCTGCGGGAGATCACGAGCCGCCTGCCGGGGCGGGTGGACCCGGCAGAGGCGAGGTTCTCGTCGGCCGGCGACCTCGCCGCGGCTCTGCGCCGTGCGGAGGCCGCGCACGGTGAGCACGGGAAGCGCACCGGCGAGCGTGACATCAACTGGCGCGACTGGTACGCCGAGTACATGGTCGCCGAACGAACCGGCACGGGACTGCCGACCTGGGACCGACGCGGAGGCGATTAGAGCCGAGCAGGGACTCGCGGGCCAGGCCGTGGTCCTCATCAGGAAGGCCTGAAATCCCAGCACGATTACGTAGTGATCGCGAACAACGCAACGATCACCGGGAACAGCGTCGATCAGGTCGTGCAGCAGTAGCTGCAAAACCCTGTGGGGAGAGAAGACATCAGTGATGTTGTCGAACGGGTCGTAGCTGCCCAGCCGGCCCGGCACCGGCGAGGCGTTCTCCCGCGCGATCTCGCGAGACCGATCGGTCGAGGACCTGCGGCATGAGTGACCCATCGGGCACGAGAACACCACGCGCCTGGTCGTGTGCGGACTGTACGGCTCAGGCAAAACGACGTTGGCCGAGGCCTTGCGCATCAGCTACGGCCGCGGCCTGGCCCTCGTGCGGCGGGACGTGCTTCGCCGGCAGGTGCTGCGTGAGCAGGCACCCGCGTTTATCGGAGATGCCCGTGCGCGGGATCGCGGCCGAATGCGGCAACGACCTGGCGACGTGGGCCATGCACATGGTCACCGGCGAGGACGCGTCGTTGTTCGTCGCCACGACCGCGGGGTTCGTGCGTCGCGCGTTCCCCACCCAATGGCGTGCCGAGTTGCTTGAGGCGCGCTCAGTAACAATGCCTCGTTAGGCTTGATCGGTAAGACCATCAAGCTCTAGCGCCGCAGTGTTCCTGCGAGTTAGTTTCGCTGCTACATACCGAACCCAGCTCAAGACGACGGACGGATCGCATCATGCCCCTGGTTGTCAAACAGATGGCCGATGTCTACCCGAGTTCCCGGCCGGTCTACCACGACGCACTGATCGAGTGCGTTGAAGAATGCCTCGCCTGTTTCCAGGCCTGCGCCGCGTGTGCCGATGCTTGCATGGCGGAACCTGACATCGTCTCGTTGATCAAGTGCATGCGCACAGATCTCGATTGTTCTGACGTGTGTGCCGCGACAGCAACCGTCCTATCGCGTCGCACAGCTGTTGACCTGACCGTCACCCGGGCAGCCGTGGAGGCCTGCCTTGCCGCTTGTATTGCATGCGCCGAGGAGTGCGAGCTGCACGCTGCGCACCATGAACATTGCCGCATCTGCGCTGAGGCGTGCCGGCGGTGTGAGGAGGCGTGCCGGCGGCTCTTGGCAGCGCTCCCCGGTTCCGGATAGGTCGCACCGCGGAGGGGCTGCGCGGATCGCGCTGGCTGGCGAGCGCAACGACGACCCGTTGATAACTCTGAAGGACCTGGGCCAGGCCGTCGCGGCGATCGCCGCGACCGCCCACGAGTTCGTGACCAGCCGGGTCGGCGGTGACGAGCTCAGCGAGGAGGAGCGTCATGGTTCTGACCTCACCGAAGTGCCTGGCCGGCCATATTCGCCCCATCACCGTGGAGGCGTGATGGGTGCCTCGTCCACGCAGCTCGCAGCCGACCACGCAGTGAGAGTTGCAGGCTGGAGGGGCGTTCGCAAGACGCGCGTCGCGTCAGTTACTCTGACGGCATGATCTCCCAGAAGCTGGGAGATCTCCCATACGTGGGGGTTCGAGTCTCGGACACAGTATTACCCCACGGATCGCGAAACGCGATCCTGGTGGTTCTGGCTGGCGTGTGGCTCAGATCGAGTTGATCGTTTCGAGTCGCCAACCGGTGCTGTCGCAGATGACGAACGTTGCCGATGTGCGTAGCGCTGTCGCGATGCGGTTGCGTCGTGTTCGGTCGGATCCAGGTCCGGTGTGGCCGCCGTGGGTCGTCGGGTCTTCGAGTTGGATGCTGATCTGATCGATGAGATGGTCTTCTCGGATGTACAAGGTCTTCGGCCGAGCCTGGTTTGGGCCTCGGGTGCTGGTGTGGCCGTGGCGGCAGCGGTAGGTGGGGCGTCCGTGGTTCCAGTGGGAGTCCAGACGTCGGTTGCAGGTGCCGCAGTGGATGAGGCCGGCGAGGGCGAACTGGTGGGTCCGGCCGTCGTTGGATGGTCGCGCCGCCCGGATCTGCTGAGCAGCGACGAAGTCGTGCTCGGTGACGAGGGCTGGGTGGGCGAGCTTGATCGACAGCGCGGGTGTTGAGCTGGGATCGGTGGACCCTGTGGCGCGGCGGTTCCAGGTTTGGCGTCCGGTGTAGCGGGGGTTGGCGAGGATGGCGGCGACGGTGCGCAGTGTCCAGGTGCCGCGGGTCCGGTGGCGGTTGCGTTGTGGGTCGGCGCTGGAGGGGCAGGGGATGCCGCGTTCGTTGAGTGATCGGGCGATGCTGGCGACAGTGTGCCTGGCGAGACGTTGCTGGAACATCCGTGTCACGTGGGGTGCGGTGCGTGAGTCGGGGGCGAGGCGTTGGAGTCGTCGGCCCCAGCGAGCCTCGGCGGGATTGGGGTGCGGTCCGGCGTCGACGAGTTGGTAGCCGTAGGGGGGTCGTCCGCCGAGGTAGCGGCCTTGCTGGGTCGCTTGGTTGTGCATCGCGGCCAGGACCCGGTGTCGGGCGCGGAGTACTTCGCGTTGCGACTGGGTCGCTAGCAGGGAAAGCAGTGCTCGGTGGTCGCGGTTGCCGAGGTCTACTGGACCTTCTGTTTCCGGTAGCCAGAGCTGGATGCCGTACCGGGTGCACCAGGCGTAGATCGTGGCGAACTGGCTTCCGGTGAAGGCGCGTTCGTATTCACCGACCACGATCGCATCGATCGCCGGCTCGGGGTTGGTAATCTCTGCCATCAGCTGGGCAGCTTGGGGTCGCTGCGGCCACGGGGTGCGGCGGGAGGTGCCGGCGTCGAAGTAGTCGGCGACGATCTGGCCGTGGCTGGTGACGAGGTCGTCGGCGGTGTCGCGTTGCCAGCCTTGCGAGGACACGCGGTCTTGGTGGCGCAGGGTTGAGGTGCGGCCGTAGAAGGCGAACCGCAGCCCGCCGTCGCGGTGGGGTGGGGGAGAGGGCTGGGTAGGTCTGCTGGTGGTCATCCACTGCGCGAGCGCGTCCACCGTCGCTGTTGAGGATGGCGCTGGCCCGGGGAGTGGTCGGGGAGGGGGCACGATGAACCGATGCACCGGTTCCGGGTTCATGACGGTGAGCCTGGCTACGTTCGCCCGAACAGCGCAGCCGAGGCACCGGCGACGAGGGCGTATAACGCCGTAGTCATCGCCGTGTATGAGTCTTTGAACTCGGCGCCTTCCGCCTCGTCAGGTCACAGGGATTCGACCAGGCTTCCGACCGGGAGACGGCAGCGCGTTGCTGGCGGTCGGTGCAGTTGGTGGCGGTCGGCTCGACGTTGGAGCTGTCCGGCGTCGTTGGTTGATTGCTGCGAGGCTGTCCGCAACCAGAGCCTCGATGCCGAGATCATCGACCGCCTCATCGCCGATCTTGATGCGGCTAAGGCGTACTCCGAGAGCGGCAACATCACGGTCGACTTCTCTGCGGAGCAGTACGAGACCCTGGTCCAGGTTGTCATCGACTACACGCGGCAGCTGGCCCAGGCGAACTCGATCGATCTGGATGAGTCGCCTGAGTCGACCCCGACTTCGGCGGACGCTCCCGTCGTGGACCTGCGTCGCTCCCTTGAGGTCCAGCGGAGGATCTTCAACGACGCAGCCTGATCGACTCAGCCCTTCGGCGTCCCGCTGCAACGCCCACTGAAATCTTGGGGTGCCGGGCTGAAGTCTTCGGCGGCACCCGACACCTGGCCCCCACCGCGATCGAAGAGGGGGCACAGCAGTGAAGCACTACCAGGTCACCGTCATCCGCGAGGGCAAATGGTGGCGCAAATGGTGGATGGTGCACATCCCCGAGATCGACGGGCTAACTCAGGCCCGCTGTCTCAAGGACGCACCTCGCATGGCCCGCGAATCCATCGCTGCCGCCCTCGACCTCAACCCCGACGACATCACTGTCGACGTCCACGTCAAGTCGTAAATCAGCTGGTAGGTCACGACTCGGGGTGCTCGGCGGCCTCGCGCAACGACGTGGTGCGCTTGCCAATTTCCGCGAACGAGGGACTAGTTGGGGGGCGGGGACACGGATTCAATCCAGTCCCCGGCCCCGATGCGGGGGACCTTCTCACACCCACCCCCGAAGGCCGCGAGTCCCTCACGATCTCCGTCCGGCGCCGCATCATAGCCAGAGTCACCGACAACTTTGGCCGGCGACGGCAGCGCGCTTGCCGATCTCCGCGAACTACTGCCGCAGCTCGCCGACGCGGATCAGCGCGCGCCGGCCATGGAAATGCCAGAGCACACCCAAGATGGGGCATTGAGTTCGACTGGCTGTCGGCTCGGCGGGGTCAGATCTCGTCTTGGTAGATGTCGATCGAGGTCGGCTTGAGCTGGTTCAGGACGGACCACTCCGGTCGGAGTGAGATGGCCCCCGCCCAGTCGTCCACGGCGGTGTCGTCCTCGCTGAACCACCATTCGGTGTGTCGGCCGAGTGCGACGAGCGAGGGGTCTAGCGCGAATCGGATGTCGAGATGGACCTGGACGTACTGCTCTTCGCGAAGGGCAAGCTGACGCGTCGGGTCCAGGTGAAAGGCCGGCTCACCGGTGAAGTCGTAGACACCGAACTGGTAAAGCAGGCCGTCGGCATCTGGCTCGTCAGGGAGGTCGAAACGAAGGGCTGCGAAGTCCAGGAACGCCGCCCAGGCCTGCTGCGCGCTCAGGTCGCTGACGGACCATCGCCGTGCGTCGATCTTGGCGAGCAACGCCTCGGCGGCGCTGTCGATGGGCAGAGTGTGCTCGGCTGTCACAGGAGCATTGTGGCGTCTAGTCACTCGGGTGGGGCGGAAATTCGTGACGACAAGGCCGACCGACCGCGCAGTCACAGCGGCATACCTCTCGCGGTCTGGTCGCGGGGTTTCGGCCTCGATCAGGACTCCCCAGCTGCGCACGATGGGTCTTCTACCGGCGTCGCACTGTGCGCCGCCGGGCCTGTTGCCGCGACGTCCGCGGCGTCGTCATCCCCGCGTCCGGTCACAACATGGCGTGGGAGAACCCCGACGCCCTGGCCCAGGCCTACCTCGACTTCTTCGCCACCGGCTAAGAGCGTGTCTCAGTAGGGGTTTGGCTGGTCTTGGTGGATGATCTTGGGTTGTGGATGATCTGTCTCGGCGGCTGGTGCCGGATGAGTTGTGGGCGCTGGCGGAGCCCCTGATTCCGGAGCATGGGGTTCGTCCGCAGGGCGGTGGGCCGGCGCGGGTGGATGACCGGGAGGTTTTCACGGCGATCGTGTTCGTGTTGACCAGGGGGTGCGCCTGGCGGTATCTGCCGCCGTCGTTCGGTGTCACGGTGCCGCCCGCGCATCGCGTCGTTCGTCTGACGCTGGCCCGCGGATCAGCGGTGGGCGCGCATCGCCGCTTGGGCGATGGAAGTCGATCCCTCCTGGTACATGGTTGCCAAGGACGATCAAGCTATCTCGCCCGATCCCGAGCGGTTCAAGGCCTGCCGGGCACACGCACACACCGTCGAAGTGGCCTGCCCGCATCTGATCAAGCCGACCGCGTGAGTTCCGTCGCCCTGAAGTTCAGGCGCTGAGATCACCCGCGGGTTCCAGCGATGCGCTCGCGTGTCGCCGGCCGCCGCCACCAGCGGACCCTACCTGTGCGAGGTCGATGAGCGAGGTGCACGGCTGGATACCGCAGCAGCGGGCCCGATGCTGGCCGACTGTCCCGAGAGTCAGGGACTTCTTGCCCTGACCCCGCTGCCTGCAGCCGCGCACACTCGACGGTGAACTCACTTTTCCGCCGACTACCGGGATCAACGATGACCGAGTTGCGCCCTTTGACCACGCGGGAATGCATCGACCTGCTGTCGACCCAGCCTGTGGGCAGGCTGGTGTTTACCGAGAACGCGTTGCCTGCCATCCGGCCGGTCAACTTCTCCGTGCACGAGGGAAACATCATCGTCCGGAGCAGCCGCACCGGGTCGGTTGCCAAGCTCCGCGACGAAGTGGTCGCGTTCGAGGTCGACAGCATCGACCTCGCCACCCGCACCGGATGGAGTGTTGTCGTGCTTGGCAAGGCGAATCCGATCACCGAAATCGACGAACTGGTGGCGCTGGCCGAGCCCCGCCACCGGCCATGGCCCGGTGGAGAACGTTCACACTTCGTGCGGATCCCGATAGAAGTCATCAACGGGCGAATGTTCCACGTGTCGGACGCTGGCACCACTCAGCCCTGCGGACTGGGAAGCCAGGAATAGATTCTCTCGTCCGTGCCGGGAACCCTCAGTCCGGCTGGTGAGGAGTTCGTCCCCCCGCTCATCGTTGATGCTTGGCGCATGGTCGGCGGGTTCTGTCCGTGTCCTTGGTGACCTCGCCGGGGCGGAGTAGCGTCGTCCATCGTGGCTCACCGCGATGGCGGGAGGTTGCTCGTGAACCAGGAAACGTTGGCCTGGGAGGTGGACCGGGCGAGCACGGAGCTGGTTGAGCTGGTCGGTTTGGCGAGCGACGCGATGAGTCGCGCGACCGAGGCCGTGTTTGCTCCGGATGCTTCCCTGGGCGACAGCTTGAACACCGCTTACCGGGCGGTCGATGCGCTGCGGCGTGAGGTTGACAGCCATGTGACTGACACCTTGGCCGTCCGTCGCTGCTCGGCGGAGCCGAAGCTGTTGCCCGCGACCATTGCGGCCGTGCACATCAACGCCGAGGCCGAGGAGATGGGGCAGCTGGCGAGGGAGGTCGCCGACATCGCCCGGACCCGGCGTTCCTGGTCATCCATCCCCGAGGCGCTGCGGGAGGTGCTGCGCGAGGTGAGCGGGATCTGCCTCGATATGACTGTCAAGGCAGCCGATGTTGTGGAGTCGCGTGGGGCTGTCGGGATCGCGGAGCTAGCCGGGTTCGACGCGTCAGCGGACCGTGCGCAGCGGTTGCTGTACCGGCGCCTGCTGTCTCGAGGTGGTTCGATCGACGCGGATGCGGCGGTCGATCTCACCCTGGTGGCGCGCTGCTACGAACGCTTCGCCTGGCATGCCATGGCGGTCGCTCGCCGCGCAGCGCTGCTCGATGTGGACACAGCGACGACGTGAGTTTCACGGCAGCCCGGCGATCGCGGTCTCGGCGAGGATCCGCCGCCACACCGCGCTGTTGAGGACGTGCCGGTCATGGGTCACCACGATCGTGGCCTGGAGGGGGTCGCTCAGGTCGATGGTGAGTGCCCCGTCGCGGACCAGGTGCTCGAGCAGGTCCGCGAGGATCGTGGCGTAGTCCTCCGATCCGGCGTGTGCCGGAGGTACGCTGACGAAGGTCGGGGGAAGCAGGTCCAGCGCGATCGCGGTGAGTCCCTGATCGGCCCAATCGCGGATCCGGAGCGGGATGCGCAGCGGCTGCATGAGACAGAGCAGTGCCTGTCCACGGCGGAACCGATGCCCGAACGGGTTGACCGGGAGCCTCACGCCGGCGAGCACGGTGGCGGTGTCGAACAGGTCCTGACGCGGTACCAGGTGCGCGCCCATCGCGGTGTAGCTGTCGTCCGGGATTCCGGTCCGTCGCCCGGCGCCGCTCTCGATCAGCACGTCCAAGCCAAGCCCTCGGATTCGTTTCACGGCCGCGGGCACGAGGGCGACGCGCCGTTCGCCAGGGGTGTCCTCGGTGTAGACACCGATCGTCTGGGCTGTCACTTCGGATCACCTCGCTTGCCGGTCGCTGTTGACAACCCGAAAAGCGTGAGTCACCGGCTGTTCGGTGCGGAACGCGCGGGCGTGTCCGCCACCGCTGACGATTGTAGGCTCGGTGGGAGGGGCCTGGTGACCGGTGAAGGGAGCCGGTGTGGCGAATGCGGAGTGGCAGTTCTGGGTCGACCGGGGCGGTACGTTCACCGACATCGTGGCGCGGCGGCCGGACGGGCAGCTGCTGACGCACAAGTTGCTGTCCATGAACCCGGCGCGCTACCGCGACGCGGCGGTGGCTGGGATCAAGGTGCTGCTGGGGGTGAGCGGGGATGCGCCGGTGCCGGTCGAGCGGGTCGAGACGGTGCGGATGGGCACTACGGTGGCGACGAACGCACTGCTGGAACGCAAGGGCGAGCGCACGCTGCTGGTGATCACGCGGGGATTCGCCGACGCGCTGCGCATCGCGTACCAGAACCGTCCCAGGATCTTCGACCGGCACATCGTGCTGCCGGAGATGCTGTACGAGCGTGTCGTCGAGGTCGACGAACGGATCGCCGCCGACGGCACGGTGCTGCGCGCGCCCGATCTCGACCAGCTGGGCCACGGGCTGCGGCAGGCGTACGCCGACGGGATTCACGCCGTCGCGGTGGTGTGCCTGCACAGCCACTTGTACCCGGCCCACGAGCAGGAGATCGGCAGCCTGGCCGAGCAGATCGGCTTTCCCCAGATCTCGCTGTCGTCCGAGGTCAGTCCGCTGATGAAGCTGGTGCCTCGCGGAGACACCGCGGTGGTGGACGCCTACTTGTCCCCGGTGTTGCGTCGCTACGTCGACCAGGTGGCCGCTCAGATGCGCGGCGTCCGGTTGATGTTCATGCAGTCCAACGGGGGACTGGCCGAGGCCGGGCATTTCCGTGGCAAGGACGCCATCCTGTCCGGCCCGGCTGGGGGCATCGTCGGCATGGTGCGGATGTCGGCGCTGGCGGGATTCGACCATGTGATCGGCTTCGACATGGGTGGTACCTCGACCGACGTGTCGCACTACGCCGGCGAGTACGAGCGGGTGTTCACCACTCAGGTCGCCGGGGTCCGGCTGCGCGCCCCGATGCTGGACATCCACACCGTGGCCGCCGGGGGCGGGTCGATCCTGCACTTCGACGGGAGCCGCTATCGCGTCGGCCCGGACTCGGCCGGCGCGGACCCCGGCCCGGCCTCCTATCGCGGCGGCGGACCGTTGACCATCACCGACGCCAACGTCATGCTCGGCCGGGTACAGTCCGCACACTTCCCGGCTGTGTTCGGCCCCGACGGGGACCAGCCGTTGGACAGTGACGTTGTGCGGCGCCGCTTCACCGAACTGGCCGGCGAGGTACGGGCACAGACCGGTGATGAGCGCTCACCGGAAGAGGTCGCCGAGGGGTTCCTGCGGATCGCGGTGGCGAACATGTCGAATGCGGTCAAGAAGATCTCCGTCCAAAAGGGACACGACGTGACCCGGTACGTACTGACCACTTTCGGTGGTGCGGGCGGGCAGCACGCCTGCGCGGTGGCGGACGCACTCGGTATCCGCACGGTGCTCGTGCCGCCGATGGCCGGCGTGCTCTCCGCGCTCGGGATCGGGCTGGCCGACACCACCGCGATGCGGGAACAGTCCGTCGAGATCAGGCTCGACGCCGCGGCGCTGCCGAAGCTGGCGCAGGTCGCCGACACCCTCGAGGAGGCCGCGCGTTTCGAGCTGCTCGACGAGGGCATCCCGACTGAGCGGATCCGAGCGGTCCGTCGAGTGCAGGTGCGCTACGACGGCACTGACACCGCGGTGCCAGTAGAACTGGCCGAACTCGACACCATGATCACCGAGTTCGAGACAAGCCACCGAGCGACGTATTCGTTTCTGATGGACCGTCCGCTGATCGCCGAAGCGATCTCCGTCGAGGCCACGGGACTGACCGAACAACCGGATCTGTCCCAGCTGGGCGAGCAGACTCCCGACGCCGCCGATCTGGGCGACACCGCGTCCCTCTGCACCCAGGGAGCCTGGCGCGAGGTGCCGTTGCGGCAGCGGGAGCGGATGTGCCCCGGCGATATTCTGACCGGGCCGGCGATCATTGCCGAGGCCAACGCCACCACCGTGGTCGACGACGGCTGGCGGGCGACGATGACGAGGTCCGGGCACCTGGTCGCCGAGCGGGTGGCGGCGCCGGATGAGACGGACGCGGCGACTGCGTCGGATCCGGTGCTGTTGGAGATCTTCAACAACCTGTTCATGTCGATCGCCGAACAGATGGGCACCCGGCTGGAAGCCACGGCCCAGTCGGTGAACATCCGCGAGCGGCTGGACTTCTCGTGTGCGTTGTTCGACGCGGACGGCAACCTCGTCGCCAATGCGCCGCACATCCCCGTCCATCTGGGCTCGATGGGGACCAGCGTCAAGGAGGTGGTCAGCCGACGCGCCGGCGAGATGAAACCCGGTGACGTGTACGCGGTCAACGATCCCTACCACGGCGGCACGCACCTGCCGGACATCACCGTCATCACCCCCGTCTTCGACGCCGTGGGCAAGCACATTCTGTTCTTCGTCGCCTCTCGCGGGCACCATGCCGAAATCGGCGGTATCACGCCTGGCTCCATGCCGGCCCACAGCCGCGAGGTCGACGAAGAAGGGGTGCTGTTCGACAACTGGCTGCTCGCCGAAAGCGGCCGGTTCCGCGAGAGTGAAACGCTGCGCCTCCTGACCGACCTGCCTTACCCGTCTCGCAGTCCGGAGACGAACCTCGCCGATCTACGTGCCCAGATCGCCGCCAACCAGAAAGGTGTCGACGAGGTCGGCAAGATGATCGACCATTTCGGACTCGAAGTCGTCCAGGCGTACATGCGGCACGTTCAGGACAACGCCGAGGACGCTGTCCGCCGTGTGATCGACACGCTCGGCGACGGTGAATACCGGTACCGTATGGACTCCGGCGCGATCATCGCCGTGCGGGTCACAGTGGACCGCGCGAGTCGCAGTGCGACCATCGACTTCACCGGTACCTCGCCCCAGCTGGACACGAATTTCAACGCACCGTCCTCGGTCGCCAACGCCGCGGTGCTGTACGTGTTCCGGACCCTCGTCGCCGACGAGATCCCGCTCAACGACGGCTGCCTGCGCCCATTGCGGATCATCATCCCGGAGGGCTCGATGCTCGCGCCCACCTATCCCGCGGCCGTCGTCGCCGGCAACGTCGAAACCTCTCAGGCGATCACCGGTGCGTTGTTCGCCGCTCTGCGGGTGCAGGCCGAAGGCTCGGGGACGATGAACAACGTCACCTTCGGCAACGAACGTCACCAGTACTACGAAACCCTCGCGTCCGGCTCCGGTGCAGGCGAGGGATTCGACGGTGCGTCCGCGGTGCAGACGCACATGACGAATTCCCGGCTCACCGACCCCGAGGTACTTGAATGGCGCTTCCCCGTCCTGTTGCGGGAATTCGCCATCCGCCGCGGCAGCGGCGGCCGCGGAAGATGGCACGGAGGCGACGGCGCCACTCGCCGCCTCGAGTTCACCGAACCCGTGACCGTGAGCACCTTGTCCAGCCACCGCAAGGTCCCGCCCTACGGCATGGCGGGCGGCTCGCCCGGAGCGCTCGGTCGCAACCACGTGCGGCACGCCGACGGCACCGTCACCGACCTCGCGGGAGCCGATTCGGCCCAGGTCCGCCCTGGTGACGTATTGATCGTCGAAACCCCGGGCGGTGGTGGCTACGGCGCGCCGCAACCACCACAGTAGTCCACAGCGGATCATCAGTGGCCGCGATCCAGCTCCGATTTGGCTCAGTTCCTGACTCATTGTCCGAGACTGGACGAACCGACACCGTAGATCCAACAAACAGCGGTTTAGAGCGTGTCTCATTTGGTGAGTTTCTTGTAGCAGGTGAGGGTGGCAGCGAGGGTGAGGAAGGCGCAGAAGTGGTTGGCGTAGCGGTCATAGCGGATGGCGAGTCGGTGGTAGCCGAAGAGCCAGGCGATGGATCATTCGATGACCCAGCGGTGTTTGCCGAGTTTCTTGCTGGTCTCGATGCCTTTGCGGGCGATGCGCACGGCGATGCCGCGGTCTCGGACCCAGTCCCGCAGGTCGGCCTGGTCGTAGGCCTTGTCGGCGGGCAGCTTGCCGGGTTTGCGGCGGCGGGGTCCGCGCCGGGACCTGATCGACGGGATGGCCATGACCAGGGGTTTGAGGGCGTAGGAGTCGTTGGTGTTGGCGGCGGACACCGCGACCGCCAGGGGCAGACCGGCCCGGTCGGACAGAACATGGATCTTCGATCCGGACTTGCCGCGGTCGACCGGGTTCGGGCCGGTCATGGGTCCCCTTTTTTCGGGCTCTGTTGATCTATGTGTGGGTGCGGTCGGGTAGTTCGGGGCGGTAGCCGCCGAGGGCGAGGAGCGCGAGGGAGATCAGGGCGTGGGGGTGTTTGAACCCGAACGCCAGACGTGTCAGCAGCCGGATCTTGGTGTTGGTCGACTCGATCAGTGCGTTGGACAGGCGATGATCGAGGGTCGCGTGGATCGCCGGCAGTCCCGATTCGACGCCGAACTCCCCGAACGGCTCGGCAACCACTTTTCCCTGGTGTTCGCGCGGTTGCCGCTGGGCGGCCGGACGTTCGGGGAACGGCTCGCCGAGACTCACTGGCGCGTCGCGCGGATCTGTGAATCCTACGAACCGGTGGTGAACTACGGGCTCTAATACGTCGTCGCCCGTACCCCGGGACCGGTGTCGGAGGGGCTGAGCGCATTCCTGTCCGCCAAGGCGGTGGGCGTGCTCGCCAACGTGCCCGGCCCCGCGGGTCGATGGCGACGGCAGGGGCACCCGTCGAGGGGATCGTGGGCTGGGCGCCGTGCGGCGACCGCCACGCGATCACGGTGTGCGAGTTCAGCTACGCCGGTCAGGTCCGCTTCGGCTTCGGCATGGACCGGCGCGGGCTGCCGGATCCGCGGGATCTCGTGGCGGCCCTCGATGCCGAGACCGCGGCGGTCTTGAGCGCATCCAGCTCTGCCACGACCGCGTCGGCGAGGAACCGCGGATCCGGCACGGTCGCGCGGTCGACCGTGACGCCGAAGAAAACGCAGCCCCGGTAGGTCAGCATCGCGACCCCGGTGCGCAGGCGCAGGGCGATCGGCACGTACGGGTAGAGCTCGAGCACTTCGCGGCTGGTGACGGTGAGTTCACCGGGCGGAGCGGGCACGTTCGTGGTCACCGTGACGATGTTGTGCTGGGGAAGCCGGGCGGCGCCGCGAATCGCCCACGCCGATGCGGCGAACGGGCCCAGCGCTGCCGATGTGGTCACGAACTCGCCCGCGATGGCCTCGCGGCTGTCCTTCAGCGCGGCGACCCTGCGGTGCACCCGGATCAGGCGCTGGACGGGATCGGCCAGGTCGACGGGCAGCAGCGGCAGCAGCAGCGACACCCGGTTGTCCACCTCGGACTCGTGCCCGGCTCGTACCGCGACGGGCACGAGGCTGCGGACGCTGTCGGCGGCGGGTTCCTCACCGCTGCGGACGAGCAGCTCCCGCAAGGCGCCGCTGACCGCGGCGAGCAGGACGTCGTTGACGGTGACCTCGAACGCCTTCGCGGTGGTGACCACGTCGTCCAGCGCGGCGCGTGTGAACGCGTAACCGCGCCGCCGGCCGAGCGGCCCGCTCAGCGAAGTGGGGGCGACGGGCATGAGTGCCGTGCTGAGCGCGGCGAACCCCCGGGCGACGTCGGTAGCGCGGCGGGCGAGCGCGCGGGGGTGCAGCGCGCTGCGGGCCAGATGGCCCAGCCCGCTGAACGGGCTGGTCACAAGGTCGCCGAGCGCGAACGCGAGCAGCCGCAGCGAACCGGGGTCCGGCGCGGGTTCGGCGTCCTCGGCGGATGGGGGCGCCGAGCCGAATAGCACCCGCTGCAAGCCGATGCCGGCGACACCGTCGGCGAGGCTGTGGTGGACCTTGGACAGCACGGCCCACCGGCCACCGGTGAGCCCTTCGATCACCCAGAACCGCCACAGCGGACCGTCGCGGTCGAACCGTTCGTCCATGAGCAGTGCAACGAGCTCGCCCAGGGCGGCCTCGTCATGGGGTGCCGGCACGGCCAACCGGCCGATGTGGTCCTCAGGGCGGAAGGCTTCGTCGTCGACCCACACCGGAGGCCCGAGGTCGAACGGCACACGGCGGATCTTCTGGTGGCACCGCGGGACGCCGGGCAGCCGGGAGGTGATCGCCGCGGCGAACTCGTCCTGCGCCGGGGCGGGGCCGGCCAGGATCGCCAGCGACGCGATCGCGAGAGTCGCGTGCGGGTCCTCGTCCTCGATCTCCAGGAACGCCGCGTCGAGGGGACTGAGCCGCTCCATGGCGACCTCCTCGGTGATCTTCGGCCGTGTCGAGGGGCGTCACGACGTCTTCCAAGTCACGGCGCGGGATGGCTGGCAGCGAGTCTGCGTTGGCGGGTGCCCAGCCGAGGCGCAGGACCATCTGCGGGAAGGGTGTAGGACGAGACTTTCGCCTTGACGGTGTCCCGGACGGTGGGCAGCTCGAGCGGTTCGGTCATCGGGCACGCGGCGAGCCCGAAGCAGGTCGCAGTGAGCGGGGCCGCGCTGGTCGCTTCCCCTGCGCAGGCGGGACATCTGGTCTACGGACGCGGTACTCAGCACGAGGAGCACGGTCTCATCGTCCTCGCTGGCGGCGCCGGGCGGTTCGGCCAATTCGGGTTCGGCGAAGGGCCGAGCCGGGACCTCCCCGGCGTGCCGTTGTCCTCGTCGATGAAGATGTCCAGCCGCCAGTGCTTCTCCTGCATCACAGGCCTCCTTCCGGATCAGGTGCTCGGATACTTGGCGAGGATCTCGCGCAGCGTTCAGGCAACCACCGAGGCGGCGGCCTTGCCGTTCGGCTCCGCCACCTGCGGGGCCGGCGGAGTCGAGGCAGCCGCCTCGCGGGTCAGGAACGAACCGAGCTCGCCGATGGTGCTCATCAGCGGCGCCGGGAACACGACGGTGCTGTTGTGGTCGACGGCGATCTCGACCAGGCTCTGGAGGTTCCGCAGCTGGAGGGAAAGCGGGTGCGCCATCATGGTGTCCGACGCCTCGCCGAGCTTCGCCGCGGCCGGCGCTTCACCTTCCGCGTTGATGATCTTCGCGCGCTTTTCCCGCACGGCTTCGGCCTGTTTCGCCAAGGCGCGCTTCATCGTCTCCGGCACCTGGATGTCCTTCAACTCCACGAGCGTCACGTCGACTCCCCTTTCAGTCGTGGTGGTGTCGAGGATCAGGCGGATGTCGGAGTTCACCGCATCCGTCTCGGCCAGCGTTTCGTCGAGCGTGTGCTCCCCGATGACCTTCCGCAACGTTGGTCTGCGCGATCTGGTCGATCGCGGCGTAGACGTTTTCGATCGCGACGACCGACTTCACTGCGTCCACTAGCCGGAAGTATGCGACGGCCGAAACGTCGACGCTGACGTTGTCCCGCGTGATGATGCCCTGCGACTGGATCGGCATGGTGACGATGCGCAGAGAGATCCCGCGCAGGAGGTCGATCACCGGTATGACGAACCGCAACCCGGGCTCGCGGACACCGATCACCCGGCCCAGCCGGAACTGAACACCTTTCTCGAACTGCTTGACGATCCTGATCGACATACCCAACAGGAACAGGACCACACCAGCGATACCAACGATCACCCAGGGATTCATCGTCGGTTCCTTCCTTGGAAGCGCGGTTCGCCCGTCCAGCAGACCGGTTCCGCCTGGCACCAGGGAACGGCCGCTCGGCCCTGGCCACGAGGACCAAAGGCACTCGCGGTGGCCGCCAGGGCGCCACTGGGGGACGGATTCCGCTAGGCGAGTCAGGCCAACTGCCTGCAACGTCGTACACAGCCCTCCGCGACGACCTCGGTCAACCACCCGCATCGCAAACGAAACAAGCCGAATCGCCGTCGGCGCACGATCCATCCATCGCGCGATCGACCTAGGGTTCACTCGTCGCGCATCGAGAGGCTCAAGCGAGCAAGACGCCGCTGTCATCGGCGATGTGGCTGCCAATCAGGCAGAAGGCCAGCTCAAGAACAAGAAAGCGGGCCGTTCGACCGATGTGTTCGGGGTGGCCAATCCGCTGCATCGGGAAGTTCCGGAGCAAACGTTTCAACCTGCGCACTCATGCCGTCGACGGCTACCAGCCAACGGCGACACCACAAGTCGAGCCCAACGGCCTGCCAGTGACGATCGACGTCGGGTCACTACGGGCCGATCAGCTGTAGTGAGGTCAGGGCCGTCGTCATCGATCTCGTCGTCCAAGAGAGTGCCGGAATCCTCGCTGCCACCGCAGCGAAGCACTGCCACCGCGTCGTGTTCTCCCGGAACCGATTCCTCCTGGTACGCGACCGGCTCACCGTCGAGAGCGCCGAAACACTGCGCGATAGCACCGGCGCAGAGGAGGCTCCGATGGACCGCGTGATCGCCAGATACGACGGCTCACCACACTCGGCGACAGCGCTGGCGTGGGCAGCCGAACAAGCCCGCCTGCGCCACGCGGAAATCCACGCACTCACCGTCGTCGACCGCCATACTCGACGCGACCGCAGTGAGGACCTTCGCGCGCAGATGCTGCCTGCCATCGAACGGGCCAGCCACGGCCTTGCGGTCAAGCACCACATCGAACACGGCGATGCCGCGGCCCACCTCGTCCAAGCCTGCGCCACCACCGACCTGCTGGTTGTCGGCTCCCGAGCACACGGCCCGGTGACTCGACGGCTGCTCGGCTCGGTCAGCCGGGCCTGTGTGCACACTGCCGCGTGCCCGGTCGTGGCCGTGCGCACGGAACCAGAGGAAACCCACGGCGTGATTCTCGTCGGCGTCGACGGATCCACGGCCGCCCGCCACGCCCCCACCTGCGCGGCGCCACTCTGCTCGCGATACACATAGTCCACACCGTCTGCTGGAACCACTTCGGCGCTGAGTGGGCCACCCCCACTGTCCCGACCTCCTGGACAGTTGCTGGCCAAGGAATTCGACGAGACCGGTGTGACCGCAGAGCCGGAAGTGATCCACGGCCACCCTGCCGACGTTCTCGTCCGTCGCAGCGATCACACCGATTTGCTGGTTCTGGGGTCACGCGGACACAGCCCGCTGGCCAACCTGCTACTAGGGTTCACCGCAGACCACTGTGCCCGCCACGCCCTCTGCCCGACCATGCTCGGCCGTGCTTCGTAGCCTGGCCCCGGCCATGTCCTCATCGATTTCCGGTGGAGCGGAATTGACCGTAAGACGCGAGGACGGCTCGATACCCGACCACCGTCAGGTTGTGGGACAAAGCCTGGGCCGAGTTCGTGCCGCTCCTGGCGTTCGACCCCGAGATCCGGCGGGTGATGTGCACGACCAACGCGATCGAGAGTGTTAAGGCCCGAATCCTCCGCGCCGTGAAGGCCCGCGGACACTTCCCGAGGCGAGCAGGCCGCGCTCAAATGCGTCTACTGGCGATCATGAGCTTGGACCCGACCGGCGCCGGCCGCAAACCGACCATGCGCTGGAAACCCGCTCCGAACGCCTTGGCCGCCTGGCCGCCGGACGCAAGTAGCTCCTCAACCCGACTTACACTGCTCGTTTGACAGACCCGCTGCCGTGGCAGGCTGCGCACGCTGGACACTCGCGGGGCGAGCTCCGCTCGCGAAAGCGGTCGTGGCCCGTGCAGGTTCGGCGCAGGGATGGGACACCGGTCACCTTCGACGTGACGCGGATCGGGGCCGTGGTCGCCTTCACAGCTCGCGACGCCGGACACGCGAACCCCAGTCAGGCCCAACGTCACCTTAAAGCGACAGCCGACGCACTCGCGACCCCGTTGCGGGGCGCGTTCCCCGCCGTTGTCCTCCGCGGGCGCCATGGTTAACGCGGTCGCCGCGGTCGGCCTGTACTTCGTGACGTGCTTTTCACCGCGGCTGGCCTACTGGAGTTCCGTGTTCGCGCTGAACCGTCATCGTGTCGGAAGTGGCACCGGGAGTGGTCGGCGGAGCTGGAGAAGAAGGCGCATTCCTGAGCCCCTTCTACAGCTGCCCGGGATCGCGCCGGTGGGCAGAAGGGACACCCAGTGCGGGTCGGCACCTGCGGCCAGGCCGCCCGGTCGGGTGCCAGGATCCGACCACCCGTGCGTCTCGGCGTTCCGGCGGAGTTCGCCTCTGTGCCAGGGTTTCGCGGTCATCGGTTCGCCCTTGCGGATTCGAGGTACGCGGTGCGGTAGGCCTGCGAGCAGACCTTCACCGCGCTGCTGCATGAAGCGATCGACGGCACAACGGCGGTGTATCGGCGTCAACGATGAGGACTTCCGCCGGCGTGCCCTCGTCGCGGTGTCGGACGAGGTGTCCGGGCCGGTGCAATGGTTCGTGCGCAACACCGAGGCCAACGTCGAGCTCGACCTCACTGCGGCCGATGCCCTCGACCAGCTGCGTGAGGAACTCACCCGCTGCGGCGTGTCCGCGCTCGCGCACGTCAAGCAGGACCTGCGCGACGACCTCGAAGCCGCGGGACTGGTCGGGAAGGTGGGGGAGAAGCGGATTTTCCCGACGCTGCCGACGGCCGTGAGCGGCGACCGGGACTGGGTCGCCGCGCGGAGCTGACGTTGGTCCCCGGCTGCCAGGACGAACGGCTGCAGCAGAGCAGGTCCGCGCGGGCCTACGTTCGTGCTTCGTCGTAGTGGAACGGGAGGACACATCATGACCGCACCCGGAAAGTCACCCGTCGTCGTGGCCGTGGACGCCTCGAAGGCCGCGACCGCGGCGGCGGTGTGGGCAGTCGGGGAAGCAGCGCGGCGGCACGCTCCGCTGGTCGTGCTCACCGCTTACGGGTTCGACGACACCTGGTTCGGCAGCGCAGCAGACATGCCATCGGATTGGATAGCCGTCAAGCGCGCGGAGGCAGAAGCATTGCTGCGCCGGACGCGCGAGACGCTCGAAGCCGTCGTGCCCGGGCTCGACGTCTCGACCGAAGCGACAGACCGAGGCCGTGTGCCCGCCCTCCTCATCGCGTCGGAACGCGCGAGGATCCTTGTGGTCGGCGAACCGATCGGGCCGCTGCTCGGCCTGTTCAGCGGCTCGCCGGGTGTCGATCTGGCCGCAAAGGCTCACTGCCCGGTGGTCGCTGTCCGCGGCCAGGAAACTGTTGACGGCCAGGTCGTTGTCGGCGTCGACGGCAGCCCGCTCAGCGAAGCGGCGATCGGCTGGGCCTTCGAGGAGGCCTCGTTGCGCAAAACTGACCTCATCGCCCTCCACACCTGGCACGACGGCGACCTCTCCCACACCGGCGTCGGCAGTGGCATGTTCCAGGGCGAGAGCCTCCAGGAGACCGGCCACCGCCTGCTCGCCCAACGCCTCGCCGGCTGGCAGGAGAAGTACCCCGACGTCTACGTCGAACGCCAAGTTGACCACGACAAGCCCCGCCATCGGTTGCTCGCGTTGGGCCACAACGCCCAGCTGCTCGTCGTCGGCAGCCGTGGCCGCGGCGGCTTCGCCGGGCTGGTGCTCGGGTCGACGAGCCAGGCCTTGCTGCACCACGCGGACTGCCCGGTCATGGTGGTGCGCTCGGAAAAGGGCTGAGATGTGGAGGCACCCCAGAGCGGGCCGGTGCGGGGGCTGCCGTAACGACGTTTCCCCACCGCCTGCAGCGAAACGCCAGCGCCAAGCCAGAACGACGAGGCGACCGGATACCCAGCGCGAACACGGCGAGCCCGCCGACGATCAAGTTTCACGGCAGGGTGGCCACCAGCGCCAGGTATCCGACGAGACAGCGATGTCAAGCCAGCGGAGCCAATAGCCAGCAGCGCGTCCGCGCGCTGCTACCGCAAGCTGTCTGTCAAGCCCCGGGTTTCATGGAGAGTGGATTAGTTGGTTTCCTGGGTTGCGGTGACCGGGTGGGTCATCGCGTGGAGCGTCTCGTATTCGGTGGGTGGGAGGTGTCCGAGCTCGCCGTGCAGGCGCCGGTTGTTGTACCAGTCGATGTACTCCACGGTCGCGATTTCCAGGTCGTCGAGGCCGCGCCAGGGGCCGCTGTTGCGGACGAGTTCGGCCTTGTAGAGCGAGTTGAACGCCTCGGCCATCGCGTTGTCGTAGCTGTCGCCTCGGGACCCGACCGAGGCGACGGCGTCGGCCTCGGCCAGGTGCTGGGTGTAGCGGATCGCTCGGTATTGCACTCCGCGGTCGCTGTGGTGGACCAGCCCGGTCAGGTCGGCGCGGTCGGCCTGGCGGCGCCAGATCGCCATCTGCAGCGCGTCCAGCGCCAGATCCGTGTAGAGACTGGTGGCGACCTGCCAGCCGACGATCAGGCGGGAGAACACGTCCAGCACGAACGCGGCGTAGGCCCAGCCCGCGGCCGTGCGCACGTAAGTGATGTCCGCGACCCACAACTCGTTCACCCGCGTCGCCGTGAAGTCACGTTCCACCAGGTCAGTCGGCCTTCCGGTCTCCGGCGCCGGCCGTGTCGTGCGAGGAGACTTGTCGCGGAGCAGGCCGCGTAACCCGGCCTCGCGCATAAGCCGCTCGACCGTGCACCGGGCCACCTCGACGCCGTGGCGGTTCAGCTCAGCCCAGACCTTCCTGGCTCCGTAGACGCTGTAGTTCGCCTCATGCACCCGTTTGATCTTCTCGGTCAGCTCCCGGTCCCGCGCCGCGCGGGCGGATTCGGGACGGGACTTGGCGGCGTAGTAGGTCGACGGTGCGATCTGGGCAGGCGTGCCCTCAAGCACCTGCAGGACCGGCTGGACACCGTGCTCCTTCCGCTGCGAGTCAACGAACTCGACCTTCATCGCGACGGACGGTCCAGCTCCGCTGCGAAGAAAGACGCCTTAGATTCAACCCGTCAAGGCAACACACTCGGCCGGTGTGCGGTAACCCAGGCATTTTCGGGGTCGGTTGTTGAGTCGATCGGCGATCGCGTCGAGTTCGGTCTGGCTGTAGGCGGCGAGGTTGGTGCCCTTCGGTAGATATTGGCGCAGCAGCTTGTTCGTGTTCTCGTTCGTGCCGCGTTGCCATGGACTGCGGGGCGCGGCGAAAAACACGTCAACGCCTGTGGCGGTGGTGAATACGCGGTGGTCGGCCAGTTCCATCCCGCGGTCCCAGGTCAAGCTGCGGTGCAGCGTCTCGGGCATCGTGGCGTATCGCTCGATGAGCCCTGCGACGACAGTCTCGGTGCGCCGGTCAGCCAGCTGAACCACTGTGAGGTAGCGGGTTTTGCGGTCTACGAGCGTCGCTACCTGACTGCTCGTACCGCCGACGATCAGATCGCCCTCAAGGTGCCCGATGACGCTGCGGTCTTCGGCCTCGGCCGGCCGGTCGGTGATCGGGCGTGCATCGATGATCTGCGAGCGCCACTGCCCTTTCACACTGTGCCGCTTGTTCTTGCGGATCGGACGCCCGGTCCGCAGCTTCTTCGACATCGCCTTCGGGATGAGCTTCCAACGGCTGGTGTAGACGCTGCGGTAGATCGTCTCGTGGCTGACCATCATGTCCGGATCGCCCTCGTGTTCCAACCGCAGCCGCCGCGCGATCTGCTGGGGCGACCATTCTTGCTCGAGCCAGTCCACGACGCGGTTGCGCAGGATCGGATTCCTTGCCAGCAAGGATTGTTTAGGGCGCTTGCGCTGATCATCGGCACGCTCCTGGGCCGCGACGGCGCGATAGACGTCGCGGCCGCCATTGCGCCGGACCTCCCGGCTCACCGTCGATGCCGACCGCCCGAGACTCGCCGCGATCGCCCGGAATGACAACTGAGCGCTGATTCCACGCGAAATCACCTCGCGCTCATCGACACTGAGGTGGTCCGCTCGGGAAACCGGCCGCTTGGGGGCGATCCCGCCATGATGCTTGAGCACGGTGAACACCGACCCAGGCGGCTTGTCCAGTGCACGTCCGATCACGCTGATCGACTCTCCGGCCCTCCACCGCCCCCACAACTCCTCCTTCATCGGATCCGACATGCCCGGCCGACCCAGACGCGCCACAAACCCCTCCTCAACCAGCCCCGATGCACCGACCGGTTGAATCTAAGGCCGCTGACTTCAGGATCTGGTTCGCCCGGCGCAGCTCACGCACCTCACGTTCCAGCTCGGCGATCCTGGCCGCCTCTGCCGAGGTCGTGCCCGGCCGTGCCCCTTCGTCGGTCTCGGCCTGCTTCACCCACGTCCGCAACGCCTCCGGGTGCACACCGAGCTGGTCGGCGATCCGCTTGATCGCACCACCAGCCGACGCAGGGTCTCGCCTAGCCTCGACTGCCAGCCGCGTTGCCCGCTCCCGCAACTCCTCGGGGTACTTCCGTGGTGCCGCCATGACCGTGAATCCTCCGGGTGTTCGATACCTCCATCAAACCCGGGGCGGGACAGTCGACGGGCCTGAGTACACCCTGTGCCCCTCGACGTCCGCCCGGCGGAGAGCTCACAGCTGAAGCTTGGTTGCCGGGGTATCCGCCGCGCATGGCCCAGCGCTGAATGCGGGGTGCAGAATGACAAGCCTGTCCACTGACCTGGTTGTCGGAGTCGACGGATCCGAGGCGTCAATCACGGCGCTGATATGGACCGCGCGGATGGCGGGGGAGTACCACCGCAGTCTCCGCGTCGTGTACGCCGTCGACGAGGTCCCGGTGGCCTATCCGCATGCTGTGTCGATGTACGCCGACGTGCAGCGACTCACCCGTGAGTGCGGGCGCCGCGTGCTCCAGCAGGCGCAGGAGGCGGCGGCTGAAGTGGCTCCGGGGTTGACCGTGAAAGTCGTGTTCCGGCCGGAGCGTCCGGCGGTGGCGTTGCGCGACGAATCCGCTTACGCCGGCCTGCTGATCCTCGGCACGCCCGGGCTTCGTCGTCTGGGCCGGATCCTGCTGGGATCGGTGTCGGTCGCGCTCGCGGCGCAGGGCGAGTGCCCGGCCGCGTTCGTCCGGCCACACGCCGGCGACGACGCGCCGCCAGTTGACGGGCCGGTGGTGGTCGGCGTTGACGCCACGCCGGTTGGTGAGGAGGCGATCGTTCTCGCTTTCGAGGAGGCATCGTGGCGCCGGGCTCCGCTCGTCGCGGTGCACTGCTGGCGGGAAGCGTTCTTGCCCTCGGTTTTCAAGGAGGGTGGCTGGACCATGGACACGCAGGCGATCGAGGAGCACGAGCGGGAACTGCTGGCCCAGTGACTGGCCTGCCTGCAGGAGAAGTATCCGGACATCGAAGTCACCCGCGTGGTGGCGAAGGGACGGCCATCGGAGGGCTTGCTCGTCTACCCCGACCGCGCACAGCTGCTGGTCGTAGGCAGGCGGGGCAGGGCACCGGGTTTGGCACTCGGCTCGACGAGCCAGAGCCTGATCTCCTACGCGCTCTGCCCGGTCATCGCCGCGCGTGGAACGCCTTCGGCTGACAGCGACGTTCGCAGCCGGGTCGGCATTCGGCCCGGCGAGTCTCGGGTGCGCGCGTTCAGCGGCGGCGAACAGACGTCGGCCGGACCGGGGTCCCGAACTCGAGCTCGCCGCGGAGGGCCGCCGGCAGAAGTGTGAAGACGTGCTCGAGCTGGCCTGGGGAGCAGAGTGAATCCAGCGCCGCCGAAACCGCGCTTGCGGCCGCCGGGACGTCGTTCGGACTGATCGTCGCTCCTTCGGCGAACAAAACGGTGAACGTGGCGGCGTCGTAGCGCACGGGGACTCTGCTCGGTTTCCAGCCGTCGAAGTAGACGCCGCGCAGCAGCTCGGGCAGTTGGGCCGCGAAATGTGCGGCGCTCTGGACGGTGAGCCGGTCGCGGACCAGGTGCAACCACGTTCGCAGCACCCGGTAGACGTAGTGGTGGTCTTCGGTACCCAGCTGCTCGGCGATGGCGGTCAGCCAGCGGCGGGCCGTCTGATAGGCGGGTGCGAGCGGATCGGAGTGCGTCGTCATCGGTTTTCCTTTCGAGTCGGGGGTTCTGCGCATTCGTCAATGGGCTGCGGGTGCAAGGCGTCGACGGGTCATTCGCCGGGGCGCACGAACCGGCTCGGGTCACCGGCGGCCCGCGCTCCGCTGTCCAGCCATTTCGCGAACCCCTGCCGGTCGCGCCGCTCCAACTCGTCGAGGTAGGCCTGCCGGGCGGAGACGACGATGTGCCGCCCGCGCTCGTCACCTGCGTGTTGCAGCTGCACGAAGCTCCGCCGCCACGCCAGGCAGAGCTCGTCGAGCGAGAGGGCGCTGACCGGCATCGGGCAGGGCACGCCTGTGTGCGACGCCGATGTCGTCTGTCGACTCCGGCTGCCTCGCTGCGGCGCTCTGAAGAGAGTTCGCCACCCGGACCAGGCTCCCGCTAACAGCAGAACAGCGGTCGTCGTGAAAGCCGGCCCCGGACCGGCGATCACTGCGATCGTGGCGGCGA
The DNA here is from genome assembly GCF_019468465.1 of Amycolatopsis sp. DSM 110486. Classification (NCBI taxonomy): domain Bacteria; kingdom Bacillati; phylum Actinomycetota; class Actinomycetes; order Pseudonocardiales; family Pseudonocardiaceae; genus Amycolatopsis; species Amycolatopsis sp. DSM 110486. Next base: position 10,120,197 of record NZ_CP080519.1, on the reverse strand, counting down.
AGACACCTACGACCATCAGACCCAGCGCCAATGCCATCGCTGCGCGCCGGGACGCGTGGTGGGGGCCGAACGCACGTTCCACCCAACGCACCCCGTCCGCGCACAGCCAGACGAGCGAGGCCAGTGCCAGTGCCATCGAGGCTATGGCGATGACCGCCGCGGCCGGCACGACCAGGACACCGAGCGCGCACACCAGACTCGTGAAGCAGATCGTCGACCACCACGCGACGTGAGCGAACACGGCACACCTCGGAAGTCTGTTGGGTTCCTGGGATCGGGAGGGGCGAAGCCGGTTCCTCGCGGGCCGTCCTGGGTGTCCGCGAGCGGTGTGTCTCCTCACAGGTATTCCGCAATGTTCACGCCCAGCTTGAGTTGGCTGGGGAATTCGCGGATAGGGTCCTATGTCTTTTCGCCCGGGCCTTACGTCAGTGTCGCGAGCGTGCACCGTGCCGGGCCCTTGGTCCTCGGCACCGGTGTCCACCGGCCGTTTCCCCCACCGGAGGGAACCGCTGTCCTTGAGTCGGCAACTGTGCCTCGGCGGAAGGTCACGGCAATGGCAGAAGTCAACGATCGGCTGGTGGTGGGTCTCGACGGATCGGATGCCGCCGACGTTCAAGCCGTGACGGCGTGGGTGTACGACCCGATGCTCGACGACGAGTCGGTGAACCGGAAGGCGGCTGAGGCGAGGGAAGAACACCTGCGGCAACTCGAGGAGTACGTGGCCTCGGCTTGCGCGGGCCGGCCAGGCGTGGAGGTGCGGTGCGTGGCTGCCGAGGGCGATCCCGCTGATGTGCTCGTGGAGTGCTCGCGTGACGCGCTGATGCTGGTGGTCGGCAGCCACGGCTGGGGAAAGTGGCGCGGCCTGCTGGCCGGCTCCGTGAGCGGTTCCTGTCTACGGCACGCGCACTGTCCGGTGGTGGTGATCCCTCCGCGGGCGTGGTTGCCGGGCAGCGCGGTGGGGCGGCTGGCGCCGTCCAGGCACTGGCGGGGGTCGATCTCGATGTTCCAGCCGGGCAAGTCACCGCGCTCGTCGGGGACAACGGGGCGGGGAAGTCCGTGCTGATCAAGTGCATCGCGGGGATCCACTCGCTGGACAGCGGTGAGTTCCGGTGGCAGGGACGACCGGTGCGTCGGCCGCGAACTCGTATGCCACGGCGTGTTGGACGAAGACACGATGCAGCTCTCGACGCGCAAGACGCTTGCCGAGCTCGGCGTGACGACGGTGCCTTCGGTGCGCCAGCCCGTCGGCCTGCTGACCGGCGGGCAGCGCCAGGCGGTCGCGATCGCGAAATCCCTGCTGTGGAAGTTGAGGCTGGTGCTCATGGACGAGCCGACGGCGGCGCTCGGCGTGCAGCAGACCGAAGTCGTGCTGCGGCTGGTGCGGACGCCGGCCGACCGCGGACCGGCGGTGATCGCGATCTCTCACAACATGAACGGGGTCCTGCACGTCGCGGACCGGGTCGCTGTCTTGTATCTGGGCCGGCTGGCGGTGGGGCACCCGGCCAGCGACGTCGACAAGGAAACCCTCATCGAGCTCATGACCACGGGCCGGTCCTCCCGGATCGAGCCACAAGGAACGGAGTAACGCCATGAACCCTTGGATCATCACCGGGATCGCCGTGGCGGTCCTGCTTGTGCTGGGCCTTTCGATCAGGATCGTCAAGCAGTACGAGAAGGGGGTGCAGTTCCGGCTCGGGCGAGTGATCGGAGTACGCGAGCCAGGGCTACGGCTGATCATCCCTGTGGTCGATGTGCTGCGCCGGGTGTCCCTGCGGATCGTCACCATGCCGATCCAGTCGCAGGGCATCATCACTCGGGACAACGTGAGCGTGGACGTCTCGGCGGTCGCGTACTTCCGAGTGGTCGACGTGGTGAAGTCGGTCGTGGCGATCGAGAACGTGCACGCGGCGATCAATCAGATCGCGCAGACGACTCTGCGGAAGGTGATCGGGCAGCACACGCTCGACGAAACCCTGTCGGAAACGGACGCGATCAACTCCGACATCCGGCGGATCCTCGACGACACCACGACCGAGTGGGGTGTCGACGTGACGTTGGTGGAGCTGAGGGACATTCAGCTGCCGGAAGCGATGAAGCGTGCGATGGCCAAGGAGGCCGAAGCCGAACGGGAGAAGCGGGGGAAGATCATCAACGCCGAGGGTGAGGCGCTGGCGGCGACGAAGCTCGGCGAGGCGTCGGACACGATGATGGCGCACCCACTTTCGCTGCAGCTGCGCAACTTGCAGAGTTTGGTCGAGATCGCGGTCGATCACAACAGCACTGTCGTGTTCCCGGCTCCGTTGATGAGCACCATCGGCGAGCTCGGGTCGTTCCTCGCGCACGAGGCGGCCGCGGCCAAGCCGCCCATGCCGCAGGCCGCCGAACCGAATGGAAAACCCGCCGTCTCCGTGGGTCCCTGAACCCGCCGTACCGGAAAGGACATCCGTCATGACACCACGTCCACCGCTGGCCGAGCTGGGGCTGAACACCGGCAAGAAAACTCGGCTGCACCGGATCCTGCACGAACACGGCCTGCGCAACGGGACCGCCTTCTTCCTGCCGTATGACCAGGGGCTCGAGCACGGGCCGCGGGACTTCTTCGCCAATCCGCGGGCCGGTGACCCGAAGTACATCCTGAAGCTGGCTGTCGAGGGCGGCTTCAACGGGATCGCCATCCAGATCGGGCTCGCCGAGAAGTTCTACTGGGACTACGCGGGCGAGCTCCCGCTGGTGCTGAAGCTCAACGGGAAGACCGAGATCCCCTCTGATGCCGAGGCGCTGTCGCCGCTGCACGGCAGCGTCGAGGAAGCCGTGCGGCTCGGCGCTGACGCTGTCGGCTACACCCTCTACGTCGGCACGCCCGCACAGGAACACGATTTCGCGCAGCTACGCCAGGTCCGCGTGGACGCCCACCGGCTCGGCATGCCGCTGATCGTGTGGGCCTACCCGCGCGGCGCGGCGATCGAGGCCAAAGGCGGGCGGGATTCCTTCTACGCCGTGGACTACGCCGCGCGGACGGCCACCGAACTCGGTGCCGACGTCGTGAAGGTGAACTTCCCGCACCCGGACAAGAATTCGCACGTGCCACGGGCCTACGACGCCGAGTTCACGAGCCAGCAGGCCATTGACGCCGTCGTGCGCTCGGCCGGGCGGACCCTGCTGCTCGTCTCCGGCGGGTCCAGAGCGGGCGACGACGCGATGCTCGAGAAGGCGCAGCAGGCGATGGAAGCCGGGGCGACCGGCCTGATCTTCGGCCGCAACGTCTGGCAGCGCGAACACGACGAATCGCTGCGGTTTGTCTCCGCGCTGCGCGAAATCCTCGCCAAGTATCCCAGCGTCTGATCCGAAGCAGGCGGTTGGGCGGGAGAAGCCACTGGCTGGTAGGCATCTTCATCGGCGAGGACGGCACGCCCGGACCCGTGCGGCCGCTCGGCCGCAACCGGCTCGCCGGGAGGCCGCGACTCGAAAGCTGAGGAGGCGTGATGCGGACCAGGGTCTTGCGTGAACGGAACCAGCTCGTCGGTGCGACGGCAATCCACCGCGGCGACGCTTGATGGCCGCGCCGAGCACCGGAGCGCTCGACGCACCGCACGCGATCCCGTTGGAGGTGCTGGTCGAGAAGCTTCGGACCGACCCGGCAGCCGGGCTGGACGCTGGTGAGGCTGCTGCCCGGCTGGTCAGTCACGGGCCGAACCAGCTCGAGACGGCGCAGGGACCGGGACTCCTGAGGCGGGTGCTGGCTCAGCTTCGTGACCCGCTGATCTACGTGCTGCTGGCCGCAGGCCTCGTCACACTGGCGTTCGGCGGCTACGTCGACGCCGCTGTCATCGGTGGGGTGGTCCTGCTCAACGCACTGATCGGGTATGTGCAGGAGTCTCGCGCTGTGCACGCGCTCGACGCGCTGGCCCGGTTGGTGCCGGTGGAAGCGACGGTGGTTCGCGGCGGTCGCGGGCAGCGGGTGCCGGCCGAGGAACTCGTGCCCGGCGACATTGTGGAGCTCGCGGGTGGTGACCGGGTCCCGGCCGATGTCCGGTTCGCCGAACTGCACGCGCTGGAAGTCGACGAGTCGGCACTGACGGGCGAGTCGGTACCGGTGTCGAAGACCGTGGCGGTCCTGCCCGATGACACCATCGTCGCCGATCGGACGAATACCGCGTACTCCGGGACGGTCGTCACACGTGGCTCGGCGCGCGCCTTGGTCGTGGCCACCGGCGCGGCGACGCAGCTCGGCGGCATCCAGCGGATGGTCAGCGGTGCCGGCACGGTCGTCACCCCGCTGACCCGCAAGCTCACCGGATTCTCCCGGCAACTGACCATCGGGATTGTGGCCGTGACTGTGGCCGCGTTCACGGTCGGCCTGGTGCGGGGGATGTCGGTGGCCGAGATTTTCACCGCCGCCGTCGCACTTGCCGTGGGCGCGATCCCGGAGGGGCTGCCTGCGGCGGTGACCATCGTGCTGGCCATCGGCGTCGTGCGGATGTCACGGCGCGGTGCGATCGTGCGCCATCTGCCCGCGGTGGAAACCCTCGGGTCGACCACAGTGATCTGCACCGACAAGACCGGAACTCTGACGCGCAACCGCATGACCGTCGTCGCGATCGCAGCGGGCGGACGGGTAGCTCCGCCGCAGGATGCCGGTCTGGATCCCGCGCTGCGGGAGTGCCTGATCGCGGGCGTGCTTTGCAACGACGCTGAACCCGAGGAAGGTGACCCGACGGAACGTGCGTTGCTCGCCGCTGCGGCCGCCGCGGGTTTGGACGTGTCGGCGCTGCGCGCGACCGCACCGCGGACCGATGTGGTGCCGTTCGAGCCGGAGCGGCGGCTGATGACCACAGTGCACGGCGATCGGGGGTACGTGAAAGGCGCGGTGGAGGAGGTGCTCGCCCTGTGTCGCGAAGGACTGGATACTGACGGAGCCGACCGAGTCGTGCGCACACACCACGAGTTGGCCGCGCGTGGGCTGCGAGTGCTGGCGTTCGCTTGGTTCAGCTCGGCGGCGAGCCCACGACCGGCTTTTCTCGGCCTGCAGGCGATGCAGGATCCCCCGCGCCCGGAGGCAGGGGAGGCCGTGGCGGCGTGTCACGAGGCCGGTATCGACGTAAAGATGATCACCGGCGACCACCCCGGAACGGCACGTGCGATCGCATCCTCCGTCGGGCTGGGTGCGGAGCCAGTGGTGATGACCGGCGCCGAGCTGGATCGGGTCGCCGGGGACCGCTTCGACTCCGAGGTGGCGCGCACGCAGGTGTTCGCCCGGGTGTCACCGGGTCAGAAGTTGCGCCTGGTGCAAGCGTTGCAGCGCCGCGGCGAGATCGTGGCCATGACCGGCGACGGCGTGAACGACGCACCCGCGCTGCGCCGCGCGGACATCGGCGTCGCGATGGGCCGGACCGGCACGGACGCCGCCCGCCAGGCTGCCGACATGGTGCTGACCGATGACGACTTCGCCTCGATCGCCGCCGCTGTGCGGGAAGGACGAGGCGTCTTCGACAACCTGCGCAAGTTCATCGCCTGGACGTTGCCCGCGAACATCGGCGAGGGCGTGGTCGTCCTCACCGCGGTCCTGCTGGGTGTGGCCCTGCCGATCGTGCCGGTGCAGATCCTGTGGATCAACATGACCACGGCGGTGTTCCTCGGGCTCACCTTGGCGTTCGAGCCGCAAGAGCCGAACTTGATGCGCCGCCCGCCGCTCTCGCCGCGGCAACCGTTGTTCACTGCTGCCCTGCTGCGGCGGGTCGTCCTGCTCTCGATCCTGCTGGTGGCCGCCGCGTTCTGGGCCTACCGCGGTGAACTCGCTGCCGGCGCAGCGATCGCGGAGGCGCGTACCAGCGCGATGAACGTGTTCGTCGGGGTGCAGATCGCCTACCTGATCAGCTGCCGTTCGCTGAACCGGCTCGTCGTGCTCGCGTGGCCCCGACACAGCGGAATACTGGCCCTCGGCATCGGAGCCACCGCGGCGCTCCAGCTGGTGCTCACCTACGTGCCGGTGATGAATACGCTGTTCCACACCGCGCCGGTCGGAGCCGGGACGTGGTTTCGGGTCCTGGTCGCTGGGGCGGTCACCTTCGTGGCGGTCGAGGCCGACAAGGTCGTCTGGCGCGGTTGAGCGAATCCACCCTTGACGGTCAATGCGGCGGTCGACCGGGACCGGTCCTTCGGGCCCTTCCCGGGTCAAGGGGCCGATGCGAACCTTGAGATCCTCGTCCGCAGGAGGCCACGATGTCCGACCCCTTTGCACACGCGGAAAGCACCGCGCACGACTGGCTGGCCGTGGTCCGTGACCACCTCGGCGCGAAAGACGACCGGGACGCGTACCGGATGCTCCGTGCCTGGCTGCACACGGTGCGCGATCGGCTGACTGTCGAGGGCGCCGCGAGGTTCGCGGCCCAGCTGCCAGAGCTGCTGCGCGGCTTGTTCTACGAGGGCTGGCATCCGGCCTTCGTACCGACCCGGTACGCCGTCCCCGGTTTTGTGGCCCGGTTCGCTGGGTCCGCCGACTCCACGCGCGCCGAGGTACCGGCGGCGGCCGCGGCGGTGACGGCGGCGGTCGGGAGCCTTTGCCGCCTCGACGGCGTTCTGGAACTGCTGCCCGCGTCGGTGGTCGAGCTGCTCGGCGGTGGGCCCGGGGCAAGAAGGCCCCTCGCGAGATGACCGACGCCGCGGAACAAGCTCGACATTCTCACGGTCCGTGCTGCCGCTGTTGCTGCTGTGCGGGCTTTTCGTGGCACGGACAAGACGGGCTGGTGCCTGTCGCGGCTCTCGTGCCGCCCGGACGGCGGTGCTCGCGCCTGCCGATGCCGGCCGCCGCAATGCTGCGCCGCAGGACGCGCTGAGGCCGTTCGTCACCCGGACGGGGGCCGTACGGCCACATCGGCGCACCGGTCGGCCGAGGTGTGCTGGGGACGAGACGGGTAGGCGAAGGAGAAACGAATGGCTGCACTTGGCCGAGTGCATCGGAGCGAAGTGGCGACGGAAGGCGGAGGGGCACCGTGACCCACCCGCTCGGAGATGATTCGGATCGGGAATACGCGTTCCTGTGCGGTCTGTCGGGCTACGTCGCCGCCGTGAGTGCCGCGATGGGCGTGGGCGAGGAGTCGTGTACCACCGACGTGAATCCGCCCTTCTCGGCGTACATCGCGCTGGAGACGCGCCTGCCCCAACACCCCGATCGGGACGTCGCGCTGTTGTGGGACGAGCATCACGGCTGGGCGGTGGCGATCGAGACACACTCGGGCGAAGATCTCTTCATCGTCGCCTACGCCGGCGTGCAGCTTGTACCGGAGCCTGCGCGCCTGTCGCGGTTCCTCGCGGAGCTCAGTGGCGGCGATGTGCCGGTCCTCACCACAGCACCCGAACTGGGAGGTCCGGAGGAACGCTTGCTCACCTGCCTGCAGCGTTATCGCCGCGACCTGTGGACCGCGGGTGCAGGTCGGCTCAGCCGGAAGGGGTGAGTGCCGTGGAGACTGGTGTCTGGACGAGCGCCGAGACCGAGCACCTCGCCCGGGCCGTGCTCGGCGCACCGTCGGTGCACAACCTCCAGCCGTGGCTGCTGGACCTCGCACCGGGACGGGCGTGGCTGCGTGAACGGGGCGACCTCGTTCTGCCGCACCACGACCCGGACGGTCGGGATCGCGCCGCGTCGTGCGGTGCAGCCGTCGTGAACCTCGAGCTCGCGGTCCGAACGCTGGGCCGGGCAGCTGACGTCGTCCTGCTGCCGAACGAGCACCGCCCCGAGATTGTTGCCCGGGTGGATGCCCACCGGTCGTCGGCGCCCACGCACGAAGAGGTCCGGCTGCACCGCGCGATCGCCCACCGAACGAGCCATCGGAGGCCGTTCGGCCTGCAACCGGTGCGCGACAGCGCGGCCCGGCGGGTTGTCTCGGCCGCCAGGACGTTGGGCGTCGATGCCCGGCTCGTCACCCGTGAGCCCGACATCGCGGCCGTCGCAAAGCTGCTGCACGTCGCCGCGGAGAAGTTTCAAGCAGACAGCGGGTACCAGCGTGAGCTGTCGTTGTGGACGATCCGGGACGAGGCGACGCACCGCCACGGCGTCGGCATTCCCGCGGGTCGCATCCCGGCCGGTGCGGTGCCGTGGGCGGGACTGGTCCGCCGGGCGACCGAGGTCCCGCACTGGACCGAGATCGAAGAGCGGCTGGCGGCCGGCGTCCTGGTCGTTCTCGTGACGCCCGGCGATACCCGCCTGGACCACTTGCGGGCCGGATACGCCTTGGAACTCGCGTGGCTCACGGCAGTCGACCTCGGCCTGGTGGGCGCCGTGCTGACTCAGCCCCTGCACCTCGAAACGGTGCGCGCGAAACTCGGTGAAGAGCTCTCGTTGACAGGCGTACCGCAGGTGCTCGTGCGGATCGGACACAGCTCGGAATCGGAACCGCCGCGGGTGCGGCGGTCGACCGAAGAGCTCGTGCAGCACGTCGAGGACTGACGGCCCGGCTGTCAGCTCGGGTCGTGCGCGACCTTGACCCCGCCGAGCACGGCTGTGGCGTTGACCTTCAGGACGGGTGCGTTGTCCGGCAGAGCTGTGTCGTCGGAAGTTTTGTCCTCGTAGCCGCCGAGGATCGGCAGCCCGCCGACCTGGACGCGCCAGTCTTCGGGCACCAGCACGTCGACGCCGCCGAAGAGCGCGAACGCGTCGACCGTCGCCCGGTCGTCGATGTGGGCGTGACGCAGGTCAAGGGTGGATCCGCCCAGGACCGCCGCGACGTCAGCATGGGTGAAGTGCCCGGACCGGTCAACGGTCTTCGCCCCGCCCAGCAGCGCCAGCGATACGGTGCGCGGCTGGGAGCGGGACCGGCTTGGCCGCAAGCCCGGCGAGTGCCACGGCGCCTGCGAGGAGCAGCAGCGACGGCCAGAACAACGTCTTTTGCGTCCACTGCAGCTGCCCCGCGAGCAGCACCAGCCCGACGACGGTCAGCAGGCCCGGACCGAACGAGACCCGTCGCTGCGACCACATCGCTGCGAGACCCAATCCGATGATCGCCAGCGGCCACCACCGCCCGGCAGTGACGCTCCATTCCGCGACGCCGACGGTGTCCAGGATTCCCAGCACGCCCAGGGCCACCAAAACGAGCCCGAACCACATGCGGACCAGTTTCATGATGACCTCCTTGTGCCGGTGGGGTTACCAGCTTTCGCCGGATGCAGGGGCGCGACGAGGGCTGGACCGCCTTCGTCGGCGGGGCGAATGGCCGCGCGTGATCTTCTCGACGCGCACCGCATCGCGGTGGCGTCACGACCGAGACTCGAAGCACAGAAGTCCCCGGCCGTCGAAGGCGGCAACTGTGTGGCCAGGTCGTCGACCACGCACACCACCGCGGGCAGCTCGCGCCGACGACGAGTGAGCACAGCTCTCCCAGGGGCTTGACCGCCGTCAGCGATGTGCTTCGCCGAGGAAGTCGGCGGCTGAGTCCAGGGTGGCCAGGTGGTCGTAGTCGTCCTCCTCGATGCGGCGTCCGAGCTGTTCCGACAGCCGTTCCACGAAGGTCAGGAAGTCCATCGAATCGAGTTCGAGGGCTTCGCGGAGGTTTTCCGACGGTGACAGTTGCTCGAGTTCGGCTTCGCTGGCGAAGCCGGCCAGCGCGGCGTGGAGCGCGCTTTTCGCTTCGGCACGGGTGAGTGGCGGGGTCATAGTTCCTCCGGTTGCTGCAGCAGGGCGGCGATGCGACTCAGGAAGCGCGCACCGGTCGCGCCGTCGCTGGCGCGGTGGTCGGCCGACAGCGTCGCGGTGACAAGAGGGCGGACGCCGAGCAGGCCGTCGACTGCCCACGGGCGCGAGGTGATCGTGCCGAACCCCACGAGGGCGACCTGCGGCGGGTAGATGACGCCGTGAACCGACTCGACGCCGTTGTCGCCGAGATTGGTCACGGTGATGGTGCCTGCCGTGAGGTCCGTGGAGCGCAAGGCCCCCGTCCTCGCCCGGGTCACAGCGGCACGCAGTTCGGCCATCAGCTCCGATGCGGAGCGATCCGCCGCGTCGAGAATCACGGGCGTGAGGAGTCCACCTCCGCGCAGGGCGACTGCCGTCCCGAGGTGCACGGAGTCCGCCGGGTGGAAGCTGTTGTCGACCCAGTGTCCATTGAGCTGAGGTGCGCGCCGGGCGGCCAGCGCGGTCGCCTTGAGCAGGAGCGCCGCGGGCAGGATCCGCTCGGGTATCGGAACGTGCAAGTTGTGCTCGCGCAGCCACTCCACCGCGGTGTGCAGGTCGATCGTGGTGGACAGGTAGTAGTGCGGGATCTCGCGCTTGGCCCGCGCCATCAGGGCGCCGATCGCCCGGCGCATGGCTTCCGCGTCCTGGCCGTGGCGCGCCGGCGCTCGTTCCGCCCGGCGCTGGGCCGCTGCTCGTACATCGCGAGCGTGGATCGCCCGGCCCGCCTGCGCCGGGAGGAGGGAGGACACGGCCACTCCCAGTTTGACCGCCAGCTTCCTGGCGTAGGGGGAAATGCGGACGCGGCCTGCCGGCAGCGGGGTCCGTGCGGCGATGGCCCGTGCGACGTCGGCGTGAGTCACTCGTCCGTCGCGGCCCGAGCCGTGCACGGTCGCGAGGTCGACTCCGGACTGTGCGGCGAACTTGCGGGTCGGCGGTGTCGCGAGCGCCACTTCGGCTGGAGGACCTGGCTCTACGTGCGGAACGGTCTCAGGAGCAGGTTCACGCTCGTCCTGCGTAGTTGGTCCGACTTCAGTCATGCCGGGACCCGCGGCGAGTACAGCCAGCGGTGTCCCCACCGGAACGCGCGTGCCCACAGGCACGAGAACCTCGCTCACGGTGCCGCTGGTGAAGCACTCGACCTCGATCGCGGCTTTGTCGGTGTCCACTACAGCAACGATGTCACCCTTGCGCACGGTGTCCCCGGCTTTCACCAGCCATTCCAGGATGGTGCCCTCGGTCATGTCCGCGCCGAGCGCGGGCATCAGGAATTCAGCCACCTCAGCCCACCGCCCGCCGGGCTGCTGCCACGACGTCCGCCGGCTGCGGCAGGGCGGCGTACTCGAGTTGCTGCGCGTAGGGAATCGGCACCTCGGCGGTGCACACGCGTTCGATCGGGGCGTCGAGCTCGTAGAGCGCCTTTTCCGCGGCCCGTGCTGCGATCTCGGCGGACAGGCTGCCGCTGCGCCAGCCTTCGTCGACGACGACCAGCCGGTGCGTGCGGGCGATCGAGTCGAGGATCGTGGGCTCGTCGAGAGGTCGCAGCGTACGCAGGTCGAGGACTTCGGCGTCGACGCCCGAATCGGCGAGTTCGCCGGCGGCGTCGAGTGCGGTGCGCAGTGTGCCGCCGTAGGCGATCAAGGTGACGTCGGTGCCGGGACGCCGGATCACCGCGTGGTCGATGTCCACCGCGCCTGCGTCCGGCGCCAGCTCACCGGACACGTTGTACAGCGTGCCGTGTTCGAACAGCAGGACCGGGTCCGGATCCTGCACCGCGGTCCACAGCATCCCACGGGCGTCCTCCATCGTCGCGGGGGCGACGATCCGCAGGCCCGGGATGTGGGCGTACCAGCCTTCGAGGCTGTGGGAATGCTGCGCCGCGAGTTGCCGGCCGGCACCGGTTGTCATCCGGATCACCAGCGGCACGTTGAGCTGACCGCCGGACATGTGCAGCAGCGTCGCGGCGTTGTTGAGGATCTGGTCCAGCGCCAGCAGGCTGAAGTTGACCGTCATGATCTCGACGATTGGCCGCATCCCGCCGAGTGCGGCGCCGATCCCGGCGCCGACGAACGCGGACTCCGACAGCGGGGTGTCGCGGACGCGCTCGGGCCCGAACTCTTCCAGCAGGCCGAGGCTGACCGCGAAGCACCCGCCGTAGCGGCCGACGTCCTCGCCCATGAGGAACGTGCGCTCGTCGTGTTCGAGGGCGTCGCGCAGGCCGGCCCGCAACGCTTCGCGATAGGTGGTCATGGCTGCTCCGAGTAGACGAACCGCGTGAGGTCCTCGACCGGCTCGAGCGGGCCGGCCTCGGCCGCTTCGATCGCGGCGGCGATCTCCCGGTCCACGTCGGCCTCGATCGCCGTCGCCCGGCGGCCGGTCAGTTCGCCGTCCTCGGTCATCCGGTGCATGAGGCGGGGGATGGGGTCGGCTTCCTTCCAGTGCTCGATTTCCGATTTGTCGCGGTACCGGTCCGGGTCGTACATCGAGTGCGCGCGGAAGCGGTAGGTGCGCAGCTCGAGGAACTGCGGGCAGGGTTCGGTGCGGATCTTCTCGACGGCCTGATCGGCGGCTTCGGCGACGGCGAGCACGTCCATGCCGTCAACTGCGCGAGCCTGCATGCCGTAGGAGGCGGCGCGGGCGGCGAGATCGACCTCCGCCTGGGCCCGGTCCAGCCGCGTGCCCATCGCGTACAGGTTGTTCTCGCAGCAGAACAGCACCGGCAATCGCCAGAGCGCGGCGAGGTTGAGGCATTCGTGGAACTCGCCTTCGGCCACGGCGCCGTCGCCGAACAGGCAGACGGTGACCTGGGGTCGGCCGCGCATCGCGTCGGCGAGCGCCAGGCCCACGGCGACCGGCAGTCCACCGCCGACGATCGCGTTGCCGCCGTAGAATCGCCGGGACGCGTCGAACAGGTGCATCGAGCCGCCTCGGCCGCGGCTGCACCCGGTGGTGCGCCCGTACATCTCGGCGAGCACCGAGTCCATCGGCAGTCCGCGTGCGAGCGCGTGCCCGTGTTCGCGGTAGGTCGACACCACGGCGTCGTCGGGACCGACGGCCTGCAGAATTCCGGCCGCCACCGCTTCCTCGCCGATGTAGAGGTGCATGAAGCCGCGGATCCGCGCCGTGCTGTACAGCTCGACGCAACGTTCTTCGAACCGCCGGATCCGGATCATCTGGCGCAGCAGTTCCGTGCGGTGTTTCGCGCGAGCGCTCTGCGCGGCCTGTCGTCTGCTCATCCCGGGACCTCCAAGGTGGACACGTCGCCCTCGGGGAGTCCCAGCTCCCTGGCTTTGAGCAGGCGGCGCATCACTTTGCCGCTTCGGGTGTGCGGTAGCCACTGGTCGAACACGAGCTCCTTGGGTGCGACCGCGCCGAGCGCGTGTCGCCCGAAAGTCAGCAGTTCCCATCGGAGCGCGTCGGTGGGTTCGTAGCCGGGGCGCAGCGTCACGAACGCCTTGACGAGTTCGCCGGCCACCGGATCCGGTTTGCCGATCACCCCGGCCTCGGCGACTGCTGGGTGCGCCAGCAGCGCGTTCTCGACTTCGAACGGGCCTACGAGGTGGCCCGCGGATTTGATGACGTCGTCCGCGCGGCCGACGAACCAGTAATAGCCGTCTTGGTCCCGCCGGGCGATGTCGCCGGTGAGGTACCAGCCGTCGGCGAATGCGCGCGCGTAGCGCTCGGAGTCGTGCCAGTAGGCCCGGAACATCGACGGCCAGCCGGGTCGCAGGGCGAGCTCGCCTTCCATCCCCGGCGCGGTGATCTCCCGAACCCGGCCACCGGTGACGAGGGCGCGTCCGTCCGGTCCTCGTTCGAGCAGACCGGCCGTGACGCCGGGGAGGGGCCGCCCCATGGAGCCTGGCCGGATCTCCGCCGCGGCGAGGTTGGCGATCATGATCGCGCCTGTCTCGGTCTGCCACCAGTTGTCGTGTACCGGCAGGCCCAGTGCCTCCTGGCCCCACACCACGACCTCCGGGTTCAACGGCTCGCCGACACTGGCGACGAACCGTAGTGCAGCCAGATCGAAACCTCCGGGCTTTCGCGCGTCGCGCATCAGCATCCGCAGCGCGGTCGGAGCGGTGTACCAGACGGTGACGCGCTGCGCGGCGAGGATTCGGTACCAGCGAAAGGCGTCGAATTCTCCTTCGTCGCTGATCAGCGTGGCGCCGTGCGTCAGCGGAGCGATGACACCGTAGGACATCCCGGTCACCCAGCCGGGATCGGCGGTGCACCAGAACACGTCGTCCGGCCGCAGGTCAAGGGCGTAGCGGGCGGTGACGTGGTGCGCGAGCACGGATTCGTGGACGTGGAGGGCACCTTTCGGCGTGCCGGTCGTGCCGCTCGTGAAGTGCAGCAGCGCGGGGTCTTCCGGTTTCGTGGGTACGGTGTCGAACTCGGAATCCGCTGCGGACAAAGCAGGACCGAGCGCGATCGTCCCGGGTTCGGCGTCGCCGCCGACGAGGAGTACGTGGCTGAGTGACGGCAAGGAGTTCCGGATTCCGCGTACCTTCCGCCGGTACAGCGCAGGCGTGGTGACCAGTACGGAACCTTCGCCGAGGCGCAGCCTCTCGCGGATCGGTTCGGGACCGAACGCGGAGAACAGCGGCGACACCACGCATCCGGCCTTCAGCGTGCCCAGGGCCGCTACGTACAGTTCGGGTACGCGGCCGAGGAGGGTGAACACCCGGTCGCCGCGGCGCACCCCGAGTTCGCGCAGCAGGTTCGCGAACCGGTTGGTTCGCTTGCGGAGTTCGCTGTAGCTGAGATCGTGCGCACGGTCGTGGCGGTCGATCCAGCGGATCGCCGTCTGCCCTCGCCTCGGTTCGGCGGCGTGGCGGTCGACCGCCACGCAGGCGATGTTGAGGCTGTTCCCGCTCGGCAGACCGGATAGCTCCCGACGCGCTTCGTCCCAGCGGAACTCGCGGCGCGCCCGTGCGTAGTCGCGCAGGTTGGCCGCAGCCTGGACCTGTTCGGGCTTTCCGATCCGTGCCCAGGTCACGGCCGGCCCCGACCATGGCGCGGCGGCGTCTCGGTGGTGTATGTGGGCTCCGCGGTGCTGAACCCCATCAGTTTCTCCTCGTGTCCGGGTGCTCAGACTCTCTCCGCGCGCCGGTCGCCGTGAGAGGCGTTGGTCCCCGCACGGGGGACTTTCGGACGCCGTGTGGCTGGTGCCGGGACGCTGTGGGCTTTCGTCCCTAGCAGGTTCGCCGCGCGGCGCGACCTTGGTTTCGCGTTGCTCAGTGCGGCAGAGCGATGGGTGGTCAGGGTTCACGCTTCCGCACGACGTGGCCTGATGACCCTCGTATGGCCCGTCGGGTGGTTGCCGCGCACGTTCTACGAGACGGAGCTCGCACGGCTGCAGATCGAGCTGGTGGACCTGCCGGAGGCAAAGGGAGCACGCTCAAACGCTTCTCCGAGCACCTCAACCCCCGTGCGGTGAAGATCGAGGCGTTGCCGAAGCGCACCGAGCGCGGGCGCGCGGGTGGTACTTCTAGCGGTACGTGGAACTGCTGACCGCCGCGGGGAAGGTCCTGCTGTTCGACCGCAGCTAGTACAACCTGCGCCGGCGCGGAGGACATGTTGGCGTTCTGCAACCCCGAGGAGTACCCGCAGGTTCCTGCAGGCGTACCCGATCTTCGAGCGATTGTTGGTCGGCGCCGACAACCTGCTGCGGAAGTACCGGTTCCAGGTTTCGAAGTCGGACGACTGCTCTCGCCGGTGAAGAACGGCACGGCCGTGCACACCGGTATTCCCGAGGCGCCGTGGTACGTCGATAGCGCCCAGCAGCGGCGCGGGCGGATCAACATGATCGCGACCTGCTCGCGCGTGCCCCTACCCCGCTCTCCTGCGGGAGGCCTGACGCTGCCGCCCAGGACACGGGACAGTGGTTACACCCCGCACCGACCGGCGCCTGCAGCGTGAGGTGCCTGTCTACTCGGCCACGGTGCTGAAGGGTTCCGCGCTTTCGTCCCACGGGGAAGGGACTTCGGCCCCTGACTGGTCTGGTCGCCACTGGGAGACCGTGGGATCACCGCCGGAACCGCAGGCGGGGAACGGAGGCAGGACGTGATCGGAAGGGTAGCCCGCCCACCAGTGGTGGCGGGAGTCGACGAATCGGAGGTGGCGCTGGCCGCCGTCCGGTGGGCGGCGGAGGAAGCCGCGCGTCGCGGTTGCGCGCTGCAGCTGTTTCACGCCGGGCTGTTCGAGACGGCGGACCTCACCGCACGGCAACGGTCGCCGGAAGTCCCCCTGCTACTCGAGCGGGCCCACCGCTGGATGCGGCGGGCCGCGCAGGTCGCGGAAGAGACGGCGCCGGGCGTTAGGACGGAGTACTTGGTGCGCCTCGGCCTCGCCGCCGACCTGCTGATCGAGCACTCGGCGGAAGCCTCGCTCGTCGTCGTCGGCTCGCACGGCGTTGGCGGGTTGCGCGGCGTCGCCATCGGTTCGGTCGCGCTCCGGGTGGCCGCCGGCGCTCACTGTCCGGTGGTAGTGGTGCGCGGGCGGGTGAATCCGGACGGCCCGGTGGTCGCCGGCGTCAACGAGGACGACTGCGCGCTCCAGTTCGCCTTCGAGGCCGCTCTGAGCCGGGGCGTGCCGGTGATCGCCGCGCACGCGTGGCACGAGGGCCTTCTGGATGAACAGGAGATCGTCGAAGCGGAGTCGCAGACCGAAGAAGAGGAGCTTCGCCGGCTGGTCGGCACCTTGGCGCGAAAGTACCCCGAGGTGCAGGTGCGGAGCCGATTGGTCCGCGACCGCTCTGCCGCGCGGGCACTCATGGGGTTCGACGATGCACAGCTGATCGTCATCGGCACTCGTGGCCGGGGCCCCGTATCCGGCGGGCTCTTCGGCTCTACCGGCAACCGGCTGCTCGCGCAAGCGGCGTGTCCAGTCGCGGTCGTCCACTGAGTCGGAGGAGGGACCTCGTGCGCGCACGGGACATCATGAGCCGCCCTGTGGTGCGGGTCGGGCCCACTACTCCGGGGCGGGAAGCGATCGCGTTGCTGACCGGGCACGGCATCGCCGCGCTGCACGTGGTCGATGACAATAATCGCGTCCTCGGTCTTTTCACGGAGTCGGATGCCCTGATCGGGGTGTTGACGGGCGAGCCCGGTCGGGCCGGGTCTGCGCGTGGAGTCGGTGATTACCAAGCCGGTCGAGGTCGTGGGCCTCGACATCGAGGTCAGCGACATCGCCGTCGGGATGCTCGTCGCCCGGCTCCGCAGTGTCCCGGTAGTGGACGGCGGGGGGCTCGTGGGCATTGTGAGCCGGTGCGACCTGCTCCGCCGGCTCGTGAGCCACGACGACGCCATCGCATCGAAGGTACGCAGCCTGTTCAGCGACTACACCGGACACCGAGACCTTTGGTCGGTGTCCGTCACGGGCGGGCTGGTGACTGTCTCCGGGACTTTCGCCGACGAAGCCGAATGGCGACTCGTCATCGCGCTCGCGAAGACAGTCGACGGAGTGACGGGGGTGGAACTGTCGGGACCGGCGGCGGTCGCCGGCGCAGATCTCGAGGAGGAGTGACTGATGCACGCACAACCGGGCGACTGGCTCATCGTGAAGGGGGTTCGGGTAGACCTACCCGAACAGCGGGGCCGGATCCTCGCTGTCGGCGGGCCGGACGGGACACCGCCCTTCACCGTCCGCTGGCTCGCCGACGACCACGTGTCGACGGTATTTCCCGGACCGGACGGCGTCGTCCTGACCGAAGCCGAGATCACCGAGCGCGACGAACAGGACCGGCTCCGGTTCGAGCGCCTGCGCGCCCTGCGGCGGGCGGGAGGTGCACGCAATGTCCGGGCGTGACGAACGCGTGGTGCTGGCCGGGATCGATGGCTCCGATTCGGCGCTGCACGCCGCAGAGTGGGCCGCGGCGGTGGCCGCGCGCCGGGGCGCCGTGCTGCGCCTGGTGCAGGCCTACATCGTTCCTCCACCAGGGGTGTCGGGGATGGCAGTTCGCGCCGTCAGGGCCGGGTTCCGGGCCCAGGCCGAGTCCTGCCTCGCCGAGGCCGAAGGCGCCGTGCTCGCACGCTGGCCTTCGCTGAAGATCCAGCAGACCGCCGTCGAGGGCAGCGCGGTGGGCATCTTGCTGCGGGAGTGCGCGAGTGCCGAACTGGTGGCGTTGGGTTCCCGCGGTCTCGGCGGGTTCACCGGGCTGCTCCTCGGCTCTACAGCGGTCTCGCTCGCCGCCCACGCGCCTTGCCCCGTCGTCGTGGTTCGTGGCCGGAAGCCGGACGACCCGCCGCCGGCGGGTGGTCCCGTTCTGGTGGGGCTCGACGGCTCTTCCGACAGCACCGATGCGCTCGGCTATGCCTGCGAAGAAGCCGCCGCACGGGAAACCACTCTCGTGGCGATCCACACCTGGAGCGAGATCACTCCGGACGGGTCGCTGCGGAAACGGGACTTCGACCCGGAGGCCGATGCCGCCGCCGAGCGCCGGCTGGTGAACGAGCAGTTGGCTCCGTGGCGCGAGAAGTTCCCTGATCTGCCGGTTGAGATGGTGGTCGTGCGCGGCAGGCCGGTCCGGACGCTGCTGGAACGCGGCGCCGAGGCCCAGCTGATCGTCGTCGGAAGCCGCGGGCGCGGCGGATTCACCGGGATGCTGCTCGGCTCCACGAGTAAGGCACTGCTGGTGCACTCCGCGTGCCCGGTCGCGGTGGTCCGGCCGGGAAGCAGGAAATGATCGCGAAGCTTCCGTCCCTCGCGAGTGACGCGCGCTTGCGCGTGCCCTTCGACAGCATCTTCCGCGATACCCCGCATTGCGGTTGCCGTGTCACGACCTCGTGCTGAGGCAAGTCGGAACGTGGTGGCGGCTCGGTCGCAGTGACGGCGCGGGGTGCCGGGTCGAAGCGCCGCCTGCGGGCGGGAACTCCGAGAAACTGCGGTGGATTGTCCGCGCGAGCAGCCGCGACTCGGAGCTCGTTCGTTGGCCGTCCGGGTGCTGCCCGTGTGTGCCAAGAGAGCGTCGGCAAAACGGCCTGGGGTGGGTGCTCGGTCACCGAGCTGAGGACGTTGGTCCTTCGCGCCGGTGACTCCGGACCGGAGTGCCGGATGCCGGGTGTTGCCTATTTTCGGTGTAGCACAACGAAAGGGAGAACCCGATGCGTGCACGAGACCTGATGTCCGCGCCGGTGGTGACGGTCCATCCATGGGCGCCGGCAAAAGAGGCCGCGGAGGTGCTGTCCGAGCACGGATTCACCGCACTGCCGGTGGTCGACGACGACGAACGTCTCATCGGCATCGTCACCGAAGCCGACCTGATCCGCGGCCGGATCCCGGCCGACACCCGGTCGGCGCATCTGCGTCCCGAACCTTCTGCGCCGGTCGACACGACCGTGGAGCAGGTGATGAGCACGCCGGTCACCGCGATGTCTTCCGGCACCGACGTGGCCGATCTCTGCCAGGCCCTGGTCGACGCGAAGATCCGGGCGATGCCGATCGTCGACGGCAGCCGCGTGGTGGGCATCGTCACCCGGGGAGACGTGGTCCGGGTGCTGGCGCGCGAGGACGCCGCGATCGCGGTGGACGTGCGTCACTGGCTCGAAATCTACGGCGGGACGGGCCGCTGGAAGGTCGAGGTCCACGACGGGCTCGTGCGCATTGTCGACCGCTACGACGACACAACCGACCGTCACGTTGCCACCCTGCTCGCGCTCGCGGTGCCCGGCGTAGTCGGCGCCGAAACAGTTTCGTCCGGAGAGGACCCTTGGTCATGACAACACGCAACAGCACCACCGTGGTCGTGGGCGTCGACGGTTCCCCCGGCGCCGACGAGGCGGTCCACTGGGCCGCGCGGCTCGTGTCAGGTCGGGCCCTCGAGCTGGAAATCGTGCACTGCCTGCAGGTGGCGGCTCTCTACTACGGCGGTGCGTCGGCCGGCAGCGACGTGTTGTTCGACCAGCTCCGGCAAGAAGGTGACCGGATCGTCGCGAAGGCCCGGGAACAGGCGCTCTTCGTCGACGCGGCTCTCACCGTGCGCACAGAGGTGCTCACCGACGCCGCGCCCGCCAGTTTGATCGAGCGGTCGCGGCGCGTGCGGATGATCGTGGTCGGCCGGAGTGGGACCGGCGGGTTCGCCGGCATGCTCGTCGGTGCCACGGCCGCGACCGTCGCGAGCCACGCCTACTGCCCGGTGGCGGTGGTCCGCGGGCGGCACGGCGAGGGTCCGGTGCCTCTGGACGGCCCCGTCGTGGTCGGGGTTGACGGCACCCCGAACAGCGAAGCCGCCATCGGGGTCGCGTTCGAAGAAGCCGACTTCCGCAGTGTTCCGCTCGTGGCGGTGCACGCGTGGAACGACGTCACGTACGACTCGGCCGACAGCACCGCCCGGCTGATGCCGCAGCCGGAATCCCTGGAGCCGACCGAGGAACGCCTCCTGGCGCAGCGGCTCGCCGGCTGGCAGGAGAAGTACCCCGAGGTCGAGGTCCGCCGGACGCTCGTGCAGGACCGGCCGCGGCACGCCCTGCTTGCCGAGTCCGACCGGTCCCAGCTGGTGGTCGTCGGCAGCCGCGGGCGCGGCGGGTTCGCCGGGATGCTCCTCGGTTCGACGAGCCAGGCGCTGCTGCACCACGCGTCGTGTCCGGTGCTCGTGGTGCGGCCGGAGCCGAAGCGGTGACGGCTCTCGACACCACCGCCGCGACGCTGTCGCCGGTCGAGCTGGCTCAGGTCGACTCCCAATGGCGGGCGGCCAACTACCTGACTGTGGGGCAGATCTACCTCATGGCCAACCCGTTGCTGAAGGAACCGCTTGTGGCCGGGCAGGTCAAACCGCGCCTGCTCGGCCACTGGGGGACCTCGCCCGGGCTGAACTTCGTCTACGCGCACCTCAACCGCGCGATCCTGACTCACGACCTGGACGCGATGTTCGTCACCGGTCCCGGCCACGGCGGGCCCGCACTGCGGGCGCACACGTGGCTCGAGGGCACGTACTCCGAGCTGTGGCCCGAGGTTTCCCGCGACGAGGAGGGATTGCATCAGCTCTTCCGGCAGTTCTCCTTCCCCGGCGGCGTGCCGAGCCACGTCTCCCCGCACGTCCCGGGCTCGATCCACGAAGGGGGTGAGCTGGGGTATTCCCTCGCTCACGCGTTCGGCGCCGCGTTCGACAACCCGGGCCTGCTCGTCGCCTGCGTCGTCGGTGATGGTGAAGCCGAGACGGGACCGCTGGCCACCAGCTGGCAGGCGAGCCGGTTCCTCGACTCGCGCCGCGACGGCGCCGTGCTGCCGATTCTGCACCTCAACGGCTACAAAATCGCCAACCCCACGGTGCTGTCGCGGATCCCGCCGTCCGAACTGGATTCGCTGCTGCGCGGGGCCGGTTGGGCACCGGTGTACGTGGAGGGCGACCAGCCGGCGGCGATGCACCAGGCGATGGCGGCCGCGCTCGACGCCGTAGTCGCCGATCTGGCAGTGCAGCAGCGGAGTCGGAGCAGGCGGCCCTGGCCGATGATCGTGTTGCGGTCTCCGAAGGGTTGGACTGGGCCGGCCACTGTGGACGGTAAGCAGGTGGAGGGAACCTGGCGCGCGCACCAGGTTCCGCTCGCGCGGGTGCGAGAGGACCCCGAGCACCTGCACGCGCTGGAGGTGTGGTTGCGGTCCTACCGGCCCGACGAGCTGTTCGACGCACGCGGCCGGCCCACCGCTGCGGTCACCGCGTTGGTTCCCCGCGGGCACCGGCGAATGGGCGCGAACCCGCACGCTAATGGCGGCGTCCTGCTGCAACCGCTGGCTCTTCCCGAGGTCGCTGAGCACGCGATGCCCGTGAGCGAACCGGGAGCGACGTCCGCGGAGCCGACGCGGGTGCTGGGACGGTTCCTGCGCGAGGTGTTCCGGCGCAACGCAGAACAGGCGAACTTCCGGCTGTTCGGGCCGGACGAGACGGCGTCCAATCGCCTCGATGCCGTGTACGACGTCACTGCCAAGGCCTGGCAGCTGACCGTCGTCGGGACCGACGAGCATCTCGCGCCGGAGGGCCGTGTGCTGGAGGTGCTTTCAGAGCACCTGTGCCAGGGCTGGCTGGAGGGCTACCTGCTCAGCGGCCGCCACGGCCTGTTCTCCTGTTATGAGGCGTTCGCGCACATCGTGGACTCTATGGTCAACCAGCATGTCAAGTGGCTGCGCACACACCGCGATATCCCGTGGCGGCGGCCGGTGGCATCGCTGAACTACCTGCTCACCTCCCACGTGTGGCGGCAGGACCACAACGGCTTCTCCCATCAGGATCCCGGATTCGTCGACCACGTGGCGAACAAGAGCCCGGAGGTCGTGCGCGCGTACTTCCCGCCGGACACCAACACCTTGCTCGAGGTCGCCGCGCACTGCCTGCGCAGCCGGGACTACGTGAACGTGATCGTGGCGGGCAAGAACGAGACGCCCGACTGGCTCGACGCGCAGGAGGCCGCGCTGCACTGCGCCCGAGGCGTCGGCATCTGGGAGTGGGCGAGCACCCACCTCGACCGTGAGCCCGACGTCGTCCTCGCCTGCGCCGGCGATGCCCCCACACTGGAGGTTCTCGCCGCCGCCTCGATCCTGCGCGCAGAACTCCCGGACCTGGCGGTGCGCGTAGTGAACGTCGTCGACCTCATGCGGCTGCAACCGGCCGCCGAACACCCCCACGGCCTGGGCGACCGCGAGTTCGACGCACTGTTCACCCCCGACCGTCCAGTGATCTTCGCTTACCACGGCTACCCGTGGCTCATTCACCGGCTCGCCTACCGCCGGACCAACCACGCCGAATTCCACGTCCGCGGCTACACCGAACACGGCACCACGACTACACCGTTCGACATGTTGGTGCTCAACTACATGGACCGCTTCCAGCTGGTGATCGACGTGATCGACCGCGTGCCGGGTCTCGTCGCGACGGCTGGCGTGCTGCGGCAGAGGATGACCCAGGCGCAGGACCGACACCGGCGGTGGATCAACGAGCACGGCGAGGATTTGCCTGAGGTGTTGGAATGGAAGTGGGTGGGCTGATCGGGCGCAGTCTCGCATTGTGTCGGCGGTCCTGTGTCCTGCGCCCGCCGTGACGGACCTTCCCGACCATGAACGTCTGGCACTTTTACTCGTTGATCGCGCAGTTTTGAGATCTACGGTCGGGATGCGCTGGGTTGACGTCGTTGCCTGAAGGTGCCGACACTTGGGCGCTGCGCGGTTTCATCCAAACGCGGGCTTTCGAGACAGCGGGAGCCGGGGTGAGCGAACACGACGAAGCCGACCCTGGCCGGTTGACGTTCCCCGACCAGCCTCGGCTTGAGCTGGACCAGCTGCTGGCCCAGCTGATCGAACGCGCCCAAGAAGTCATCGGCACTCAGGGCCGCCTGAGAGGCCTTCTGCGGGCGACCCAGATGATCACCAGCGACCTCGCTCTCCCGGCGTTGCTGCGGCGGATCGTCGACGCCGCGCACGAGCTGATCGGCGCGCGATACGCGGCACTCGGGGTGATCGGTGCGGACGGGCGGCTCGAGGAGTTCGTGCACGTCGGCATGGACGCGGACGCCCTCACCCGGATTGGGCACCTGCCCGAGGGCAAGGGCCTGCTCGGCGCACTCATCGACGACCCGCGGCCGATCCGGTGGACTCGGCTCCAGGACGACCCACGTTCGATCGGGTTCCCCCCGGGGCACCCGCCGATGGAGAGCTTCCTCGGGGTGCCGATCCGCGTGCGGGAAAGCGTTTTCGGGAACCTGTATTTTGCTGACGGGGAGCGGGGCCGGTTCAGCCCGCAGGACGAGCAGCTCGCGCTCGCACTGGCTGCCGCGGCGGGCAGTGCCATCGACAATGCGCGGTTGTACGAGACCGCGCGGAGCCAGCAGGCCTGGCTTCGCGCATCGGGCGCCATCGCGCGTGAGCTCCTGTCGTTCGATCCGGGAAGTCCTCTGGATCTGGTCGCGAACCACACACGGGAACTGGCCGTCGCGGATCTGGTCACGATCGTCCGTCCGAGCGGCGACCCCCGCTGGCTGCGGGTTGATCGCGCGGTGGGACTCCAGTCGGAGGCCTTGCTCGGCATGCTCGTCCCCGCTGAGGCCACGATGTCCGGGACGGTGATGGCGACCGGAAAACCGAGGGCGGGCTCATGGCCGCAGGAACGAGCACGATTGAGCCGCGCACCGGTGATCGAGCTGGATATCGACGCCGTGTTCGCTGTGCCGCTGACCAGCAATGGCCGGGTGACGGGGGTCCTGACTGCCGCGCGCCGCGCCGGTCGGCCGGCGTTCACCGACGAGGATCTGGAGATGGCCGCGGGGTTCGCGGACCAGGCCGCGGTGGCGATCGAACTGGCGGAGGCGCGGGCCGAGCAGCAGCGCAACGCGTTGCATGACGAGCGCGACCGGATTGCCGCCGAGTTGCACGATGAGATCGTGCAACGGCTGTACGCGGCGAGCCTGTCCTTGCAGACCACGCGGGCTTTGGCGAAGGCGCCTGTCGTTGCCGAGCGCCTGCGCGACACGATCGCCGACCTGGACGACGTCATCAACCACGTCCAGGCGACCGTCTTCCGGCTCGACGACGTGTCGCCTGTCCGGCAGGTGCTGCTGCGCAACGAAGTGCTGCGCGTGGTGGCGGAAGCTGAATCGTCACTGGGGCTCGTTCCGGCCACCCGGTTCGCCGGAAAGCTGGACACCTATCCCGTCGACGCTGTGGTCCCGTTCCTCGGGGAGGCGTTGCGGCTGGTCGCCGCTCACGCCGCGGCCACGGCGGTGAGCGTGGAGATCACCGCGGATGCGCGCCGGCTCACCGCCGTTGTGGGGTGTGACGGGCCGGGCGACATCACGCAGGTGGCGGCGCCGGAGCTGGCTGCTCTGGACCAGCGAGCGCGGGAACGTGGCGGCATGCTGAACCTCGAACGCGGAACGGGGCAGACCCGGCTGAGCTGGTCGGTACCGCGCTGAAAGGGACCAAAGGTGGGCCGGCGGGGACTTCGGTCATCGCCGTCGAGCGGCAATCCGGCCATAGGCTTTCCGAATACCGCACGGCTCATACCGCTGTGCCCGAGTACGAGGAGTTCCGATGCTGCGGGTGTTCCTGGTCGACGACCACGAAGTGGTTCGGCGAGGGGTTGCCGAACTGCTCGAGGACGACGACGAGCTGACCGTTGTCGGACAGGCCATCAGCGTGTCGCAGGCGTTGGCTCGCATCCCGGCGCTGCGGCCGGACGTCGCGGTGCTGGACGTGCGGTTGCCGGACGGCAGCGGCATCGAGCTGGCGCGCGAGCTGCTGTCGAAACTGGTGGGGCTGAAGTGTCTGATGCTCACGTCCTACACCGACGAGCAGGCGATGCTCGACGCCGTGCTCGCCGGTGCCAGCGGCTACGTCATCAAGGACATCAAGGGCCTCGACCTGGTGTCCGCGGTGCGTGAGGTGGGGGCCGGCAAGTCCTTGCTCGACGCCCACGCGGCGGCGGCGCTGATGGCGAAGCTGCGCGACACTGCGGAAAAGAAAGGCCCGTTGGCGCAGCTTTCCGAGCAGGAACGGAGCTTGCTGGAACTGATCGGCGAGGGGCTGACCAACCGGCAGATCGCCGAGCGTATGTTCCTGGCGGAGAAGACTGTGAAGAACTACGTCTCGCGGCTGCTGACGAAACTCGGGATGGAGCGGCGTACCCAGGCCGCGGTGCTCGCGACGGAGTTGCGGGGTAAGAGAGGGTAGTCATCAGGCCGACAGCGACGGCCGTTCAAGGAGCATGTCCGCGAGGGCCCGTCGCGGCGTCCACGCCACCGGCTCGCCGTAGCCGAACCGCAGCACGATCTGCGGCCATAGCCCGTCACCAAGCAAGTGCCGCAGCCGGATCCGGGTGGCGCGGACCTCGACCGGCTGGGAGATGAACGAGGCGTCGAGCCCGTGCATGGTCGCCGTCAGCAGCACCCGCTGCATCGCCTGGCCCGCGCGCACGCGGTCGGCCGGCGAATCACCGAAGGACCCGAGCACCACCACGAGTGGGGGAAAGGGTGTAGCGGCCGATGCGGCGCGATCCCCGAAGTCGCGCAGTACCCAGGTGTCGTCGGCCGCCGCGGTGCCGCCGGCGGTGAAGGGCACGCCGTCGCGGCTGGAGGGCGCTCGACCAGTCCACCGTCGCCACTCGGCGAGGAACGCCGGGTCGGCCGACTGCACGTGGTGGCTTTCGCGGACGAGGTCGTTGAGGCCGGCGAGCTGGTCTTCGTCGAGGCGCGGGAGCCACGCCGATTCCGTTTCGGCGGCGTGCCGGAGGAGCCCGACCAGGTCCGAAGGAACCGGTTTCGCCGCGAACGGCGCACGGTTGGTGTGCCGTCGAGGGATCGCCCGGGCCAGCGCAGCAGACCGGGAGTCGATCGACGCCGCGCTTCGCGGCCGGATTACGGCGAGCAGGTCGGGGTCGCCGCGTCGGGGGAACAGCGTCGTGTCCGGGTGGACGCCGCGCGCACGGATCGCGGTGCGCAAGTTGAACAGCGCCGCGCCGCACGAGAGCAGGAGTTCACGCCGGTCTCCGTCGGCGACCGGGAGTGCGCGGTCGGGATCCGCGTAAAGCTCGATTGCGTCGCGGTCGCTGGTGAACAACCAGGGCTGGGTGTTGTGCGTTGACGGCGCCAGCGTGGCGGCGCGCAGCACCGAGGTCACCTGCTCGGTGCTGAGCTGCCCGGCCGGAGCCACGTGAAGAGTCATCGGTCTCCAGAGCCGCGGGAAGCGGCACACTGTGTGGTGTGTGTTCGTCGAAGTCCAGCCTGTGCGCGACGCAGGCGGGACCACAGAGGAAAAAGTCATTTCCTCCGCATTGTCGTCGATGGCGAGGAGGGCGCGATGTCGGCCAAGACGTCCGCAGGCGGCGACCGGAGGTTGTCCGAGACCCTGTCGCAGCTGAAGTTGCGGGAAACCCTGCGCGACCTACAGGACCGCATCGAGGTGCTGATCGGTACGCGGGACAAGATGGACGGCCTGCTCGACGCGGTCCTCGCGGTCGCATCGGGACTTGAGCTCGACACCACTTTGCGCCGGATCGTGCAGGCCGCAGTCGATCTGGGTGAGGCGCGCTACGGCGCGCTGGGCGTGGTTGGAGACGGCACCGGCCTCGCGGAGTTCGTCTACCTCGGCATCGACGCGGAGACGCGCGAGCGAATTGGGCACCTGCCTGAGGGACACGGCTTGTTGGGCCTGGTGATCGACGATGCGAAGCCGCTTCGGCTGGAGGAGATTTCGGGGCACCCTGCGTCGGTCGGTTTCCCCGTGAACCATCCGCCGATGCACTCGTTCCTGGGGGTTCCCGTCCGCGTGCGCGACGAGGTGTTCGGCAACCTGTACCTCACTGAGAAGCAGGGGGCGGAGGCGTTCACAGACGACGACGAGGCGATCGTCCAGGCCTTGGCCGCGGCGGCTGGAATCGCGATCGAGAACGCGCACCTGTACGAGCAGACGCGGATCCGCCAGCGGTGGCTCGGCGCGACCAGCGAGGTCACCACAGAGCTGCTGGGGGGAACCGATCCGGTCGACGCGCTGGACCTGATCGCGAGCAGGGCCCTTGAATTGACGTCGTCCGACGTGACGATGCTCGCGTTGCCCGGGGGCGGCCGACTCGACACCGACGATGACGCAGAGCCCGATGACCTCACGGTCACGGTGTGTGTAGGTGACCCCGCGGATCCGCTGACCGGCCTGCGTATCGACGTCGCCGGCACCGTGCCCGGTGCGGTGTTTCGGGACCGCACTCCTCGGCGCTTCTCCGAACTCCGGCTCGCGCCCGATCGCCAGTACGGTCCTGCGCTCGTGGTTCCGCTGCGCGCGGCGGACCGGACCTCCGGAGTGCTGATCGCGATGCGGGAACCCGGTGCGCCGGAGTTCGAGACGGCGCAGCTGCGGGTGGTGGCGTCGTTCGCCGACCAAGCCGCGCTGGCGCTGCAGCTGGCGGCGCAGCAGCGGGCGGCCCGGGAGCTTGATGTCCTGTCCGACCGCGACCGCATCGCGCGGGACCTGCACGATCACGTGATTCAGCGGTTGTTCGCTGTCGGGCTGACGATGCAGAGCACGCGGCGGCGGGCGAAGGACCCGGACCTTCAGCACCGGCTCCAGGAGAGCATCGACCAGATGCACGAGATCGTGCACGAGATCCGGACCGCGATCTTCGACCTGCACGGCGGGGAGGCAGGGGAGATCCGGCTGCGCCATCGGCTGCACGACGCCATCGCCGAACTCACCGACGACGCACCCCTGCACCCGACGGTGAGCATGTCGGGCACGCTCGACACCGTGCCGCCACAGCTGGCCGACCACGTCGAGGCGGTGGTGCGCGAGGCCGTGAGCAACGCCGTGCGCCATTCCGCCGCCACGACGCTCACCGTCGCAGTGGCGGTAAGGGAGGGAAAGGTCACGATTTCGGTGGTGGACGACGGAACCGGGCTGCCGGCGGAAGTCTCCGTCAGCGGCTTGGGCAATCTCCGGGAGCGCGCCGAGTCAGTGGGCGGCACGTTCGCCCTCGACTCCCGGCCCGGGTGCGGGGTGCGGCTCGACTGGGCCGCTCCGTTGCGTTGAGTCAGGCGGTCGTGGTGGGGACGAGCCGGCGTGCCGCTTCGGGGGTGACGACTACGACGGGGCAGCGGGAGTAGCGCACGCACTCACGCGAGACGCTGCCCAGCAGGAGCTGTTGCGTCCGTCCCGCACCGCGGGCACCGACGACAAGGAGGTCGGCATCAGTGGACGCGGTGATCAGCTCGGTGGCCGGATCGCCCTGTGGGGTCGAGATCATGACTTCGGCTTGTCCCGGGAAATCCGAGCGGATGCTCGCGATGTGTTCACGCGGTGAGTACTGGCCGGGCGGACGCCGGCCGTGCGGCTGGAGCGCCCACGACGTACCGGGGAGGAGGACCTCAGCGGGCCGCACCGCCACCGCGTGTACGGAGTCGCCGGGCTGCGCGGCAACGCCGAGCACCCAGCGCAGTGCCGCGTCGCTTGAGGGCGAGCCGTCGAAGCCGACGACGATGAAGCGGCCGGTGGCCGGGGTCGCGGAACTCATCGGATTCGCCTTTCCTCGGGTACGGGTCGAGCGTCGGTGAACGGGGCGACCGGTGGCTAGGGACGTCCGCCGCCGGGGCGAGGACTTTGGGCCCCTGCGGGGGTAATCGGCCGCGGTGAGCATGGGATGCGCCGGAGTACCCGTCTCCGGGAGCAGGAGTGAAGATGACGACGACGCCGTCGACGGCGGCCTTGGCCGCTTCCGAAATCACGGTGCTCGCCCGTGCGGTGAGCCGGGCCCCGTCCGTCCACAACACGCAGCCGTGGCAGCTGCGTGTCCGCAAATCCGACGTCGACCTGGTCGAGCGCACTGCCCTCAGGCTGCCCGCACACGACCCGGAGGATCGCGACCGGTTTCTGTCCTGCGGCGCGGCGCTCGCGCACCTGCAGCTGGCGGCCCGCGTGCTCCGGCGGCGTGACACGACGTCGTTTCCGCCTGAGGGCGCGGTCGTGGCCACCGTTCACGCCGTCCCCGGGGCGAGCCCGGACTCCGCGGACCTCGCGCGCTACCACGCCATCGGGCGCCGCAGGAGCCACCGCCGGCGGTTCAGCGCCGCGGCAGTGTCCGAAATGGACTCCATGGCTGTCGCGGCGGCTGGTGCCGAGGCGGACGTCCATGTGATCGAGCCCGGGCACCTCGACGCGCTGGGCGAGATGCTGGGCTTTGCCACGCGCGTGTTCCGCGCCGACCCGGCGTACCAGCGTGAGCTGCACTGGTGGACCGCGCGCACGTTCGGCTTCCGCGCACTGGGCGCCGAAGACGGTGTGCCCGAAGCGGCGCTGAGCGATGATGCCCTGCCGGCCGCGGGCCTCGTGCGGTGGGACACGCCGGTGCCCGACGACGCGCGGCTGACCGAATACCTCGAGGCGGAGCGGCTTCTGGTGTTCTGCGCCGACGGGGACACCAGGCAGCAGCACCTGGCCGCAGGCGCTGCTGTAGAACGGGCCTGGCTGGAAGCCACCGCACGCGGTCTGGCGGGATCGGTACTCACCCAGCCGCTGCACCTGCGCGGCTTCCGCGAGCTGCTCGCCGAACGGCTCGACCTGCCCGGTGTGCCGCAGGCGATCTTCCGGTTCGGCCACCCGGCCGTGCCGGTGCCTCCGTCACCTCGACGTCCCCTCGCCGACCTGCTGCCGGACGACTTTCCCGGCCCGCGGACCGGACCGGACAACCCGACCCGGAGCACATGATGAGCACGGCCTTCCCCTCCGCGGTCGAACAAGCGCTGGCGGCGGCGGTGCGTGCCCCGTCGCCGCACAACACCCAGCCGTGGTGGTTCGTCGTGGATGGGCCGCGGATCGAGGTGTGGCTCGACTGGAGCCGGGTGCTGACTGTCGCCGATCCGGCCGGGCGTGAGGCGCGGCTGTCATGCGGCGCGGCCGTCTACAACCTCGTCCTCATGTTGCGGAGCAACGGGTACGGCACCGCGCTGCGGATCCTGCCTGACCCAGCCGTACATGATCTCCTGGCGGTGGTGCGGTTCGATGGGAACGTGCATCCGGCTCCCGCGGACCGACGCCTGGCGGAGGCCATCTTCCGCCGGCACACCAACCGCCGCCCCCTGTCCACGCAGCCGGTCTCGACTGCGGCACGCGTCCGGCTCAGGTCAGCGGCGCTGGCCGAGGGTGGCCTGCTGGAATTCCTCGACACCTCGAGCCGCTACTCGAAGGTGACCGCCCTCGTCCGGCGCGCGGAGGCCGATCAAGCCATCGACACGGCGTTCCAAGCCGAGTCGGCCCAGTGGACCGGCCGCGAGCCGGAGAGCCCCGACGGCGTGCCGACGGTCGCGTTCGGACCACTGCCGGACTTGCCGGGTGCGCTGCCCCTGCGGGCCTCGCACCAGAATCCCGCCATCCCGTCGCGGTCGTTCGAGCAAGACGCTTTGCTGGCCGTCGTCTTGACGCGTGATCACGGCGCGGCTGCGGACGTGCGTGCCGGTCTCGTTCTGCAGCGGGTCCTGTTGACCGCGACAGCCGATGGCCTGGCCACGTCCTTCGTCTCCCAGCCCTTCGAAACGAAGGCAACCCGCGGGCCGCTGCTGGAACTCTTCCGCGGGATCGGGCAACCGCACACCCTGTTGCGCGTCGGCCACGGCCTCCCAACCCGGATGACGGCGCGCAGGCCGGCAGCCGATGTGACGACGGTGCGCGCGACGCCGGACGCGCCAATAGGCGGGACGGCCTCAGGAGTTTCCGGTGGCGGGCACGGCACGGAGCACGTCTCGGAACGTCACCATGCCGACCAGGATTCCGTTGTCCACCAAGGGTAATGCGCGCACGCCCGCCTCGGTCATGCGATGGGCGAGTTCGGTCGGATCGAGACCTCCTGGCACAGCCAAGCCGGGGGAGCGCATGACGGTCGCGACCGTGCGGTGGCGGCCCAGCATCGCGCCCGTGTCGGGATCACCGGTGGCCGTGGAGTCGCTGGGAAAGCCGGCCTGCACGAGATCGACCTCGCTGACGAGCCCGACCAGTTTGGCGGCCTGGTCGACGACCGGGAGCGTGGTGAAGCCGTGTTCGGTCATCACACCTGCGGCCTCCGCGAGTGAGGCGGACGCGGTCACCGCGATCACGGGGTGGTCATGATGTCGTGCGTCTGCATGACGTGTCCGTTCTTCCTGATCCGACCCTGCCGGTCGCGTCGACGAGAGGCCAAGGGTCTTTGGCCCTCATCTGACGGGCAACGCGGCCGGTTGCGGGGCCGGCGGCCCGCCACCGCGGGTACAAGGCCTCTTCGGCCTGGCCGGTGTTCGGCCCATGCTGGGGGACGAAGCCCGTTGCGCGGCAAGGAGAGGTGAGAGACATGAACTCGTCGGCGAACCCTTTGCTGCGGTGGTGGCATCTACTCGTCCCCGGACACGGCTCGGTGGCGCGGACCTCGGACCGGGTGCAAGCCGCCTTGGTGCTTGTGACGATCCTGGTGGCGCTGGCCGCGATCCCGTTCTCCGCAGCGGCCGGCTCGGCGGTCTACGCCGCGCAGAAGGAGCAGTCCGCCCGGGAGCTCGCCGAAAACCGGCCGGCGACCGCGACGCTGCTCGCAGATGGGCCGCCGGTCTCAATCGGGGGCCGCAGCGGGGAAGTCGGCAGTCCGATGCCGACCGACGCCATGTGGTTTGGTCGCGATGGAGCGCGCCACCTCGGACAGGTGAACGCGAACGCAGGCACACACCGCGGTGACGTGGTGCCGATCTGGGTGAACAGCTCCGGGACCGTCGTCGCTCCGCCGACGTCTTCTGCGGGCGCGGTGGTCAACTCGGCTGCCGCCGCAGTCGGCCTGTACTTCGTCACATGCTTGGCGCTGGCGGTGGCCTACGGGATCTCTGTGATTGCGCTGAACCGTTATCGCGCCCGGAAGTGGCAGCAGGAGTGGTATGCGGAGCTGGCGAAGAAGGCGCATTCCTGAGCCGCTTTGCCTCAGTGCTGTGACTCACGCCGGGGCGGCGGCAACCCGGTTGCGTAGCCGGGCGGCGGCTCGTTCCGGAGAAACAGTGACCACCGGGATCCCCGTCACGAGCTCCAGCCCGGCGGCAATGCCGAGCCGGGGGAGCAGCTGAAGGGACCACGCGAGGAACGGTGCGTCCTCGAATCCGCTCGGTGCGGTGCGGACGACCAGGTTGTAGGCAGGATCGCCGAACTCGGCCCGTGCGGCGGAGAGGACCGCGCGCAAGCAGCGAGCGAGCGCGTCGATGCTCGCACGGGGCGCCACTGCGAAGTCGGCGTGCGGCTCGTGGAGGGTGAACCGCACTTCACAGTCGGCGGCCGGCGCGAAAGGGCTGAACGCGACGACGTGCTCGTCGGCGTAGACGATTCTGGTGCCGGTGGTGAGTTCGGCCGTCAGTTCGTCGTTCGCGATACACCGGCCGGTCGAAGCGTGGTGCTCGCGGGCGATCTCGAGCTCGCGGCGGGTGGCCGACGACAGCACGGGGAGGCCCGCTACCTGCGAGTGCGGGTGGGAAAGGGAGATGCCTGCGGCCGGGCCGTAGTTGCGGAAGACGGCGACCTGGGCCGTGTCCACCCGCAGCGCACGGTGCCGTGCCTGCCACGCGGACAGCACGTCGGCGACCTCGGAAACCGTAGCCGTTGCCGGATCCCAGTCGTGGCGCGGTGATTCGATCACGACTTCGTGCCGGTCGGAGAGCGCGAACCGGTTGCGTACCGCGCGCACACGCCAGCCGTTGCCGTCGGCGAGCCGCCAGGTCTCGGCGGGGGTGTCCTCGCTCGGCCCGGGGCAGAACGGGCAGCACGCGCGGGTCGGCAAGTGCGGCCGGGCGGCCCGGTCGGGCGCCAGGATCGACCACCCGTGGGTCTCGGCGTTACGGCGCAGTTCGCCTCCGTGCCAGGGCTTCGCAGTCATCGGTTCTTCCTCCCGGATGCGAGATACGCGGTGCGGCACGCCTGCGAGCAGAATCGGTGGAGCACCCCGTCTCGGAGTGCGGTGAAAGATTCGTCACCGGGCGTCGTCGACAGTCCGCAGATCGGGTCCCGGTGCCCGCTGCGTGTCATCAAGGCGCCGGGCTGGTCTCCGTGGGCTAGGCCGTCGAGCAGGGTCAGCTCATCGAGTACGAGGCGGGGCACGAGGAAGTGGCGGTGGACCCGTTCGTGGCCGGCAGCGGCCAGCGCGGCGGACCGCACGTGGTCAGTCAACAGCTCGGCCAGCGCTTTTGCGCAGCCTTCCGTCGAGTCGACCAGTACTCCGCCCGAATCGTCGGCGACTTGCAGAGGGATCCCGCCGGCCCGGCCCGCCACGACCGGTGTGTTCTTCCACAAAGCTTCGGAGACGACCAGGCCGAACCCCTCGCGGATGGACTTCTGCACCATCACCGCGGACGTGCGCTGGAAGGCGTTGACCTCGATGTTGCCGACGCCAGTGAGGTTTGTGAACACGTGGACGCCGCTGTCGGTCCGGGTCGCGTCGCTGATCGTGCGGTAGACCTCCCAGGCTTCCGGGTCGTCGAGCGCCATTGAACCGACCAGGGCGAGCTGTAAGTCCGGCACCTCGTCACGGACCAGCCGATACGCCTCGATCACGCCGAGCGGGTCCTTCCACGGGTCGAAACGAGAAACCTGCGTGATGAGCGGTTGCGCGGGCTCGATCCCGATCCAGTTCAGGACCGCGTGCGCGGTGCGTTCGTCGAGCGACATGTTCTTCGGGCTCAGCGGGTCGATCGCCGGAGGAATGACGTCGACGCGGTCACTGGACAGCGACGGAGGGACGAACTCTGCGAGCGTGAAGACCGTCGCGTCGTAGGGGGCGATGAACCTCTCCAGGTATCGCCACGCTTCGGGGTGCGGTTGCGAGGTGTCGATGTGGCAGCGCCAGATCCAGCGGGCCCGCGAATCGCTCGCGAAAGGACGCAGGGCAGCCGGTTGCGGATCGTGGACGAAGACGAAGTCCCACGACGCGAAGTCAGGGTCCTCGCCGAGGTCGGCGGCGTTGCGACGGGTGGTCTCCTCGTAGACGGCTCGGTCGGTGGCGGTCAGCGGATCCGGTGCGCCTTGCAGGGCGTTGTGGAGTTTCTTGGTGGCGGCGAAGAAGGCCGGTTCGCCGTTGATGATCTGCCATTCCGTGTGCAGGCCGAGGTCGTTGTAGAGCGGGACGACTGACCGGAGGAGTTCCGACACGCCGCCGCCGTAGGGCGTGGCGCTCAGGTGCAGCACGCGTGCGCCACGCAGGCGTTCCGCCACGGAGACCAGGGAATCGAGGATCCATTCCGGTGCGACGGCGTGGTAGGCGTCGAGCGCTAAGTCACCGGTGTCAACGGTCTGCATCGGACGCACCTCTCGTCGCGGTTTCCACGGCACAGCCAACCGGTGGACGCCGTGACGCGGAAAGAGGCGAAAGCCCTCTGATGTCGCGCAGCGGTGACCATCGTCGTCGCGACGAGGGCCGTGTGACTTTCCGGACCCGGGCGAGACCGCTCGTAGCTTGGGGGTGCGGACGACTTCGCGGAGGTGGAAAGGATGAACGCGCTGCGCACTGACCTCTACGAGATCCGGATGGCCGCGAGCTACCTCCGCCGCGGCATGACTGCCCCGGCCACGTTCAGCCTGTTCGTCCGCGACTTGCCCCGCGACCGGGGTTTCCTGATCGCGGCCGGGCTCGCGGAATGCCTCGACCTTCTGCGCGACGAGCCCGAGGAACTGGCGTATGTGGGACAGGAGCTCGGTTTCCCGGCGACCGACGTCGAGGCGCTGTCCCGGCTCCGGTTCACCGGCGACGTCCGCGCGGTCCCTGAAGGCCGGGCGGTCTTCGCTGGGGAGCCGCTGCTGGAGGTCACCGCACCGCTGCCGGAGGCGCAGCTGGTGGAGACGATGCTGCTGAACTCCGTGACGTTCGCGACTGCCGTGGCTACGAAGGCCGCCCGGTGCCGTCTCGCAGCTCCGCGCGCCGAACTGGTCGACTTCTCGGCGCGGCGCGCGCACGGGGGTGACGCGGCGCTGGCCGCGGCCCGGCTGACGGCGCTGGCCGGGTTCAGCCGCACCAGCAACGTCGAAGGGGCCGCTCGCTACGGCCTGCGCGCCGCCGGGACCGTTGCACACTCGTACATCCAGGCGTTCCGGTCCGAACCCGACGCTTTTCGCGCCTTCGTCGAAGACTTTCCGGCCGCACCGGTGCTCCTCGTCGACACCTATGACCCGGTCACGGGGATCGCCCGTGCAATCGAGGTGTTCCGCGAGTTCGGAGTTCAGCCCGCGGCCGCGGGAGTGCGGCTCGATTCCGGCGACCTCCTCGCGCTGTCGGAGATCGCACGCAAGATGCTGGATGAGGCCGGGTTCCGCGCGGCCCGCATCATGGCGAGTGGCGGGCTGGACGAGTACGAGCTCGAACGGCTCACCAGTGCGGAGGCTCCGATTGACGTCTACGGGCTGGGCACAGCGGTGGGCGTCTCGGCGGACGCGCCGACGCTGGACACCGCGTACAAGCTCGTCGGCTACGACGGCAGGCCGGTGGTGAAGCTGTCGACCGGGAAGCGGACGCTCCCCGGCGCCAAGCAGGTCTACCGGGGTGCCGCGGGAGAACCGGACGTGCTCGCGACGACGGGCGAGCCGCCGTGCTCCGGCCGCGACGTGTTGCTGCTTCCGGTGATGCTGGGCGGCCGCAGCCTCGGACAGCCCAGCGTTTCCGGCTCGCGCCGCCGGTGCGAGCACGACCTCGCCTGGCTTCCGCCGCCGGCGCGGCGGCTGCGTCGCCCCGAGCCGGTCGGCGTGGTGCACTCGACCGCGCTGGCGAGCCTTGCCGCCGACGTGGCCGGACGCGTGGGCGAAGACCACGAGCACGCAGCCCCGGTGGCTCGATAGTGCCGATCGGGATCGCGATGTGCCTGAGATCGGCGACGAACTCGCGGCAGCGCGAGCCTTGAGCGAGCTGGCACAGCGGCTGTTGGAGGTGGCCGCCGGAGACATCGAGGGCGTGACCCACGAGCCGGTGCGGCTCGAGCGCTGACGGGAGGTCGGGATGGGCGCGGCGATCGTGTACGAATCGATGTTCGGTACGACCGAGGAGCTTACCCGCGCTGTGGCCGAGGGGCTCGGTGCAGCCGATGTCGTGCCCGTGGACACGGCACCCCACGACCTGGCGGGCCGCGACCGGCTGGTCGTGGGCGTGCCGACGCACGTCCACGGCTTGAGTCGGCCGGCCACGCGCAAGGCTGCGGCCGAGCAGGCGCCGGAGGGGACCCAGACGCACGAGCCGGGGATGCGCGAGTGGCTGGCCGCGTTCCGGATACTGCCCCCGGGGCTGGACACGGCCGTCTTCTGGACCCGGCTCGCCAAACCGCGGTGGCTCACCGGGTCGGCGGCGCGAGCGGTGGCGAAGATCTTGCGCCGGCTCGGCACGCGCCGGTGGTTCCGCCGGCGAGCTTCCTCGTCGAGGCGGCAGGGAGCGAAACCCGGCTTGTCGAGGGAGCACGGGCCCGAGCACGGGTGTGGGGCGCGAGCCAGGCCGCAGCCCGGCGTGCGTGGCCCGGCCGAGCCTGAGCCCGCTCAGCGGACGGTCTGGCTCTCGGTCCGGGTTCCAGTGGTGTTTTGGTCGTGCACCACCGCACTCACCCCAGCGACGGCCAGGACGAGGCCCAGCCCGGACAGCCACCACCACCCGGGGCGGATGCGGTCGCCGAGTAGCAGCATCGCCAGTGCGCCTGGGAAGACGACACCGGTCACGGTGGTGACCGCACTGGGCACCGATGGTGTGGTGCGGCGCAGCGACGTCGCGTACATGGCGATGCCGAGCGCGGTGAACACCGCCACCAGGTACGCCAATGGCTGTCGCCAGAGCACCACCAGAGTGATACCGGGGATCTGAAGGAGGGCACGGACCGCCACCCGCGAGCTGCCGTAGGCCAGCCCCGCTACGACGGCCCGCGGCACCGCGCCTTCGCGCGTCCTCGCCGTCAGCGCGGCGGCCACGAGGCCCGCGGCGAGCGCGGCCAGTACACCGAGCACCACCGGGCCGGGCGCGACCGGGCCCGTCCGGGTGGTCGCCCCCGCGGCGATCAGGCCGAGACCGCCGGCTACGCAGCCGATCGCGACGAGGTCGCGTGCCGACACGGAGGTCTGGAAGGCACGTCGGGCCAGCACGGCCGCGATAGCGATCTGGGTGCCGAGCACGGCTTGCACGGCGAAAACCGGCAGGAACCGCAGCGCGACCACCGTCATGACCCAGCCGAGGAAGTCGACCGTCAGACCGACGCCGTATCTCGCTACCCGGCGGCGTGTCTGCCGCCCGGTCGTGCGGGCCGCGCGGGATTCGAGGAGCGTCGCGAGCCCGTCGAGCGCGGCGGCGACCCCGGACGCGCCGAACCCCACCGCGACGCCCAGCTGCGGAGTCATCGCGCGTGTCCGGAGGTGGAGGTGCGCACTAGGTCACGATGGCCGATTGACATCACGCGCGGGAGCGTCCGAACGTCGCCGACGCGAGGGACCTTGGCCTCCTTCCAGCGCCTGCTGCGGTGGGCACCGTGGAGCCCATGAGTGACGAGCGCGAGTCCGCCGGCCCGGTGGAACCGGGTGTTCCGGAAGCGCTGCCGTCGTCGATGACCTTGGTAAGCAGAAGCGAGGTATCCGGTGTCAGCACGGCTTCGGCGACCCCGAGCGCGGCGCTGGCGCCGGAGCCGGGCTTTTCCTTGCGAGTCGCGGCGATTTCGGTACTCGATGGGTAGGGCCTGATCGAGCCCACGGCGGGCGTGACGCTGAACCTTCCGAGTGCTGAGCGCGGAAGTTCCTCGTGGGTGACGAGCTGACTTCGATGATGAAGGTCAAGCGGTCCCGGGTGCTCGAGAAGTACGCGGCCAAGGCGGCGGCGCTCGGCGCCTCGACGATGAGGTGGTGACGACGCGGCTCACGGCTGCGAGGACGTTTGCTCCCCGGCGTGGGTGATCAGTACCGGACAGGAAGCGTGGTGCACCAGTGCCTGAGCGGTGGAGCCGAGCAGCAAACCGGGGAACCCGCCGCGGCCGCGGCGACCCAGGACCACGAGCTGTGCGTGTGCGCTGCGTTCGAGCAGTTCGTGGCGGGGTCGGCCGGCCACCACAGTGTGCTCGACGTGAACGTCGGGATGGCGGCGACCCGGCTCCTCCAGGACCTCGTCCAGCGCGGTGGCCGTTTCGCCGACATCGGGGTCGCTCTTCGCGTGCAGCACCAGCAATGTCGCGCCGAGAGAGGCGGCTTCGGCGAACGCCGCCGCGACGACCGCGGCGGTGTCCGGGCCTCCGTCGATCCCGGCGACCACCGGGCCGCTTACCGTGGGGGCGTCCCAGAGGTCTCCGCGGGCCACCACGACCGGACGAGGTGCGTGCGCGGCCAGTGCGGTCGCGACCGAGCCGGCGAGTAGCGCGCCGAACCGGCCGCGACCGTGGCCGACGACCACTGCCGTGGCCTCTCCGGCGAGGTCCAGCAACGCCTGTGCCGGCCGGTCGGGGTCCAGGCGCTCCCGAACATCTGACGCTCCGGCGCCGCACGCCACTTCGTGCGCCGCGCGCAGGAGATGACGGCCGTGCCGACGGATGAGGTCCTTGGTCTCGTCGGTGGGCGGGACAACGCTGGCGACCAGCAGGTCGGTGAACGCTGTGGCGTGGACCAGCTCGAGCGGCAGGTGGTGGCGGAGTGCGGCACGCGCGGCCCAGCGGACGGCATCGATCGCCTCCGCCGAACCGTCGACTCCGGCGATGATCGGGACACGACCATCAAGTGGAAGATTCACAACTTGAGGGTAGGAAGCGGTGCCGCTATCACGCTGTGGCCGGAAGTCCCCCGGTGGTGGGACTTCCGGCGTCAGTTCTCTTTCCGGTTACGCCGCTGAGCGTAGGCGGGGCCCCGTGCGATCGTCGCGCCGAGGACGATGCCGAAGACGAACCCGAAGTCATAAAGGTGGCCGTTGTTGTTCACCTCGTAGATCCCCACGTCGTCGTTGAACAGCGAGATCAGGAAGGTGATCGGGCAGATCAACCCGTGCCAGATCCCCAGCCAGAAGCCCGGGGCCGCGGTCCCGGCGTCGGGGTTCGCACTGGCCGCACAGGACGTCAGCACCAGCGCACCGCCCAGCACGAGGATGGCCCCCACAACCCACCTGTGGTGTTTCCGGATTCGAGTGCTCACCCCGCCACCGTGTCCGGCCAGGGTTTCACGCAGAAGAGCCGAACGTCCCCGGACGACGGGACCTGCGGACGTCGCGTCACCGCCGGGCGCCCGCCGATGCTGGGCCCGGTGTCCTTGATGGGAGGGGCGATGACCGAAAAAGCGTGGTCATGGCGAGTCCGTTCGCCGGGGTCTGTGGCGACCGGTCCCCTGAGCTGGGAACTCGGCGCTGTACCGGAACCCGCTCCGGGCGAACTGCTGGTGCGGATGCGCGTGTGCGGGGTGTGCCGGACGGACCTGCACGTGGCCGAGGGAGACTTGCCGGTGCATCGGGCCAAGGTGACCTCGGGCCACGAAGTCGTCGGCGAAGTCGTGGCGCTGGGAGCCGGCGAAACGGGCGGGTTCGGGCCCGGTGATCGCGTCGGGATCGCCTGGCTGCGATCCACATGCGGCCGCTGCCGGTTCTGTCTCGCGGGCCGGGAGAACCTGTGTCCCGAATCGGCTTACACCGGCTGGGACGCAGACGGCGGGTATGCGCAGTACGCGCTGGTGCCGGCCGCCTTCGCGCACCACCTGCCCGCCGGGTACCCCGACGCGGAACTGGCGCCGCTACTGTGCGCCGGCGTGATCGGGTCCCGCGCCCTTCGGAGGGCGGAGGTTCCGACCGGTGGGCGGCTGGGTCTCTACGGGTTCGGCGGCAGCGCGCACCTTGCCGCGCAGGTCGCGCTGGCCCGTGGCGCGACAGTCCATGTGCTGACGCGAAGCGCAGGCGCCCGGCGGCTGGCGCTCGAGCTCGGCGCGTCGTCGGCCGGGGGACCCACCGACCGCCCTCCGGAGCCACTGGACTCGGCGATCCTGTCCGCCCCCGCGGGCGAGCTCGTCCCTGTTGCGCTGGAGGCGCTCGACCGCGGCGGCACGCTCGCGGTCGCCGGGATCCACCTGTCGGACATCCCCAGGCTGAACTACCATTGCCACCTGTTCCAGGAACGCCAGGTCCGCACCGTTACGGCCAACACCAGGGCTGCCGCGCGCGAGTTCCTCCGCTTCGCCTGCGAGCACACCCTCCATGCCCGCACGGTGTCCTACGCGCTGGCTGACGCACCGCAGGCCCTGGCGGACCTGGCCGCGGACCGGGTCACCGGTGCCGCGGTGCTGTACGCGGACTGAGCCGGTCGACCATGGAGCACACCTCCGCTCCACCGGATGGGCGGTCCCGGCCGTGGTGGCTGCGCGAGTCGGCACTTCTTGTCGCCGCGGTCGCGTTGCTGCTCGCCGGTGGCATTCTCTGGTTTTCCGGGGTCGCCGGTGCCGGCGCGTGCTGGGCCGCGGCGACCATCGTTGCGTTGGTACCCACGGCCTGGTGGGTCGCCCGGGACCTGCGGGCGCGGCGCTGGGGAGCCGACTCGCTGGCCGTGCTGGCGCTGGCGTCGACGCTCGCGGTGGGCGAGTTCCTCGCCGGCGCGGTGATCGCGGTGATGGTCGCGACCGGGCGGGTACTCGAGTCAGGGGCCCGGCGGCGAGCCGGGCGCGACCTCACGGCGCTGCTCGACCGCGCCCCGCGGGTCGCTCACGTGCGCGCCGGTTCGGAGCTCCGGTCCGTTCCGGTGGGCGACGTGCGGGCGGGCGACCAGGTCGTGGTGCTGTCCGGCGAGGTCGTTCCCGTCGACGGTGAACTTCCGGAGGGCGGGCTGTTCGACGAGTCCGCCCTCACCGGAGAACCTTTACCCGTCTCCCGCCCGGCAGACGACACCGTCCACAGCGGAGTGGTCAACGCCGGAGCCGCGGTGGAGGTCCGTGCGACGGCGAGCGCTCGTGACAGCACATACGCCGGGGTCGTGCGGCTGGCCGAGACGGCCGCGGCGCACACGGCACCGGTTGCCCGCCTCGCCGACCGGGCCGCTGTGTGGTTCCTGCCCGCAGCCCTGACGCTCGCCGGCCTCGCCTGGCTTCTCACCGGCGTCGTCGACCGGGCGGTGGCGGTGCTGGTGACCGCAACTCCGTGTCCGCTGCTGCTGGCG
This sequence comes from Amycolatopsis sp. DSM 110486, assembly GCF_019468465.1. Taxonomy (NCBI): domain Bacteria; kingdom Bacillati; phylum Actinomycetota; class Actinomycetes; order Pseudonocardiales; family Pseudonocardiaceae; genus Amycolatopsis; species Amycolatopsis sp. DSM 110486. The sequence continues at coordinate 10,078,968 of NZ_CP080519.1, read as the reverse complement.
GTGCCGATCGCCGTGACCGCGGGGATGTCGCGCGCGAGCCGGGCGGGCGTCGTGGTGAAGGATGGTGCCGCGCTGGAGTCGCTCGGGCGGGCGCGGGTACTGCTGCTGGACAAGACCGGCACGATCACCGTCGGACGCCCGGACGTCGTCGACGTGATCTGCGCGCCGGGCGTGGTGGCGGAGGAGGCGCTCCGGCTGGCCGCGAGTGTCGAGTTCTATTCCCCGCACGTCCTAGCCGCCGCGGTGGTCCGGGCCGCCGAGACCGCGGGCGTCGAGCGCCAGCCCGGTGGGGATGTCCGGGAAGAGCCGGGCACCGGCGTGTCCGGCCGGGTCGGGGGCCACGCTGTGCGTGTCGGCCGGTGGCCGGCAGCGCGGGCGGTGCCGGCCTGGGCGGAGAGTGCTGCGCGCCGCGGCCGGCTCGACCTCGCGACGGTGCTGTGGGTGGACCGTGACGGTGAACCGATTGCGGCGCTGCTGGCGAAGGACCGGGTCCGGCCCGACGCCGCTCGCACGATGCGTCGGCTGCGAGCCGCGGGCATCACGTCGATTCGTCTCCTCACCGGGGACCGCGTTGACAACGCGCGGGAGGTTGCCGCGCTCCTGGAACTCGACGACGTGCGGGCCGAGGCCACCCCGGGGGACAAGCTCGAAGTGGTCGCCGCGGCCCGTGCGACGGGGCTGACCGTGATGACCGGCGACGGGATCAACGACGCCCCCGCGCTCGCGGCCGCCGACGTGGGGGTGGCACTCGGGTCGCGGGGAGCAACCGCGGCGGCGCAGGCGGCCGACGCCGTGATCCTCGACGACCGGCTGGCTCGGCTCGCCGACGCTGCCGAGATCGCGCGCCGCTCGCGGAGCCTGGCCGTGCAGAGCGCACTCGCCGGAATCGGGTTGTCGTTCGTGGCGATGGTGGCCGCGGCTTTCGGTTTGCTGCCGCCAGTCTGGGGCGCGCTCGTGCAAGAGGCCATCGATGTCGCCGTCATCGTGAACGCCTTGCGAGCACTGAGGGTGCCCGGTGCTGCGGATCCAGCACCCGCCCGTCTGGTGCGGCGGTTCGAGACGGAGCACGAGCGGCTTCGTCCAGCGCTGGTGGCGATCCGGCAGGCAGCTGATGCGCTCGGCGGCGGGCCAACCGCCGAGGCCGACCGCGTCGTGCGGCGGGCGCGTGACGTGTTGTTCCGGCAGATCCTGCCACACGAAGCTGCCGAAGAGCACGAGCTGTACCCGGCGTTGGCGGGACCGCTCGGTGGCGTGGAGGGCACGGTGACGATGAGCCGCACTCACACCGAGATCGCCCGCCTCGCCCGCCGGCTCGACCGGCACCTGCGGGAGTCGCCGGAGATGATCCAGCCCGACCAGGTCGACGACCTCCGCGCGACGCTCTACGGCCTTGACGCGGTGCTGACCCTGCATTTCACGCAGGAGGAGGAAGCGTTCTTCACGCTGCCCGTTTCGTGAGCGGTCAGGACTCGGCGGGCCGGCGTACGCGGGCTCCGAGCGCGACGAGTTCGACCGCGCGTGCGAGGTCACCCGGCGCGACGACCCCGGCGAGTGCGCCGTGGTCGACGACGAGTACGAGGTTCTGTCCCGGCCGCAACGCAGTCCTGCCGAGCACTTCCGTCAGGGGCGTTTCCGGTGGTCCGGCGAAGCATGCCGGGGGCTTCGTGCACACCGCCTCGAGCCGGGTGGACGTGCGAGTGGTTTCTGGCACGCGGGCGAGCTGCCCGAGGCTGACGACCCCGACCGGCTGTCCGTCGAAGGACACCACGGGAAAGGTGCGGAAGGGTAGCTCCGCCGCGAGATCGAGGAAACCCTGCACCGTGTACCAGCCGGGAGCGGCCACGGGGGAAGTTGTCATGATGTCGGCCAGCCTGATCCGGGAGAGCGCTTCCCGTAGCGGCGCCGCGACGAGTTCGTTGCGCGCTGCGAACATCAGGAACCAGCCGATGACCACGAGCCACAGGCCTTCGAACGAACCCGTCACCAGGAACGCCCACATCCCGCCGCCGACGAGAACGGCCGCCAGGAGCTGCCCGCACCGGCCGGCGATTTGTCGCGCCCGGCCACGATCGCCGGTGACCTTCCACGCGACGGCTTCGGTGATACGGCCGCCGTCAAGCGGCGTACCCGGTAGCAAATTGAAAACCGCGAGGACTGCGTTAGTCCAGCCGAGCCAGGTGAGAGCGACTACGACCACCGGCGGCAAGGCTCCCGCCGCGAGTACGGCCATACCCAGGAAAACCCCGGCGAGGGCCACGCTCGCGGCCGGGCCGGCTGCGGCCACGAGCAGCGCGGCCCGGGGCGTCCGCGGTTCCTCGGGAAGCTCGGCTGCGCCGCCCAGCAGCCAGAGCGTGATGCGCTCGGCTTTCAGACCGCACCGCCTCGCGGTGAAGGCGTGACAGAGCTCGTGCACGAGCAGGGACGCGAGGAACACGACCGCGCACACGGCCGCGGCCGACCAGCACAGCGGTGGCGGCGTGCCCGGCGCACCGGCTGGGAACACGTTCGTCGCAAGCAGATACGCCAGCAGCCCCGCGATGATCAGCACGGACCAGTGGGCACCGATCCGGATGCCGGCGATGCGGCCGAGTGGGAACGTCGCGGGTGTCATCACCCGATCCTGCGGCGAACGCCGCCACACGGGCAGGGTCGCACCACCTCGTCGTGAAGGACCAAAGACACCGGGCCCGCGGACATCCGGATCCAGTGCCGCGGCAGGCGGCCTCCTACCGTCGGCGCAACGCCACACGCAGCCCAAGGCCAGGAGGCACCCCATGGACGAGAAGGAAAAGGCGCGGATCGAGGGAGAAGCGCGCCGTGACGTCGCCGAGCGCGGCCGCCGCAGCACAGCGATCCGCCGCTACCTGCAGGCTGCCGAGCGGCGCGCAATCGACGAGAACGAGAAGGACGTGGTGCCGGAGTCGGCACCCGAGCCCGGAGCATGACGGGCGAGCTCGAGCCGGTTCCCGATGGCGGGGCGGGAACCGGCTCGAGTGGTGAGTTCAGTCTGTGCGGCTGTAAGCGGCGAGGCTGCGTTCGCGCGCATCTTGGGAGATCGTGTGCAGGAGCGTCGTGTGGGCGGCCTGAGTGAACGGGTGGGCCACCCGCCAGTACCGGCGGAACTTCAGCCAGCTCTGCGGGTCGGTCAGCTGTACGCGCGTGTCGATCGTCAGCAGACTGCGGTGGGCACCATACGGGCGGACCCCGAAGGTGATCACGAGCTTCCCGTACCCCGGTTCGGCGAAGTCCGCGAAGTCCTCGGGCTCGACGCGCCGCCAGGCGATGACGGGACGCCAGAACTTGCCTGCCACACCGACGGCGAACTCGGTGCCGGGGTGCTCACCGAGCAGGGCCCAATCCGATCCGCTGTCGAGATCGTCGACGGTCAGGCGGGTCGGCTGTCGTGGCGGACCGTGCCGGCGGCCGCGCCAGCGCGCGGGCAGCTCGCGTAGCCGTTCGGCCGTCGTGAAAAGGCCACTGTGGATGTCAGTCACGTCGAGGTTGCGAGCCGCGGCATAGGTTTCCTTGATCGGTGCGTCGACGATGGTGTGGCGCACGAGCGTGAACTGCGGGTGCGGGGCGAAGCCGTCACCGAGCAGTTCGGGTACTTGCGGCTGGTCCTGGGTCATGGCGCCTCCTGCGGACTGGCTTGGAGTTCCAGACTGGAGCGGTGTTTCCCGCGTCCGCTAGGAGCGGAAGGTGTGGCCGGAGCCGATTTCGTCACCACCCGAGGGGACTTCCTGCTCTCCCGTGCCGAGGGCACGGGCGGGCACCGTGGGTGTTCTCGACCGAAAGGCGTTCCGCCATGAGGATTCTCGTCGCGGTGGCGACACGGCACGGGGCCACCAGGGAGATCGCCGAGCAGATTGCCGCCACGGCCACGATGACGCTCGAACAAACCGGTGTCGCGGCGCAGGCCGAGGTGCTTGACGCCGAGCACGTTACGTCATTCGCGGCGTATGACGCGGCACTGCTCGGCAGCGCCGTCTACCTCGGGCATTGGCTTGAAAGCGCCCGGCGGCTCGTGCGCGAGCACCAGGACGAGTTGCGACGGATCCCCGTGTGGCTCTTTTCGAGCGGGCCGGTGGGACAGCAAACGCGCGCTGGTGAGGACCCCGTCGACGTTTCCGACGTCCTGGTCGCCACCACGGCCCGCGAGCACCGGCTGTTCGGCGGCCGAATCGAACGGGCGCGGCTGCGCTTCCCCGAGCGAGCGGTGGTCACGGCCCTGCGGGTGAAGGACGGGGACAACCGCGATTGGCCGGTGATCCGCGCCTGGGCCCGGGCCATCGCCAGCGAATTGGCCGCGGTGCCCGCGGGTGAGCAGCGCGAGCGGTGATCGCCCCGTATCCGGTCCGGGGCGAGGCAGAGCTGGAACTGCCGTTGTCCCGCCGGCGGCGGCCCTTAAATGGGTGCTGCTCATCTCGCACGTCATCGTGCTGGCGTTCCTGTGGCTGGTCTACCTCGTCGTGAGGATCTGGGCCTTTGCCGCGGTCCTGGTGACGGCCCGGTATTCGCGGTCGCTGTTCGAGTTCACGGTGGGCGTTCTGCGCTGGAGCTGGCGGGTGTTCGACATCGTGCTCGGACGGTGGGCGCTACGCGTCGCCGCATACGTCGCGCTGCTGACCGACGAGTACCCGCCGTTCCGGTTGGACCCCGGCGGCGCCGAGCCGGCGTGGGTCCCGGCCGCCGCCGGTTGGCTCGGCGGGGACCTTCGGCCTTCGCCTTCGGGCAGTCCGGCCGCGTCGCCGACGCGGCGCACAAGAGTTTCCTGGCCGTGAAACCGAAAACGAGGAGAGGAGTGAGCATGACTGGACTGTTGCCGGGTTCCCGGATGGCGCTGCCGAGCATCGCCGCCTGGCTGGACCACCCATGGCCGTTCGCCGAGCACAACCCGGTACGGATCGAGGAGTCCACCGAGGAGGGAAAGTACACGATTCGCGCGGAACTGCCGGGGTTCGAGCCGGACAAGCACATCTCCGTGACGACGCACGACGGAATGCTGACCATCGAGGCGGAGCGCGAGGCGAAGGAGACCAGCGGGGGGCACAGCGAGTTTTACTACGGGAAATTTAGCCGGACCGTGCCGCTCCCGGCGGGGGCCGAGGCTACGAAGGTGAAGGCCACATACGCCGACGGCATCCTCGAGATCACCATGCCGCTGGCCGCGCAGCCGCACGAGAAGCAGATCAAGATCCACGTCGACAAGGCCTGAGGGCCGCGTGTGGTGGGCGTGGTCGCGGCCGCGCCCACCACCGCTGTGCACGAGGGGAGCCATGACCACAGACTTACCCGTCAGGGTGCTGCTCGCCGACGGCGAGGTCGGTCTCGTCCGGACGCTGCGTCCGGCGGATGCGGATGCCGTGCTGGCGCTGCACACCCGCCTCGACGAACGCGACCGACGGTGAACACCGGAGTCCGAGAATCGAAGCGGCATGGGGATGACCGACCTCGACGTGGCCTGGATCACGGAGCTGAGCGTCGCGCCGGCCGAGTCCGCCGCGAAGCGCAGTCGAGGAGTGCGGCGCCTGCGGCATCCGTCTGCTGCTCGGCGACATCGTGTTCGAGGTGCTGATCGCTGCTTGCTGATCTACACCCCGGGGCTCCAAAGCGTGTTCGACTTGGCGCCGCGTCCGGCGTGGGTGTGCGCGATGCTGCTCCCGATGCCGGTGCTCGTGTGGGGCGCCGATGAAATCTTCCGCAGGGCGACGCACCGTCGACTGGGACGTCTGCCCCACGCCGGGTGACTTTGTGCTCCGGTATCGCAGCCCGCGTTGAGGCGAGCATGGGGAATGTCAGGGCGGCTGTCTCGCCCGCGGTCCGGGAGGACTCTCATGACCCACGTACGGAACCTGGCCGACCTCCGGCTCACCGACGCCGAGGTTGCCGGCGGCAAGGGTGCGAACCTCGGTGAACTGATCGCGGCCGGCTTCCCGGTGCCGCCGGGCTTCGTGATCACCCGCGACGGCTACCGAGCGGCGCTGGAGACGGCCGGCGTCCGGGCCGAAATCGCGGACGTGCACGCCAAGGCGCTGACCAACGTCGACGATGCCGCGGCGCTGGCCGAAACCTGCGAACGGCTGCGAGTCTTGGTTCGCTCGGCAGGTCTGACCACGGAGCTGGCCGAAGCAGTATCCACCGCCTACCGGGAACTAGGTGACTCCGTCACCGTCGCCGTGCGGTCCTCAGCGACCGGCGAGGACGGCGCCGAGGCGTCGTTCGCCGGGATGAACGCCAGCTTCACCAACGTGGTCGACGAGAGCACCCTGGCCCAGCGCGTCGTCGACTGCTGGGCGTCGCTGTTCTCACCGCGGGTCGTGAGTTACCGCGCGAGCCGCGGATACGCGGCTGAACCCGCGATCGCGGTGGTCGTGCAACAGATGATCCCGGCCGACCGCGCGGGCGTGATCTTCACAGCGGATCCGCGGACCGCGGAGCGGGACCAGGTCGTGATCGAGGCCGTCTTCGGCCAGGGCGAGGCGATCGTCAGCGGGGCCGTCGAGCCCGACACCTACGTGGTCGCCAAGCAGGACCTGCGGGTGCTCAGCGCTCGCATCGGCACACAGTCGCTCAAGATCATCCCGGAGGTCGGCGGCGGCGACGTAACGATCCCCCTGAGCGCGCAGGCCGGCGGTCGCCGGGTGCTCGACGATGCAACCGTGCTCGAGCTCGCCCGCCTGGCTTCGCGGGTCGAGGACCACTACGGCGTGCCGCAGGACGTGGAATTCGCGATCGAGGACCACCGGACGTGGCTCGTGCAGTCGCGGCCGATCACCGCGCTGCCGCCCGACCGCGAACCCGAGCCGGGCGCGTTGGTCACGGGACTGGCTGCCTCACCCGGTGAGTCGAGCGGGGCGGTCCGTGTACTGCGTGATCCGGCGGAAGCCGTGCAATTGCGGGATGGCGAGGTGCTGGTCGCGCCGATGACGAATCCGGACTGGGTACCGGCGATCCGCCGCGCGGCTGCCCTGGTGACCGACGGTGGCGGGATGACGTGCCACGCGGCCGTGGTCGCTCGGGAGCTGGGTGTGCCGTGCGTGGTCGGGACCGGCGATGCGACCCGGGTGCTGGCGGACCGGACGCTGGTGACGGTCGACGGGAGCCAGGGCGAGGTGCGGGCCGGTGCGGTGGTGCACGAGCCGGCACACGCGACGCCGACGGCAGCTCCCGCAGCTCCCGAGACGATCGGGACCCGGCTCTACGTGAACCTCGCGATGCCCGAGCACGCCGCGGAAGTCGCGGCGCAGGCCGTGGACGGAGTCGGGCTGCTCCGGGCGGAGTTCCTCCTCACCGAGGCCCTCGGGGGCCGTCATCCTCGTGACCTGCTCGCCCGGGGCGAGCAGGAGTCCTTCGTGACCGCGATGGCGGATTCCCTTGCCGCGATCACGACGGCGTTCGCCCCGCGCCCGGTGGTCTATCGCACCACCGACCTGCGCACGAACGAGTTCCGGGGCCTGGCCGGCGGGGAGGCGTTCGAGACCGAAGAGCGCAACCCGATGATCGGCTACCGCGGCTGCTACCGCTACGTTCGCGAGCCCGACCTGTTCGCGCTCGAGCTGCAGACGCTCGCACGGGTGCGGGAGCGCACACCGAACCTGCACCTGATGATCCCGTTCGTGCGCACGAAGTGGGAGCTGGAGGCGTGCCTAGAACTGGTGGACGCCAGCCCCCTGGGCCGGCAGCGCGGGCTCCTGCGGTGGATCATGGCCGAGGTTCCCTCGGTGGTTCACTGGCTGCCCGAATACGTCGGTCTCGGCATCGACGGTGTGTCGATCGGCAGCAACGACCTGACCCAGCTGGTACTGGGCGTGGACCGCGATTCGGCGGAGTGCGCGGAGCTGTTCGACGAAGGCGATCCCGCGGTGCTGGGTGCGATCGCGGACATCGTCCGCACCGCGAACACGTGTGGCATCACCTCGTCTCTGTGCGGGCAGGCGCCCTCGACCAACCCGGCTTTCACCGAGCACCTGGTACGGGCCGGCATCACGTCGATCTCGGTGAACCCCGACGCAATCGATGTCGCCCGGCACGCGATCGCCGCCGCCGAGCGTCGCGTCCTGCTGGACGCCGCACGGTGACCAGTCCGGAATCTTGAGTCAGTGAAGGAGAACACCGTGACCACAGTGGACCAGAGTGACATCGTCGTCGGCGTCGACGGCTCTGCGGGCAGTGCGGCCGCTCTGCGCTGGGCGCTGTCCGAAGCACACACCAGCGGCCGCCGGGTCGTCGCGCTGAGAGCCTGGACCTTTGACCCGACCTCCGACCTGGAGTCCGCGGCGACGCAGTCACCGCAGGACATCGAAGCTCGATACCGCGGGCAGCTGGAGCAGGCCGTTGCCGACGCGCTCGCCGGAGTCGAGCCCGTGCCCGTGCGCGCCGAAACCGTCGACGGCGCACCCGGTCCGGCCCTCGTGCGGACGTCGCAGAACGCCGCGATGCTCGTCGTCGGCAGCCACGGCCACGGCCGGTTGCTGCGGCTGCTCGTCGGCTCCGTTTCCGCGTATTGCCTGAAGGAGTCGCGCTGTCCAGTCGTAGTCGTGCCGGTCCGCACGGCGGAGGAGCGCGGCCTGGTACCGGAGGCGGACGCGGTCGGGACGTACCAGCCCGGCCCGCTGTTGTGAGGAGCGGACGATGACCGGACAGCACGAAGTGGGCGCTGTGATGACGACGGACGTGGTGAGCGTTCCGCTCGGCACGCCCTTCAAAGCGGTGACAGCGCTGCTCGAGGAACGTGGAGTCGGAGGTGCTCCCGTCGTGGACGAGCGCGGTCACGTGGCTGGTGTCGTCTCCCGCGGTGACCTGCTCGAGCGCGAAGTCGAGCACCGGGGCTTCGGCCCGCGGGCACGGCGAGCCCGGCGCAAGGCCGAAGGGGTGTTCGCCGCCGACCTGATGACCAGCCCGGCCATCACGATCGGTCCGGACGAAGACGTGGTACGGGCGGCCCGACTGATGGAATCCTGCGGTGTTCACCGGATCCCGGTGGTGGACGCCGGCGGTGCGCTCGTCGGGATCGTGTCACGAGCCGATCTGGTGCGGGTCTTCCTTCGGCCGGACAAGGATATCCGTGACGAGGTTCGCGACGAAGTGCTCACGAAGGAGATGTGCGTCGACCCGCGGTCTCTGAGCATCGCGGTGCACGACGGGATCGTCTCGATCCGCGGCACGGTCGAGCGCTACGGCATGATCGGGCTCATCGAATCGCTGGTCCGCCGCGTCGACGGGGTCGTCGAGGTGCGCGCGCAGCTGAAGGCCCACTTCGACGACCGCGGCATCCGCCCGGAAGAGCCGGCCTCCGGTGGTCGGTTCGGCCGGCGGTCGCTGCACCGGCCCTGACTGTGTGACAGCGAATCGGCCACCGTCCTTTCCGGATGGTGGCCGATTCGCTCTGCAGCACGGGTCACTGGCGGAACAGCGCCACCTTCAACGCCTCGCTGTCTTGAGGGTGCGCGAACACGTCGTAGGCTTCGTCCATCTCCGGCAGGCCGAACCGGTGGGTGACGAACCGGCTGGTGTCCAGCCTGCCGGCGGCCAGCATGCGCAGCAGCATCGGGGTGCTCCAGGTGTCGACGAGCCCGGTGGTGATGGTGACGTCGCGAATCCACAGCTGTTCGAGGTGGAGCGTGGCGGGTTTGCCGTGCACGCCGATGTTCGCCACGTGCCCGCCCGGACGGACGAGTTCGGTGCACAGTTCGAACGCCTCCGGGACACCGACCGCTTCGACGACCACGTCGGCGCCGCGCCCGCGGCTCGCCTCCTGCACCGCCTCGGCGGCCTCCTCGGGCCCCACCGCCAGGTCGGCGCCGAAATCCTTCGCGGCGCCGAGCCGGGTGGGTTCCTTGTCTACCACGACGGTCGCGGAAGGGCTGTAGAGCCGCGCAGTGGTGATGGCGGCCAGCCCGATGGGCCCGGCTCCGACGATGACCACGACGTCGCCGGGGCTCATCTGCCCATTGCGGACACCCACCTCGTAGGACGTGGGCAGGATGTCAGCGAGCATCAGCGCGGACTCGTCGCTGACCGACGGCGGTAGCCGGTAGGTGGACGTGTCGGCGAACGGGATTCGCGCGAGTTCCGCCTGGAGGCCGTCGACGAGGTGCCCGAGGATCCAGCCGCCCCCGCCGAGGCACTGGCCGTAGGTGCCGCGCCGGCAGTATTCGCAGCGGCCGCAGGCGCTGATGCACGAAACGAGCACGCGGTCGCCGGGCCGCACCGTGCTGACGGAGCCACCGGTGCGCAGGACGGTGCCCACGGCCTCGTGGCCGAGGATGCGCCCGCGCTCCACCTCCGGCACGTCGCCGTTGAGGATGTGCAGGTCGGTGCCGCAGATCGTGACCGCGTCGATCCGCACCACGGCGTCGGTGGGGTCGGTGATCTCCGGATCGGGGTGGTCGGTCCAGGATCGGCGGCCCGGACCGTCGTAGACGAGTGCTTTCACGATTTCCTCCTGCTCGGTCGCTTGTGGACGTTCAGCGCAGCCATGCCCGGCCGCCGGTGAACGCGGCCCAGCGGCGGGCCAAGCCCCAGGTGTCGCCGGCGAGTGTGGCGGCGAGCACGACGAGGACGAGCGCGTAGATGACGTGGTAATCGATGAGCGGGTGGGTCGAGTGTGTCGCCTCGCCGGCGCTGGTGAACCGTGCGGGTGGCCATTCGCTGGCCCACATGAGCAGCAGCATGACCGTGCCGGAGATCGCAGTGATCCGCAGGGCCACACCGGTCACGAGGGCGAGGCCGATGCCGAGCAGTCCGGCCATGAACAGCCAGTCGGCCCACCAAGTGCCGGCCCAGGCGTGGAACGTCGAGGCGAGCGGCCCCAGTTCGACGTTGCTCAAGAAGTCCTGAGTGGGCGAGCCTCCGCGGGTCCAGGCGTCCGCGGCGGTCGTGGCGTAGCCCAGGCCGAGCAGGTTGTCGGCGAATGCCCACAGGAACACCAGTCCCATGGCGATCCGCAGCAAGGCGAGAGCGCGGCCGCCGACGGCCCGGCGCGCGTGGCGCGGCGCGGGCCGCTCAAGCTCGCGCCGTGCGGGAACCTGTGTGTCGGGAAGCTTTTCGTGCTCGGGATTGAAAGACATGATCCCTCCGTTCGTGGTCGGCCCCGAGTGCCGGGACGCGGCGGTGGATCACTCAGGAGCCGAAGGTCCTCGCTCCACGGGCCCTTGGCAGCCGGGCCGCAACCGGCCCCACCGGAAGTACGCGAGCGGCCCGGCGAAGTTGACGGCGATCACCGCCGCCCACACGGCTTTAGGGCCGCGGACCTGCTCCGCCGGCCGGTGAGTGAGGTCCCACCAGGCCGTCGCGGCCAGAGACACCTGGACCGCGGCGGCGCCGGCCACGACCCGCCGCTCGGCGGGGGACAGGTCGGCCCACCTGCGGCGGGTGGCGCGGTCAGCGCCGGGCGAGTTCACGGCCCACCAGCTCGACGAGTTCCACGGTCCGGCACGCGTAGCCCCATTCGTTGTCGTACCAGCCGAACACCTTCGCGGTGTGGCCGTCGGTCTTGGTGAGGCTCGCGTCGAAGACGCACGAGGCCGCGTCGCCGATGATGTCGCGGGAGACCAGCGGTGCTTCGGTGTAGCGGACGATGCCCTTGAGATGCCCCTCCGCGGCCTGCCTGTAAGCGTGGTTGACCGCGTCGGGCGTGACGTCCTGGTCGAGCTCGACGGTGAGGTCGGTCAGGGACCCGTCCTCGACGGGTACGCGGATGGCCACACCGTCGAGGCGCCCGGCGAGCGCGGGGATGACGTCGCCGATCGCCCGGGCGGCACCGGTGCTCGTCGGGATCAGGTTGACGGCGGCCGATCGCGCCCGCCGCAGGTCCTTGTGCGGGCGGTCGAGCAGCGCCTGGTCGCCGGTGTAGCTGTGGATCGTCGTCAAGAACCCGCGCCGGACACCGAATGCTTCGTGCAGCACCCGGATCATGGGCGCGAGGCAATTGGTCGTGCACGAGGCGTTGGAGATCACGTGGTGCGCGTTCGGCTCGTAGGTGCCTTCGTTGACGCCGAGCACGATTGTCGCGTCGACGCCCTTGCCCGGCGCGGAGACGATCACCTTCCGAGCGCCCGCGGTGAGGTGTCCGGCGGCCGCTTCGCGGGTGCGGAAACGGCCGGTTGCTTCGAGGACGACGTCCACGCCGAACTCTCTCCACGGCAGGTTCGCCGGTTCGGGTTCGGAGGTCACTTGCAGTACCTGGTCGCCTGCTTCGATCGCCGAATCGATCACCTGCACCGGAGCGTGCAGCGGACCATAGGTGGAATCGTGGGCGAGCAGGTGCGCGAGGGTGTCCGCGGTGGTGATGTCGTTGACCGCCACCACCTCTACCGCGCTGTCCGGCTGTTCGAGGAGGCGACGCACAACGTCGCGCCCGATCCGGCCGAACCCGTTGATGCCGACTCGCACGGTCATGGGGACTCCTTCACTGCGATGGCGTGTCCGTTTACCGTGCGCCGCCGACGGGCAGCCGGACGAGGGACGTTGGCGGGTGCCTGCGAGGACCTTCGTCCCGGGCGCGGTCGACCTCGACCGGCACCTCCTCGTCGGTCTGCTCGAATCCTTGTCACCTGAAGCGGTGGCTGGTGGACCCGTTGTGGCACCGGGCTCGTGCGGAAGGCGGACCCGGAACGATGGGGTGGCGACGGGTCCGCAGGTGCCGAGCACGAACGGGTGGACGGCCGCAGCGATCGTGCGGCGCTTGGTGCCCGTCCTCGTTCCCGGGTCAGCGCCCGAGCGTCTCGCGCCGGCGTTCGTATTCGTCCTGGTCGATCTCCCCGCGGGCGAAACGCTCGCGCAGGATGCCCAGGGCGCGGTCGCTGTCCGATGTCGGCTTCGGCGTCCTCCGGAGCAGGACGGCTGTGACAACCCCGGCGGCGGTCAGCACGGCGAGGAGCACGAGGACCGCGACCAAGGGGCCGACCCAGCCTCCGGCTGTCCCATAGTGCCAGTAGGGCATGGTGTTCACCTTGTTCCGGTCAGTGCCACTGGTCCTTGGTTTCGTCCCGCAGGTCGGCAGTGTCGAGTGCCGCCAGCACCTCTTCGAGGTCGCGACGCGGTGTCGCCGGCAGTGGGTCCGCGTTGGCGGGGGCCCAGCCGATGCGCAGGACCATCTGTGGGAAGGTGCCCGACGCGACCTTCGCTTCCACCGTGCGCCGGACGTCCGGCAGCTCGAGGGGTTCGGTCAACGGGCAGGTGGCGAGGCCGAAGCGGGTCGCCGTCAGCAGCGCCGCGCTGGTGGCTTCGCCGGCCCGCAGCCGCGACATCCGGTCGTCGGACGCGGTGCTCAGCACCAGCAGCACGGTCTCGTCCTCGTCGCTGGTTGCGCCGGACGCCTCAGGCAACTCGGGGTCGGAGAACGGCCGGGCCGGGAGTGTTCCGGGGCTCGCGTCCACAGCCGGTGCGTTCCGCGAGGGGACGCCGTCCGGGGCTGCGCGGCGGCCGCTCCAGGCAGCCAGTTCGACGCGGTAGGCGGGGTCGTCGCGGTGCCGCCGGGATGCTTCCTCGATGGCGGTGGCGAGGTAGTACCGCTCCGCGGCTTCGGCCAGGCGCAGAACCACGCCCTCGTCGGCCACCGCTTCGGCGATCGATTCGAGGTAACCACGGGGGACCTCCCACGAGCTGCGGTGGCGGCGGTCGGTCCGGCGGCGCGGGATGGCCGCGGCGAGTGCGACTTCGTCGGCTGTGGGTTCGCGCCGGTGGAACTCGATCGCGGCGAGGTGGTCGGGCTGCGAGGGGTCGGGCAGGCGGTGCACGTCGGTGTGCCAGCCGAGTGCTGCGAAAGCGATGCGCGCGTGGTGCAACGCTGCGCCGCAACCGATGAGGAGATCACGCCCATCCGGGTCGGTCTCGGGCAGTTGCCGGGACGGGTCGGCGTAGAGGTGGAGCGTGCGGTAGCCGACGGCCCAGCGCCACGGCTGGGAGTTGTGGACCGAGGGCGCGCGGATCGCCATGGCCACTGCGGTGTGGACGGTGAAGTCATCGGGGAGTCCGTGTTCCATGGCCGCCTGCCTGCTCGTGTCGTGAGGTCGTCAGCTCGACCGTGTCAGCCGCCCGCTGCGCGGTGGAGAGTCGGTGTTCCCCGGGCCGAGGGACTTTCGCAGTCCTCGGCTATCAAGGCGAGCGCGAGGGAGACGGATTCCTCCGGGCTGCCGGCCGTGTCGACGGCCAGGGAGCCGGGCCACGCGTCGGAATCGGTCGCCATGGCCACGGCGATTTCCGGGCCTGCGTCGGAATACGACCCCATGCGGGTGGCGAGGCGATGTTCGCGGAGCGCATCCGGCGCGGTACACCTCAATGCGACCAGACGGCTACTCGTGTTCGCGGCCGCAGCGGCGATCTTCGCTCGCTGGTGCGCTGAGGTCCAAGAGGCGTCGACGACCACGGTCTCGCCGAGGCCGAGGAGTTCGGCCGACCGCCGGACGAGTTCGTCGTAAGTCCGGTCCGTCCACTCCGGCGTGTAGATCCCGTGCTGGTATCCCGAAGGAACGTGCTCGCCTGGGGCGATGCCGACGAGCTCCTTGCGCACGCGGTCGCTCTGCAGCAGGCTCGTCCCGAGCGCATCGGCAAGCCCACCGGCCACAGTGGACTTGCCCACGCCGGGCAGGCCACCAACGAGAATGACCCGCACTTCGCCCGTCTGGAGATGGCGCCGTGTCTGCTCCGCATACTCGCGGGCGAGCTCGGCGGCGGTCGGGTCGCCCTGCGCGTGGCGGAGACAGGCGACCTTGGCGCGGACGAATGCGCGGTAGGCCAGGTAGTGGTGGCGCAACGCCGCAGGAGCGGGGTCCCCGGAGAACTCCGCGTACCTCCTCAGCAGTTCGGCCGCGAGCTCCGGCGCATCGAGTCGGTCGAGATCCATCGCGAGGAACGCGACGTCGTCAAGCCCGTCCACGTGCCGAAGATGGTCGTCGAACTCGAGGCAGTCGAGCACGCGCGGGCCGTCGTCCAGGCAGAAGACGTCGTCGGCGATGAGGTCGCCGTGCCCGTCGACTACGCGGCCTTCAGCGATTCGCTGCGCGAACAGCCGTTCTCGCCCGGCCATGAACTCCTCCACCAGGAGTTCGACCTCGGTGGCGACGGCGGTGTTCAGCACGACTCCATGGAACGGCCGCACCTGGGCGAAACTCTCCCGCCAGCGCGCCAGGACGGCGTCTCGGGTGCCATCCGCCTCGATCAGCAGGCTCCGCTCCGCCGCGGCGTGGAAGACAGCGAGCTCCCGAGCCAGCGCGCGGACCACCGGCACGAGCGGCTCACCCCGGCGGACGAGCGTGGAGAGCCGGCGCTCGTCGGGCATGCGACGCATCACGACGAGGTGGTCGCGGCCATCCGGTCCGCTGAGCTCCGCGACACCGAGGTAGACGTCGGGCGAGAGCCGCCGGTTCAGCTCGACCTCCCGCCGGCACACCCGTTCGCGCGCCGCCGGAGTAGTGAAGTCGAGGAACCCGAGATCGACGGGCTTCTTGAGCTTGTACGCGCGGTCACCCACCAGGAAGACCACGCCGCTGTGCGTTTCCCGCACCGCTGCCCACGGTTTCGTCTCGGCCATGCGGTCCAGCTTCGCGACGGCGAGGGCGGGGACGGCAGGGCGTTAGGTCACCGTCGACGTGCCCTTTGGTCACCATGGCCGGAAGTCCTGGAGCACCGATGACTTCCGGCCGCATCCCACTGTGCGTCGTATCGGGCACGCTGGGTCGGATGAAGCTTTCGGCGGTGTTGCCGGGCCTCGCGCGGCTGCGCCGCTATCAGCGAACCTGGCTGCGCGGCGACGTCGTCGCGGGTGTCACGGTGGCGGCTTACCTCGTGCCGCAGGTGATGGCCTACGCCGAGGTGGCCGGCCTGCCACCGGTGGCCGGCCTGTGGGCGGCGATCGGCCCGCTCGCCGTGTACGCCTTGCTGGGTTCGTCGAGCCTGCTGTCCGTCGGGCCGGAGTCGACGACGGCGCTGATGACGGCGGCCGTCCTGGCCCCGTTCGCCGCCGGCGACCCCGGCCACTACGCGACGCTGGCGGCGGTGCTCGCGGTACTCGTCGGCGGGTTGTGCCTCGTGGCCGCATTCGCGCGGCTCGGGGTGCTCGCCGAACTGCTGTCGAAGCCGGTTCTCACCGGCTACATGGTGGGCATCGCGGTGCTCATGGTTGTCGGCCAGCTCAGCAACGTCACCGGGGTTCCCGTGGATCGCGATGGTTTCGCTGGCGAGCTCTCGTCGTTCTTCAGCGAGCTCGGGCAGGTGCACTGGCCGACCGTCGGACTCGCGGCGGCGGTGTTGTTCGTGCTGCTCGTCCTCCGACGGGTCGCGCCGTGGCTGCCGGGGCCGTTGGTGGCGATCGCCGGAGCCACGGCGGTCGTCGCGTTTGCGGGGTTGCCGGGCATCGAGGTGGTGGGGGCGTTGCCCGCCGGCCTGCCGCCCGCGTTGTCCGGGTTCTCACTGGCGGAGGTCGGGCAGCTGGTCCTCCCGGCTCTCGGCATCACCATCGTCGCGTTCTCGGACAACGTGCTCACCGCGCGCGCCTTCGCGGCCGGCCGAGGCGAAGAGATCGACGCGAACCAGGAACTGCGCGCTCTCGCCGGCGTCAACGTGTCCTCCGGATTGCTGCACGGCTTCCCGGTCAGCAGCAGTGGCAGCCGCACTGCCCTCGGCTCGGCCGCGGGCAGCAGGACACAGCTGTACTCCTTGGTCGCCCTGGGCACGGTGGTGCTCATCGTGCTGTTCGCGCGGCCGCTGCTGGCCCAGTTTCCGACGGCGGCGTTGGGTGCGCTGGTGATCTTCGCGGCCACCTACCTCGTCGACATCGGGGAGCTGCGCAGGTTCGCGCGATTCCGCCGCAGTGAGCTGCTGCTGGCCCTGCTGACCACGGCGGGGGTGCTCGGGCTCGGTGTGATCTACGGTGTGCTGGCCGCGGTGGGATTGTCCGTCCTGGACCTGCTGCGGCGGATAGCCCGGCCGCACGACGGGATTCTCGGCATGGTGCCCGGGTTGGCCGGGATGCACGATGTCGACGACTATCCGGAGGCCGCGATGGAGCCCGGTCTCGTCGTCTACCGCTACGACGCGCCGTTGTGCTTCGCCAACGCGGAGGACTTCCGCCGACGGGCGCTCGCTGCGGCGTCGGGCGAGATATCAGGTCCGGTGAGGTGGTTCGTCCTGAACACCGAGGCGAACGTCGAACTCGACGTCACCGCGGCCGATGCACTCGACCAGCTGCGCGAGGAGCTCACCCGCCGTGGTGTCGTGTTCGCCCTCGCAAGGGTCAAACAGGACCTGCGTGACGATCTCGAAGCCGCCGGACTTGTCGAGAGGGTGGGCGAGGAGCGGATTTTCCCGACCCTGCCGACCGCGGTGGGCGGCTACCGCGACTGGCTAACCGCGCGGGGCTGACGATAGTCCCGGTGTCCCGGGACGAACGGCTGCATCGGCGGGGGACAGGTCAGATCTATGGTCGTGCTCCGCCTCCCGGACTTGGAGGAAACACCATGACCGCACCCGCAAACGCGCCCATCGTCGTCGCCATCGACGGCTCGGAGACCACGACCGCCGCGGCCGTGTGGGCGGTTGGGGAAGCCCTGCGGCGCCACGCTCCGCTGCTCGTGTTCACCGCGTATGGGCTGGAAGACGCGTCATTCGGTGGCAAGGCCTACCCGCCGTCGGACTGGCTGGCAGTCAAGCAGGCCGAAGCGGAAGGATGGCTGCACCGGACACGCGAGACACTCGACGCCGTCGTGCCTGGGCTTCGGATTTCGACCGAAGCGACCGACAGGGGCCCCGTGCCCGCCCTGCTCGACGCGTCCGAGCGCGCGCGGATCCTCGTCGTCGGTGAACCGACCGGCCCGCTGCTCGGCCTTTTCAGCGGTTCTCCTGCCGTCGATCTGGCTGCGAAAGCGCACTGTCCGGTCGCCGTCGTGCGCGGCCATGAAACCATCGACGGCCCAGTGGTCGTCGGCGTCGACGGCAGCGCGCTCAGCGACGCGGCGATCGGCTGGGCCTTCGAGGAAGCCTCGCTGCGCAACACCCGCCTCGTCGCTCTCCACACCTGGCATGACAGTGACCTCTCCCAGACCCGCTTCGGCAGCGTCATGTTGCCGGCCGAGAACCACCACGAGACCGGTCACCGCCTGCTCGCCCAGCGCCTCACCGTCTGGCAGGAGAAGTACCCGGATGTCCCCGTCGAACGCCTTGTCGAGCAGGACAAGCCGCGCCACCGGTTACTCGCGTTGAGCAGCGACGCGCAACTCGTCGTGGTGGGCAGCCGCGGCCGGGGTGGCTTCACCGGCTTGGTGCTCGGGTCGACCAGCCAGGCCTTGCTGCACCACGCGCAGTGCCCGGTGATGGTTGTCCGTTCAGAACGCTGACCGTTCACGCGGCAGGTACAACTGGCGGGCGCCGGTTCCGGGCCGGCGCTCCGATCACGGCGAGCAGGGCCAGAACCACCCGGGCGACGAGGACACCGAATGGCTGCACTCGCGCCTGGTGCGCATCAGCCGACCCTTCGGCACCCGAGGCCGTCACGTATCACGTCCTGCTCGGCGGCCGGTGGAACGCCCCGGCGGGACGAGACGTCGTGATGGACGGTCGCGGCGGCGCTTGTCCCGGCTCGTCGCGGTGATGGCGAAAACGACCCAGCCGGCGGCCGTCAGCCCCAGCCAGGTGATGCTCCGGTAGAGGACAACCGCGACCGCGGCGGCGGGAGCCGTGATCCCACCGGCGGCCAACGCCGCGAGCAAGCCGGTCTCCGCGGGGCCGGCGCCCGCCGGTGTGAGCTGAACGCCGATGCTCGCCTGAACGGCAAGGTGGCCGACGCCGACCGCGGACCAAGGCACCACCGCGTCCGCGCTCGCCGCGACGCACGCCGTGAGTGCCAGGTAATCCAGCACCCAACTGGCCAGCGTCCATGCGATCAAACCGGGCCATGCACGCCCCGCAGGACGGAACCGGGCGACGCGGCCCAACACTGAGTCGAGCGGGCTCGGCTCATCCCGGACCCAGTGCTGATTCCGGATCACAGGCAGGTGCCGTCCCAGCACTACGAGTCGGTGCGCGATCCAGCGCAGCGCGGCAGGCCGGCGTAGCAGCTTCCAGGTCACCAGGCTGATCGCCGCGAGCAACACCGAGACGGCGAGCGTAGCCGGCCAGACGAGAAGGCCCACGCCGAACAGCAAGGCAGGGGCGAGCACGACGAGCACCATCGCAGACAGCAGCGCGGCGACCGCGGTGGACCACAACGACACCGCCGTGTCGACGCCCCGCCCCCCCGCCCCCGCAGCGCGGGCACCATGTATGCGACGCCGGCGGTCGCTCCCGCCGAGGGCAGCGTCTGAGCCATCGCATTGCCGACGAAGTTCACTGTCTGCACCGTGCTTCCACGCACATGCACACCGGCGCAGCGAAGGAGCCGACGATGCAGCTCACCGTGACCAGCGACGCCACGGCCAGGACGATCGCGACCGCCACCCACGACCAACGCAGCGAGGTGAACCGAGCGCCGAGATTGTCGACGCTCGCCAAGGTCGGTGCCAGCCGCCAGACCGCGACGCCGACACCCGCGACGGCCAAGAGCACGTCGAGGGCGATCCGTCCGTTGACGCGGCCACGACCACGACGCCCGTGCGCCTTTCCCCGATCGCCGGTCACGATGGCCACACCCGCTGTCACCGCAGACCGGCGGTGACGAACCCGGCCGGGCCGGCGGCCCCCTGGCCCGACGGAGCGGCGGCACTCGACATTGGCCCCGCGCGTGCTTCGGCGATCCGCCGATCGGTCGTTGTCTCGCAGGATTCACCCAGGTCGGTCATGCCAGCCGGTTGCTCCGGTGCGGGCCTGCCGACGTTCCGTCTGTCCCGGCCGAACCCGTCGAACCTCAACTGCGTTGCCACGTCGACTCCTTCTCCGCAAGACTCCGAACGTTTCACTCGGCGAGGTCCTCGACCTAGAGACCAAGTTCTCCCATGAGCGAGAAGTTCTGCCTTCTCTTCGGCCAAGGCACGTTCTCGGCGACGCCCGGTCGCGCCGCGGCACTCGAAGATGGTCGAATTCGCCGGTGCACGGCTGTTTCGCTCAATTCCGCACCGACCCCGTGGCGCGGCGTCTTTGCCATCTGGACATCGCTCCGGACCCACGTTCCATACTCGGCCGGAGGCGTCATGGGAGGAAGTCGCCTCGACCGGGCACCACAGCGGGCTTGCCGCGGAGACTGCCCGCAGTCTCTTGACTGATTCCCTGTCGGTCAGGTTTCCGTGCTGCTGCCGCGAGCCATCAGGATGCGGTGTCCTCCTGGGCGGCTTTCGCCGCGCGGTCTCCGGAGGGCTCGTTCGCGGGGAGGTCCTCCATGCCGCAGGTGAGGGTTGTCACCGCATCGGTTCGCGCCTTGACCGAGTTCTCCAGCGCGGCAAGCTGCGTTTGCTCCGTTGGCGTGCCGGGGAGCGGGGACTTCGGCAGGGGCTTGGCTTTCGAGTTCGCTGCGGAGGTCAGCGGGCATCACCGCGAAGACGTGGTCGAGTTGCCCGGGAGAGAACAGCGCGTTCAGGCCAGCGGAGACCTTGCCGGCGATGGCCGGGACGTCGGCGGGACTGATGTCGGCTTCGGCGGCGAACAGGTTGGCCGCGGTCGTGCTCTTCGCGGTGGGTGAGCAGGTCGAACAGCAGGGTGCCCAAGGCGGCCCCGTTGAGGTCCTGCGCGACGAAACGGTTGTGCGGGCTGTGCCGGCTGCTGCCACTGCCGTGGGCGAACAGCACGACGCCGGCCGGGTTCTCGGGAATGGTGAGGTGCCCGGCCAGCGGGACCGGGCCCGCGAAGACCTCGACCTCCTCGTCCCGCAACGACGGGTCGCCCGCCCGCGTAGTGGCTTCCGGTTCGAAAACGCCCTCGGCGGCACGGCGAAGCAATTCGGCGACCTCGTCATCCGTGGTTTGCCCGAAATCGGTGAACCACTCGCCGACAGCGCAGAAGCAGGGGGGCGTTTCCAGACACACCACCTCGTCGGCATCGTCCCTCAACGCGAGGATCGCGTCCGGCGCACCGACCGGCACTGCAAGCACGACTCTCGTGGCTCCCCGCGCGCGGGCCACCCGGCAGGCCGATCGGGCGGTCGACCCGGTCGCCACGCCATCATCGACGATCAGCGCCGTCGGGCCCGCCGCGGAGATTCCCGCGCGCCCACCGCGGCACTTCGCGACGCGGCGCCGGAGCTCGATCCTCTGGGCCCGCTGAACGGCCGCGATCTCGTCGGCGGTGACTCGCGTCATGCGCACGACGTTTTCGTTGAGTACCCGCACCCCTCCCTCACCGATCGCACCCAGCGCGAGTTCCGGCTGGTAAGGCACACCGAGCTTGCGCACCACGATCACATC
The DNA here is from genome assembly GCF_019468465.1 of Amycolatopsis sp. DSM 110486. NCBI lineage: Bacteria > Bacillati > Actinomycetota > Actinomycetes > Pseudonocardiales > Pseudonocardiaceae > Amycolatopsis > Amycolatopsis sp. DSM 110486. Next base: position 10,057,642 of record NZ_CP080519.1, on the reverse strand, counting down.
CAACGGCGCCCCCAACGTCGGCGCGACCTCCAACGCGACTGGCACCCCGCCCCGCGGCAGCCCGAGGACCACGACATTCTCACCGCAGTTCCAGACGCTCAGCCAACCTGCGTCCTGCTTCGGCGCGATCAATGAAGGGCATGGATACCTCCTGCGGCTGCTTCGGCAGCGCACCACGAGGACCAGCCTGCGGGTGCGCGTCGATGGCGAGCTCCAGTGTCGATTGGCAATTGATGCGGTGTGAGTCGGGGGTCCTTCGCCGGGCCTTCCGTTCTCTTGAAATTAGCTTTCCATCGGTTTTCTAGAGTTTGTAGCCCAGTGTCCGCAGAAGTGATTTCCGATCGCTCTGGTCGTCCGGGGTCTCGATGCCCAGGGGCGGTGATCCGTCGACCACGCCGAGGATTGCGCGGCCCAGTCCGGTTTCGGCGACGAGCACCTCGACGGGATTCGCCGTGGCGCAGAAGAAGCCGCAGACCTCGGGAACCTGCTTGATCGCATTGAGGACGTTGACGGGGTAGCCCTCGCGCAGGAACACGATGAACGAGTGCCCTGTGGCTATTTCCTGTGCATTCTTCGTCGCCAGTTCCACCAATTCGGAATCGTTGCCGGAATATCGCACAAGGCGGAGCCCTGACGCCTCACAGAACGCGAAACCGAACTTCAGGTACGGGCTGGTTCCGGCGAGCGCCTCGTGCAGGTCTTCCACGGTCTTGATGAAATGCGCCTGGCCGAGGATGACGTTGAGACCCTCGGGCTTGTCGATGGTCAGCACCTGGACGTCCATGACCCGATTCTCGTCCGGCCGACGGGGCTGTCCGGGAGAGCACAAAGACCACTGACGCGGGTCAGGAAGTCCCACGGGCCGGGCCGGTGACTTTCGGCCCAGGCCTTCTGTGACGCGCGGCCGCGCCGTGGGTGGGCGGCACAGGCGGCGATCAGTCAGATCGCGCAGAGGCACTGATGCAGCCTGGCGTCGCCCCGTGATGGTCGTTCTCCCGTAGGTGGAAGGACTGGGAAATGCGCGTGCACCCCGGCGCTCCGCCGACGGCTCGCGCCCTACGTCGTACGGTTGCTGGCCGGCGACCACCTGTCCGTGTTCTTTCCTCCGGATCCGACGCGGTCGTGCCGACCCTGCGAACTGGCGGCCGTCAACGAGCACTCGACGACGCCGAACTCCTTGTCCTGGCCCGCGACGGCAACCGCACCCCTCTCGGCCCGAAAAGCGTCGGTCCGGTCGGCCGCTTCATCGTCGACCACGGATCCCGCCCTCCCGGTTGCTTCAGCCGGGCAAAACCAACCGGGAGCGGCTTGCGGCGCACAGTTGGCCGCTCGCGGACGTTGGTCCACCAGAGCCGCGACGAACGACTGCAGCGGCCGAGGCCCAGTCGCTCCTATCTTCGGCCCGAACGGTGCTTCGCGCACCGGACCTGGAGGGACACGTCATGAGCGTAACCCGAAATCTCCCGGTCGTCGTGCATGTCGACGGCGCGGAGACCGCAATCGCGGCGGTGGTGTGGACGGTGGGCGAAGCTGCACGGCGGCACGCCCCGTTGCTCGTGTTCACCGCGTACGGGTTCGAAGGCCGTTCGTTCGGCAGTAAAGTGTGTCCGCCGTCGGGCTGGCTCCTGGTCAAGGAAGCGGAGGCGCGTCAGTTGTCGCGCCGGGCGCAGGAGACGCTGCAAGCCCGCTGCTCGGCCTGTTCAGCGGCTCTCCCAGCGTCGATCTGGCCGCCAAGGCACGACTGGCCGGTCGTCGTACGCGGTCATGAGACGATCGGCGGCCCAGTGGTCGTCGGCGTCGGCGGCAGCCCCCTGAACGAAGCCGCGATCGGCTGGACCTTCGACGAACCCTCGCTGCGCGACGCCGACCTCGTAGCCCTTCACGCCTGGCACGACGGCGACCTCAGTCGGTTCAGCGTCGGCAGCGTCATGTTCGAGGGCGAAAGCCTGTACGAGACCGGCCACCGTCTGTTCGCCCAACGGCTGGCCGGAGAAATACCCCTACGTCCACGTTGAACGCCAGGTCGAACACGACAAACCACGCCATCGCCTCCTCGCCAGCTCGCAACATTCCCAGCTGATCGTCGTGGGCAGCCGCGGCCGCGGCGAGTTTGCCGGACTCGTCCTCGGCTCGACCAGCCAGGCCTTGCGCCGATCCGGAGAATCGGCGTGCTCTCGGGCAGCGCTGGTCCGATGACGGCTCCGACGGGATTCGGCGATGCTTGCGGACGTTCGGCCTGTCAATGCGCGCTCGCAGGTCCCGTTGCCTCCGTCGGCTCGGTTTCCGGAGCGAGGTGCTCTGGCGTAGGCTCGGCGCGAAGGCCCAGGGTGCGCAATTGTCGCCATGGTAGCGCGCAGGACACCGGCGACGTCTTCGAGGAACTGAGCGCGGTACAGGTCCTGCAAAAGCAGTGCTGATCTGCTGCCCGGTGGCCTCGTGGCTTATGCGGTTCGGGCTAGCTGTCGCCAGCTTGCCTAGTGATATTCGCCAGGTTGTCTAGCGACTGGAGGAAGCGTTGAGTATCTGTGCCATTACTGCGCAGAATGCCGTTTCCCAGCCCGGCACGGCTGTTTTCCCGGTGCGGGCGCCGGTATGAGCCCCGCGGAGCGTGACGTCGTCGTCGCCGGTGGTGGTCCCGGCGGCATGCTCCTCGGATATCTGCTGGCCAGGGCGGGAATTGAAGTGACCGTGCTGGAGTCGCGGTCGGACTTCGACCGCGACTTCCGGGGGGATTCGCTTCATCCCTTCACTCTTGAGCTTTTCGATCAGCTGGGGCTGGCCGAGAGCCTGCTCCGGCTCGAACACTTCAAGGCGAAGTCCTTCCGGTTCCACACGACCAAAGGCAGTTTCAGCGTCGCGGCGTACGACCGGCTCGACACGCCGTTCAACTACATCGCACTGATGCCACAGGTGCGCTTCCTTGACTTCCTCGCCGGCCAAGCCGCCCGACTCCCTTCCTTTTCCCTGGAGATGGAGGCAAGGGTCACCAGCCTCATCAAGGACGGATCAGGCACCGTCACCGGGGTCCGGCACCGGGGCGGCGAGATCTCCTGCGAGCTGGTCGTCGGCGCTGATGGGCGGTTCTCGACCGTCCGCCGGCTGGCTGATCTCTCGGCGCGGCCTCTCGGTGCAACGACCGACATCCTGTGGTTCCGGCTGCCGCGGAAACCGCACGACCCGCTCGACGCCGATCTGGACCTGTACTACGGGCCGGAGAGCTACGTCGGGGTGCTCGGCGGGGTGCACGACTGGCAAGTCGGCTACAGCGTGGCGAAGGGCGACTACCCACGCCTGCGGGAACAAGGTGTGGAGCCGATTCGCGACTTCGTCGGCGCCCACGTTCCCTGGCTGGCCGACCGGACCCACCTGCTCACCGACTTCGCGCAGACCACGCTGCTGTCGGTCGACATCTCGCGCGTCGACACCTGGTACCGCCCCGGTCTGCTCCTAATGGGCGATGCCGCGCATGTCATCTCGCCAGTCGGTGGCAATGGAATACTCATGGCCGTGCAGGACGCGGTCGCGGCGGCCAACCGGCTCGTGCCGGCCTTCCGCCGCGGCGGACCCGGGATCGTCGATCTGGCCGCCGTCCAGCGGGACCGGCTGTCGGCCATCGAGAAGGTGCAGGCGCAGCAAGTCCGCGTCGAACGCCGGTCCGCCCGCGCAAGAGCGAAAGGGCGCGGCACCGAGCCACCTGCGTTCCTGCGTTGGCTGTTCGCAATCCCGGCGCTGCGTACCAAGGGAGCGCGGGACAATGCTTACGGTCCGCTGCCGCCTCGGCTGGACGCGGCGGTGCTGGCACCAGGTGTGTCAGGTGCACCATGAACCTCCCGAGTCGAACGATCCGGTCGAGCGAATCCGGCAGCTCGGTTGCGCGTGCACATCCGGGAGGTCCGCTCGGTCTTTGCGAAGACCCCGGCGGGCTTCGCCGCGCAGCGGCGGAGATCCTTGCCGCGGGACTGTCCATTCAGGATGTGACAGTGGGGTACATTCGGTTGCGCAGCCGCGCGGCGGCCGTCTTCCGATGGGACGGTGACGACGGGGATGCTGTCGCAAGCTCGAGCCCGGCCGCGATCTCCAGCCGGGCAAACAGCTGCAGGGACCAGACCAGGAACAGGCTTTCCTCGTAACCGGTGGGTGCGGTGCGGAGGATGAGGTTGTAGGCGGGGTCGGCCAGCTCTGCTCGCAACGCGGCGAGCACTGCAAGCAGGCGGTGCGCCAGCACATCGACAACCGCGCGCGGTGCTGTCGAGAAGTCCGCTTGCGGCCCCCGGGCGTCGGCGGCGAGCTCGTCGACCACGACGTCCAGTGGACAGTCGCAGGATCGGGTCGACGGCCATGGTGTCCTCGCGGTCGTTGCGTCCCAGCTTTCGCTTACGCAGCGGGTGTGACAAGGACACGACATACTCGGCCGATGGTACAGCCCGGCCGTCCGATGGGACGATTTCCTTACCCCACGGGGATTCGTGCCTCAGCCGGTGGCCGGGTGCGGGCGCACGATCAGCACCGGGCAGGCTGCGTAGTGCAGTAGCGCCTGGCCGGTCGAGCCGAGCAGCAGGCCGGGGAAGCCGCCACGGCCACGGCTTCCGACCACGACGAGCTGGGCATCCTGGCTCCGGGTCAGAAGCTCGTGTCGGGGACGGCCGGACGCCAGGACCTGGTCTACGTGGACGTTGGGGTACCGGAGGGACGACGCCGTCAGGTACTCGTCGAGCGGTGGCGCTTCGCCCGCCTCGCTCCCGGTCAGTTCTCCGTCATGGGTCGCATGGAACACGACGAGGGGCGCCTTGAGGGTACTGGCCTCGGCGAAAGCGGCCTCGGCCACTGCGGCGGATGCGGGACCGCCGTCGATCCCCGTGAGCACAGGGCGGGCGGCGTCGGGCTCGTCCCAGCTAACGCCCTGGACGACCGCGACGGGGCAGGGAGCGTGGGAAGCGAGTGCGCTGGAGACGGATCCGGTGAGCAGAGCTGCGAAGCGGCCGTGGAAGGACCCGCCGACAGCCACGCAGGACGCCGATCCGGCCAGGTCGAGAAGGGCCGGCGCCGCGCGATCGGGGTCGAGTCGCTCGCGAATTTCGAGCGCACCGGCGGCGTTCGCCAGCTCCTGCGCCGCCCGCAGGTGGTGGCGGCCGCGCCGGCGGAGCGTCTCCTTCATCTCGTCCGGCAGCGGGACGATCCCGCCTGCCGTCACATCGGGAAACGCTGTGGCGTGGACCAGTTCGAGGGGAAGCTGACGGCGGACCGCGGCACGGGCGGCCCAACGCACGGCGTGGAGGGCCTCCGCCGAGCCGTCCACCCCGACCACGATCGGCGCAAGGCTGGGAGCAGGCTGATTCATCTCGCTCACGCTACGAAGCGGCGGTGGTGGGCGCCGCGGTCGGAAGTCCCTGTGGTGTGGGACTTCCGGCCGTTCCTGGTGACGTCCTCGGCTCGGCGTTGTGCGCCGCCAGACTGCGGACCCGTCAGCCGTCTTGTCGTCCTGCAGCAGCGCGGCCAGCGCTCGGGCGCTCCGCGATGCGCTTTGAGGAGTGCGGCGGCCCGAGCTTCGGCTTCGCGCACCAGCCGCGCGATCTCCTGGTCCACGATCCGCGGCGCCGGTCGAGGCCTGGCCGAGCACTACGAGCGCGGCGGCCCGGCCGCCCAGCCGGACGGCGAGCAGATCGGCCAAGTAGCCCTCGGAGTAAAGGTGCGGCTCCGCTTCCGGTAGTTACTCGGTTGCGCCGAGTGCCATTCCCGCCGGCAGGTCGTCACCTTCGCAACTGGGTCGGCGTGTTCGCACAGCGCTGCGACAAGTGCGTGCACGGCCACCGAGCGGCGTTCTTCGGGCAGCGGGGCGTTCGAGGTGTCGCGCCGGCGGAGCAGGACCCGGTCCCGCGCGGCCGAGAGGCCGGCCGCGGTGAGTACCGTCCGGTCGTCGCGGACGGCGTTGATGGCCTGCTCGTTGACCAACTTGCGGACGTCGGCCCCCGGAGAAGCCCGGTGTGCCCTGGGCGACCACGCCCAGTTCGACGTCCGGGCCGAGGTGCTTGCCGCCGACGTGCACCGCGAGGATCGCGGCGCGTTCGGACTGGTTGGGCGGCGGCACAGTGACCTGCCGGCCGAACCGTCCCGGCGCAGCAGAGCCCGGTCGAGTGTCTCCGGCTGATTCGTTGCCGCGAGCACGACGATGCCGCTGCTCTCGTCGAATCCGTCCATCTCCGACAGAAGCTCGCGATCGCCGGAATCGACCTGTCGGACATTGGACCGGGTCGCCGGTGCCGCGGTCCTGCGCGCGGGCTGACCGAGTCAGCGCCCGCACCCCTGCTTGCACGTGGCCCGCGGCGGCGAACCCCGCAGGGCGGGAACGGCAGTCCTCTGCGGTGGATCTCACCGAACGGACGGCGGGTGACGGTGTCCGGCTCGACTGGCGGCACCCCTGGCCTGAGCCGTCAGACCCGCGGTTTCCAAGATGAGGTGCCCGTGTTGGTGGGCAGGCGGCGCACCTCGGCATCGACGTCCGTGGCGACAGCCTCCAGCAGCTCCTGAGTGAGGTCTGACTGTGCCCGGCCGACCGTGAGGTAGCCGGCGACTTGGGCGCGCCCGCGGCCCTCGAGCGTGCGCTGGGCCAGGTCGACCCGGCGAACTCGTGGCCGTCGTCCGTCCGCAGGAGGGCTTCGGCGCGGGTGCGGCAGGTGCTCGAGTTCGACCTCGAGGGCCCACCGCTCAGGCCGTCGGTCATGTCAACCTCCGTTCCAGCCCGACCCTCCCAGATCGCCTCCGGAGCGGACATAGCCCAAAGTCCTCGTCGCGCGGTGGTGACCTTCGTCCTTCGCGTTCGGGCAATCCGACAGCGTCGCGAAGAGGGCCGTCCGGGGTCTGCTGAGGGGGCGACACCAGTTCGCGACGAAAGGAATGAGCATGCCTGCACTACCCGGGTCCCGTCTGGCCCTGCCGAACATCGCCGCCTGGCTGGACAACCCCTGGCCGTTCGCCGAGCACAACCCCGTGCGGATCGAGGACTCCACTGAGAACGGTCGATACACCGTGCGCGCAGAGCTGCCGGGTTTCGACCCGGAGAAGCACATCTCGGTGACAGCGCACGAGGGGCTGCTCACGATCACCGCGGAGCGCGAGGCCAAGGAGACCGCCGAAGGCCGGAGCGAGTTCTATTACGGCAAGTTCAGCCGCACGATGACCCTGCCGCCCGGCGCTGAAGCCACGAAGGTGAACGCGAAGTACACCAACGGGATCCTCGAGATCACGATGCCGGTGACCGAGCAGCCGCACGAGAAGCAGATCAAGATCCACGTCGACAAGGCCTGAGCGCCGCTCGCGGTGAGCGCGGCCGTCGGCTGTGCCCACCCCCAGCGGGGTGGAGGAGTGTCATGAGAACGGACCTGCCTGTGCGGGCTCTGCTGGCTGACGGGGAAGTCGGTCTCGTGCGCGCTCTGCGCCTTGCGGACACCGCGGCTGTGCTTGACTTGCACAACCGGCTCGGCGAGAGAGACCGTTATTTCCGGTTCTTCGGTCCGTTGCCATCCACAATGGACCGGCTGGCCGCACGGATCGCGGAAGAGCCCGCCGCCGGCCACGCCGCGGTGGGCTGTTTCCTGCGGGAAGCTCTCGTGGGCGTCGCCAATTACGAGAAGCTCGGCGACACCACGGATGCCGAGGTCGCCCTGGTGGTCGATGGCACCCGGCAAACCCACGGAGTTGCCACACTGCTGCTCGAGCACCTTGCGGTGGCTGCCCGCGCGGCCGGTCTCACCCGGTTCGTCGCCGAGGTACTGGCGGAGAACTCCCAGGTGATCCGGGTTTTCTCGGACCTCGGATTTCCGTACAAGGTGACTCGCGACGGTCCCGAATGGACGGTGACGCTCTGGCTCGACGCCGAGGACCACTATCCGGAGGCGATCGCGCACCGCGACGAGGTCGCGGAGGCAGCGAGCCTCGCGCACCTGTTGCGCCCCGCTTCCATCGCGGTCATCGGCGTGGGCCGGCGGGCAGACTCGGTCGGGCGCGCGGTGCTGGCGAACCTGCTTGGCCGCGGCTACTCCGGCTTGGTCGAGGTGGTCCACCCCCACGCGACGGAGATCCTCGGGGTGCCGTGTGCTCCCACGGTCGAGGCACTGAGGCAAACCCCTGAGCTGGTGGTGATCTGCCTGCCCGCCGAGTCCGCCGCGGTCGCGATCGAGCAGTGCGGAGAACGCGGTGTACCTGCCGCGGTGATGATCTCGTCCGGGCTGACCGGCACCTCCGCCGGCACCCGGGTACGCGAGGCGCTTCGGCGGTACGGCATGCGCCTGGTTGGACCGAACTGCCTCGGAGTGTTGTCCACTGATCCGTCGTTCCCGGTGGACACCACGTTCCTCGCCCGGGCGCCGTTGCCCGGCGACGTCGGGGTCGTGACGCAGTCGGGCGGCGTCGGCATCGCGCTGGCCGAAGCACTGACCGGGCTGGGCCTGGGGCTGTCGAGCCTGGTTTCCACCGGAGACAAGTACGACGTCAGCAGCAACGACTTGCTCCTGTGGTGGGCGACCGACCGCCGCACGAAAGTCGTCGTGCTGTACCTAGAGTCCTTCGGAAACCCGCGCAAGTTCGCTCGACTCGCTGCTCGGCTGGCGAGGACCCGCCCGGTGCTGGCGGTTCGCGCTGGTAGCGGCAGGACCGCGCAGCGCGCCGCCGCGTCGCACACGGCGGCCGCGGCGACTCCCGCGGTGACCCGCGACGCACTTTACGAACAGGCCGGGATCATCGCGGTCGACACGGTCGCCGAACTGACCGACGTGATTGCGGCGGTGTCCTGGCAGTCGCCGCCGGCCGGGCGCCGAGTGGCCGTGCTGAGCAACGCCGGCGGCGGCGGTGTCCTCGCCGCCGACGCGTGCGAGCGGAAGGGTCTTACGATGGCGGCCCTGTCCGCGGAGACCGGACAGCGACTGCGCGCACTGCTGCCCGCCGAGGCGGCGGTCCGCAACCCCGTGGACACCACCGCTGCCGTGCCCGCCGGGCTTTTCGCGGAGGCGTTGAAGATCGTGCTCGACGACGACGGCGTTGACGCCGCCATCGTGGTCACCGTGCGGACCGCGGTCAGTGACCCGGCGACGTCACTGGCCGGCGTGGTCGGCCGCGGGGCCAAGACGGTGTTCGCCGTCCGGCCCGGCCAGCGGGCCAGGGTCGCGCCGCTCGTCGCCGGCGGACCGGGTGTGACTGCTTCCTACGACGATCCGGCCACCGCAGCCTCTGTTCTCGCGAAGCTGGCGGGCTACGAACAATGGCTGCGCCGGCCGGACAACGACGTTCCAGACTTGCCGGAGGTAGATGTCGAAGCGGTGCGGGCTTTCGCCGCAGCGCGTGTCGCGCAGGGGGAGCGGTGGCTCGGCCCGGCCGCGGCCGTGGAGCTGCTGCGCCTCGCGGGCATACCGCTCGTGACCACCCGCTACGCCCGGGACGAGACCGAGGCCGTGCGGGTCGCAGACCAGCTTGCCGGCCCGCTGGCGGTCAAGGCCGACGCCGAAGCGCTGCTGCACAAGTCCGCGGGCGGCGGGGTCCTGCTCGACGTGTACGGACCCGAAAGCGCCCGCGACGCCTACCGGCTGCTCCTTGCCAGGTTCGGCAATTCGCTCAGGGGCGTTGCGATCCAGCCGATGGTTGACCGGGGACGCGAGCTGCTCGTCGGTGTGCGGTCCGATGCGGTGTTCGGGCCGCTGGTGGTGTTCGGCCTGGGCGGTGTCGACGCCGACCTGGTGGCGGATCGCGCTGCGCGGCTAGCCCCGCTGACCGGGGCGGACGCCGATCTGCTGCTCGACGCGCTGCGGTCCTCGGAGGCGCTGTGGGCGTCGGGGATCGACCGCACCGCGGTCCGCGAGTTGCTGCTGAAGGTCGGCCGACTGGCGACGGTCGTGCCCGAGCTCGCCGAGCTGGACCTGAATCCGGTGGGGGTGCACAAGAGCGGCTGCGTGGCGATCGATGTCCGGGTGCGCCTGGAACTCCGGGAGCCCGCCGACCCCTACCTGCGCCGCTTGCCCGGCTGACCAAGTTCGAGGAGACGATCGTGCGAGTCCTGACGGTGAACCCCGGTTCGTCGAGCCTGAAGGCTGCGATGGTCCACGACGGCGTGACGGTCGGCTGGGCGGCGTGGCAGATCGCCGAGCCCGAGGCCGTACCGGACGCCATCCACCGCTGGCCCGTGCCGGACGCGGTCGCCGTGCGGTTCGTCCATGGCGGAGCCCAGAAGAAACCCGCGGTGATCACGGAATCGCTACTGGCCAACCTCGAACGGCTGGTGCCGCTGGCGCCGATCCACCAGGAGCTGTCGCTGGCGGTCACGCGCCAAGTGCGGGACCTGTTGCCGAGTGTGCCTGTCGTCGCGTGCTTCGACACCGCGTTCCACGCCGGGCTGCCGGACGCCGCGGCGCACTATCCGCTGCCACGGGAATGGACCCGGCAGAACCGGCTGCGACGCTACGGATTTCACGGCCTGTCGTGTCGGTACGTCGTGCGCCGGACCGCAGAGCTGCTCGGCCGTCCGGAATCCGAGCTGCAGCTGGTGTGCGTCCACGTCGGCGCCGGTGTCTCGGTCACCGCGGTCCGTGGCGGGTCCAGCGTGGACACGTCGATGGGATTCACCCCGCTCGAAGGAGCCGCGATGGCGACACGTTCGGGTTCGATCGATCCGGGCCTGCTCCTGCACGTGATGAAGACCGCGCCAATGAGCCCGGATGAGATGGAGGACGCGCTCTACCACCAGTCCGGGCTCGCGGGAATGAGCGGAACCACCGGGGATCTGGGTGCGGTGCTCACGGCCGCATCGGGCGGCGATGTCGACGCACGCCTGGCGGTATCCGTGTACACGCATCGGCTTCGTCGGGAGATCGGTGCTGCGGCCACGAGTCTGGACCGGCTGGACGCCCTCGCGTTCACCGGTGGAGTGGCCGAATACCAGCCCGAGATCGTCAGCGCCGTGGCCGAAGGCCTCGGCGTGCTGGGGCTGTGCCTCGCCCCTCATGAACGCACCGACGCGGACCGCGTGATCAGCGCGCCGGACTCGGCGGCGGCGGTCCTCGTCGTCCGCACCCGGGAGGAACTCGAACTCGCCCGCGGCGCAGAGGCCGTGCTGGCGCAACCGGCAGTGAGGTGAACGTGCACGTACTGCTGACGGAAGCGACGTTCGGCGACTGCGATCCGCTCTACCAGCCGTTGCGTGACAACGGATGCCGGGTCAGCCGGTGCCGTTGGCAGGCCGGGGTCTGGCGGGCACTCGCGCCGGCCTCGTCGTGCCCGCTCGACGACGTGACCGACCCACCAGGCTTAATGGTGGATGTCCGCGACGGCGGTGGCGGGGTCACAGCCCGGGAATTCGGCGTGGTGTGCGCATTGCGGGCGCGGGTTTCGGTAGTGCTCGTGGCACCCGCGCCCGGAGTGCGCGCGCCGGCACCGGCGGGGTTGGCGAACCGGGCGACGATCGCCGACGTCCGGACCCTGCTTGGCGCATGCCGGGCGGCGGTGTTCCACGCGTGCCCCGCGGGTGGTCGTGTGTCGGCATGAATGGCACGATCTTCACCTGGGACCACTCGGCCCGCGCGATCCTCGTGGACGCGCTCTCCTGGCTGGAGGGCGGCCGATTCGTCGTCGAAACGCGGCCGCACGACCTCGCGATCGCCCTGCCAGATCTGGCCCGGGACAGTCACCACTGGGCCGACGCCTTCGCCCAATGCGGTGCCGCGCTGTGTACAGCCTGGATCGTGTTGCGGGCTCTCGGCATCGAGCCTTCGGTGTCGTTCCCGCACGACCCGGATCGCCCCGACATCGTCGCGACGCTGGGAACGGCGGGAGCCAAGCCGTCCACGACTCGGGACTGGAATCGCTACCTTGCGCTGTGCAGGATCCGGACTTGGCCGCCGGACACCATTACGACACCGGTGTCTCCCGGAGCGCTCGCTTCGCTCGCGGCACGGATCTGCTGGCCACGCACGACCGTTCTTCCCGCACGATCGGAATGGAGCGTTGCGCTCCGGCAGCTCGGCTGCGGGACCTTCGGGCTGTGCGTCCTGCTCGTGCTCACCGAAGAGGACACCCGGGACGACTGGGTATTGGCTGGTGCTGCCGTCCACGATCTGCGGATCGAGGCGAGTACGTCGGGGATCGCCGCGGACGTGGTCACTCCGGTCACACTTCGGCCGGGGATGCGGGCTCGGCTCCTGGCCGCACTGGATCTGCCCGGTGTCCCGCAGGCAGTCGTGCGCGTCGGCTCCGCCACCCCCGCCGAAGGAGCACCATGACCAGTCATCTGCGGGTGGCGACGACCGTGCCCGACGACGACATCGACCCGCGCGAACCACTCGGGCTCCTGCTGCGCGACCTCCGGTCCTTCCCGGGTGGGATCACCTCACGCGAGGCGGCGCGCCGGCTCGAGGTGAACGGGCCGAACGCATTGCCGCACCGAGGGGGCAGGCGCTGGCCACTCGCGTTACTGCGGCAGCTCGTTCACCCGCTCGCCCTGCTGCTCTGGGTGGCCGCGGCCCTCGCGTGGTTCGCGGGCACTACGAACCTGGCCGTTGCCATCGTGGGTGTGATCCTCTTGAACGGCCTGCTCGCGTTCTTCCAGGAGCAGCACGCGGAACGCGCCGTCGAGGCGCTGGGGGAGTACCTGCCGGAACGCGCCGAGGTGCTCAGGGACGGAGTTGCCGGGCGCGTCCCGTCCGTCGAACTGGTGCGCGGCGACGTGGTCCTGCTCGCCGAGGGCGATCGAGTGCCCGCTGATGCGCGGCTCGTTGACGGGTCTATCGACGTAGACGCGTCGATGCTCACGGGCGAGTCGGTTCCGGTCACCCGGACAGCCGACGCGTTCGACGACGCCACGCGGTCTCTCGACTCGCCGGTGCTCGTTTTCAGTGGCACGGTATGCGTGGCCGGAGCCGCGCGGGTGGTCGTACACGCGACCGGTCGGCACACCGAGATCGGCCGGATCGCGTCGTTGTCCGCGCGGGTGGGGCACGATGAGAGTCCGCTGGAGCGGCAGGTGCGGCGGGTCGCGTGGCTGATCGCCGGTGTGGCCGTCGTCGTGGGTGTCGGGTTCTTGCCCCTCGGCGTGATGGCGGGGCTTTCGTGGTCGGCCGCGTTCGTGTTCGCCATCGGCCTCCTGGTGGCCAACGTGCCGGAGGGCCTGCTGCCGACGATCACGCTCGCGCTGGCGGTGGGGGTCCGGTCGATGGCCAGGGCGGGAGCGCTCGTGAAACGCCTGTCAGCGGTCGAGACACTCGGTTCGACCACCTTGATCTGCACCGACAAGACCGGGACTCTGACGCAGAACATGATGCACGTGGAGGACGTGCGCGGGCCGGGTGGATCCGGGTGCGGCACCCGCGAAATGCCCGCCCGGGTGCTCGCGCGGTGCAGCACGGCCGACGTCGCCACGGGGTCGGGCGACCCGACTGAGCTCGCGCTGCTCCGGTTCGCCGCGGAGCAGGAGGTGGATGTGGCGGCGCCTGCCCGGGATTCCGCCCGGCGAGCGTTGTACGCGTTCGACCCCCGACTGAAGCGAATGTCCACAGTGGATGCGATCGACGACGTTCTTGTAGTGGGCACGAAGGGCGCGCCCGAGCAGGTCATGCCGCTGTGCACGACGGAATTGAGCGAGTCCGGCACCGAGGTGGTGTTGACGGAGGAGCGAAGGAGCGAGCTCGCCGAACTCGTGGAGAGTCTGGCACGGCGGGCGCTTCGGGTACTCGCGGTGGCGCGCCGAGAGGTGCCGGCACTGCCCGCCACCCGCGCCGAAGCCGAGAGCGGTCTGTGCTTGCTCGCGCTGGTCGGCCTGGCCGATCCGCCGCGCCCGGAGGTCGCCGCCGCGGTGGCGGACTGCCACTCGGCGGGTATCACGGTGCACGTCGTGACCGGGGACAACGGGGTGACCGCCGCCGAGATCGCCCGGCGCGTCGGCATCGACGCCCGACGGGTGATCGACGGCAGCGAACTGGCGGGGATGCCGGAGCCGCAACTCGACGAAGCGCTCGTGGGCCACGGCGCGGTCGTGTTCTCCCGCGCGACCCCGGAGGACAAGCTGCGCATCGCCGACGCCCTGCGCGACTGCGGCGAGGTGGTCGCCATGACAGGAGATGGAGTCAACGACGCCCCTGCCCTGAGACGGGCCGATATCGGGGTCGCGATGGGCCTGAGCGGTACTGACGTGGCCAAAGAGGCCGCGACCGTGGTGCTGACCGACGACAACTTCGCAACCATCGTCGCCGGCGTGCGCGAGGGCCGGCGGGTGTTCGACAATGTCCGGAAGTTCGTGCTGTACATCTTCGCGCATGCGGTGCCGGAGGTACTGCCGTTCCTGCTCTTCGCGATCTCGGGCGGCGCCATCCCGCTGCCCTTGACCGTGCTGCAGATCCTGGCGATCGACCTGGGCACGGAGACGTTGCCCGCCTTGGCTCTGGGCCGCGAACCCGCCGAGCCTGGACTGATGGCCCGGCCACCCCGCCGCCGCCGCGAAGGCGTCGTCACCGGGCGAATGCTTCTGCGCGCGTGGGGGATCATGGGCCTGCTGTCGGGCGTCCTGGTGCTCGCGGCGTACTTCGCGGTGCTACTGGCCGCGGACTGGCACCCGGGCGCCGACGTGACGGCGGGCTCTGCCCTCCACCGTACCTACCTGCAGGCCACGACGGCGAGCTTCGCGGCGATCGTCTTCTGCCAGATCGGGACGGCGTTCGCGTCGCGCACCGAGCACGCATCGTTGCGCGCCGTCGGCCTGACCACGAACCGTCTGCTGCTGGGCGGCATCGTGTTCGAGGTGCTGTTCGCCGCAGCGCTGATCTACGTGCCCTGGCTGCAGGACGTCTTCGGCACGGCGGCTCTGCCCGCGTGGGTGTACCTGGTTCTCCTCCCGATGCCGATCCTGGTGTGGGGAGCTGACGAGCTGTTCCGCTGGGCCACTCGTGATCGCCGGAGGCCCACGAGGGTGCGGGAATCGATTCGGTAAGGATCGTCACATGTCGATCTTCGCCGGCGACACTTCCCGGTATCCGGCGAACGCTTCAGCAGAGGCGATGTGGTTGGTTGTCGCGCACGACTCAGAGCAGCGTCGCGACCTATGCCGAATGAGTGAAGGCGGCGCGAGAAGATCTCGGCGTTCCGCCGCGAGCGGAGGACAAAAGGAGCCCGAAAACGGGAGCTGGTTCAAGACCGCTCCGGGCAAGCAAGCTCGCCCGGAGCGCCGCCACGGCCGAAGCGGAAGTCAAGACCATCACCGTCGTGTGGGCTCGTGGTAACCCTCGGATTCCTTTACGAAAAGGTTTCCAACTTCTTGAAGGGCTCACGAACCGGCGGCTCGTCGATACGCGCTCACGATGATGCCCAACCTGCTTCCGCTCGCTTCACGCGCTCAGGCGGCGGGATGCCGGATCAATAGCGCGTCAGGAGGAGGTCACGAAGTGTGGGCGGGCATCAGCCGGTTCGCGGCTTCCGGCGTGATGACCACGACGGGACAACGGGAGCAGCGGACGCAATCGCGTGAGACGCTGCCCAGCAGGAAGTCCGAGGCCCGCCCCGCGCCGTGGGCGCCGACGACGAGCAGGTCGGCTTCGGCGGAGGCGGTGACCAGCTCGGTGGCCGGGTCGCCGTGCGGGGTGGTGACGGTGACGTCTGGTGCCGCTGGGAACTCCGCGCGGATCCGGGAGATGTGCGCGTGCGGCGAGTACGTTGCTTCCGGTTGCCGTCCGTGCGGCTGGAGCGCGAAGGACGTCCCGGGAAGCAGGGCCTCGTCGGGACGAACCACCACCGCGTGGACCGTGTCGCCGGGCAATGCGGCCGTCTTCAACGTCCAGCGCAGCGCGGCGTCACCGCGGGGCGAGGCGTCGACACCGACGACGATCAGACGACCTGAGGCCGGTTTCTCGGAGTCCATCACAAGCCTCTTTCCTCAGGGATCGACGCGATCGTGCGCAGCGCGGTCACGCGCGGGATAGGGCCGAAGGTCACCTGCGTCGGCCTGGGGGCCGTCTGCCGTGACCGTGGTGACTTTGGGCTCCAGCGCACCAGTCCGGGCACTCGTGAGCATGGAACCACCGGAGCGACGGTCTCCGGGTACGGAGCCTGCGTGATGACTTTGACACCTACGACAGCCCTCACGGACTCGGAGATCGGCGTGCTCGCCCGTGCGGTGAGCCGCGCGCCGTCGGTGCACAACACCCAGCCGCGGTGCCTTCGGGTACGGGGGGCGGATGTGGATCTCGTCGAGCGCACCTCCGTCCTGCTGGCGAGCCATGACCCCGCGGCCGGGATCGCACGATCTCCTGCGGCGGCGCCCTCGCCCACCTCGAACTTGCCACGAGGTTCCTCTTCCGCGAGCACGTCACCACGTTCCCCGCGGACGGGGATGTGGTCGCCACTCTGTCCACAACCCCCGGCGCGGGGCCCGCAATCGCGGAGCGGGCGCGCTACCACGCCATCGGGCGCCGCCGCAGTCATCGGCAGTGGTTCGCGCCGGAGGCTGTGTCGGACGTTGACGTGGCGGAGGTGGCGGCGGCCGGCGCCGAGCCGGGGGTGCTTGTCGTAGCGCCAAAGCACCTCGACGCTCTGGCGGAGATGCTCGGCTTCGCCCACGCGCGTGTTCCGCGCCGACCCGGCATACCAGCAGGAGCGGGACGTCTGGACCGCACATACTTTCGGCCCTCACGCGCTAGGTGCCGTCGACGGGATCCCCGAGGGCGCGCTGAGTTGTGAGTTCCTGCCCGCAGCCGGCCTGGTCCGGCGCGATACACCCGTGCCCGACGATGCCCACCTCGCGACGCGGCTGGCCGGCGAGAGCCTGCTGGTGTTCTGCACCGAGGGCGACAACCGCCGTGACCACCTGGGGGCAGGCGTGGCACTCGAGCGGACCTGGCTGCAGGCCACGGTCCATGCCCTGGCCGGTTCGGTCATCACCCAGCCGCTGCACCTGCTCGGTTTCCGGGAACTGCTCGCCGAACGCCTGGAACTGCCCGGCCTGCCGCAGGCGATCTTCCGCTTCGGCCATCCCGCCGCGCCCGCGACACCCTCACCCCGGCTCCCGCTCGGTGAGCTCTTCCCGGACGGCTCTGCAGGAGGATTGTCATGACGCACGTACGGAACTTGGCCGAAATCCGACTCGCCGACGCCGAAACCGTGGGCGGCAAGGCGGCCAACCTCGGCGAGATGATCGAGGCGGGGTACCCCGTGCCGAACGGTTTCGTCATGTCGCGCGATGGCTACTGGACGGCGCTGGAGGAGGCCGGTGTGCGTGCGCGGGTCGCGGACCTGCACGCGAGTGCGCTCGCCAACGCGGACGACATGCAGCAACTCGCCGACGCCTGCGAGCAGCTGCCCGCGCTGGTGCGCTCGGCCGGGCTCACCGAGGAGCTGGCTGCCGACCTGACAGCGGCCTACCGGGAGCTCGGCGGTTCGGCTCCCGTTGCGGTGGGCTCCTCGGCGACGGGCGAGGACGGCGCGGAAGCCTCGTTCGCCGGCATGAACGCCAGCCACACCAACGTGCGGGGCGACCATGCCCTGGCCGAGCGGGTGGCGGACTGCTGGACGTCACCCGCTCGAAAACGCCCGATAAGCCCGCCGATCGGGATGTCGGGGTTCGGCGAGGCGCTCGCGCACATCCGCGCAGTCGTGTTCCGGCGGCGCGGTGCGCCCCCGCATCGGCAGCGGCGGTCGCGATGAGAACCATCCACAGCAGACAGATCGGGACATCGCCCGCGTTGTCATTCATCGGTGGTGCGATGGTGCCCACCGGTTGCAGATTCCTCGTCGACTCGCCAGGCGGTGGCATCCTGGTGGGCTGCGGCGCTTTCGACGACACGGCCGCTCTGTCCCGCCGGAACTGGTCACCCGCGCCGCGTGAGCTGCACGAAGCCGGCACGATCGTGCTGCCCGACGCCTCTCCGGAGGACTGCGGGTTCTTGCCTGCGCTCGTAGCGGAGGGCTGGCGCGGAGAGGTTTTCGCGACTCCGGAGACCGCCGAGCTGGTTCCGATCGCCCTCGCCGACACCGCACGGCTGCAGGCCGAGGAAGCGGTGCACGCCAATGCGACCGGATGGTCGGGCCATCATCCCGCGGTCGCGCCGTTCGGGGAGTCCGACGTCGAACGCGCCGTGGAGTTGCTGCGGCCCGCCGAGATCGGCACGTCCCTCGACCTCGGTCTCGGCAGCACGCTTGAGCTGGGTGCCGCAGGCCGGCGGCTCGGCGCGGCCTGGGTCCGCGTGTCGTCGGATGCGTGGAGTGTGGTCTTCAGCGGGGTCCTGGGTGGCGCCCGCCATCCATTGCTCACGCCTCCGCAGCCGCGGCCGGAGTGCGCCACGCTCGTGCTCGATGCGCCTCAGTCCGGCGGCGACAGGGGGTACGACGAGTCTCGGTTCGCCGCCGCGGTGCACCGGGCGATCCACAGGGGTGGCAGCGTTCTCGTGCCCGTTTCGGCAGTAGGACTGACCGAGGTGGTCCTCACGACTCTGGCGGACTTGATGGACGCGGGCGACATCCCGCGACTGAAGGTCGTGCTCGACAGTCCTGTCGGGCTGGACGCGGTGGAGGTCCACCGCCGGGCGCGCGCCGCCCGCCGGCCGGACGTGCGCCTCGACGCCACCGCGGAGGTGCGGCTGCCGGAAGGCCTGGTGGAGGTCCGCTCCGCCGAGGGCTTCGAGCCGGTGCCCGGGCCCGCCGTCGTCCTCGCCGGCACCGCGTCGGCGTCTTGCGGGCGGGTCCGGGGGCACCTGTCCAGGATGCTGCCGGACTCGCACAATGCTGTGGTGCTGGTGGGCCTGGCGCCGTCCGGGACCCCGGCCCACTGCCTCGCGGCAGGAGACCGGCAGGTGAAGATCCGCGGCCGTTACGTGCCGACCCGGGCTGAGATCACCCAGCTCGGCGCATTCGGGACGCGGGCGGACGAGAGTTCGCTCCTGGCGTGGGCGGCGGGTGCGGGAACGGCGCCGGAGACGGTCTACGTCGTGCAGGACGAAGCCGATCGGACGAGAAGGCTGGCGAAGGCTCTGCACGCGGAGTACGGGTGGTGCGCGGTGGTGCCTGCCGAAGGTGAGCGCGTTCTGCTGTGAGGGGCCTTAGGTCCTTCGGCCTCGTGACCGGTGCCCGTACGCCGGACCGATCGAGAAGACCAGCCTCGAAGGGTGTACCCAGTTCCTGTTCCTACGGAGACCACGATGGACCTCCAGCTTCCGACCGCGCTCGACCAGGCCGTCGCGGCGGCGGTGCGAGCGCCGTCGCCGCACAACACCCAGCCGTGGCAGTTCATCGTCGACGGTGACCGGATCGAGGTGTGGCTCGATCGAGACCGGGTGCTCGTGGTTGCGGACCCGGCGGCGCGGGAGGCGAGGCTGTCCTGCGGCGCCGCGTTGTTCAACCTGGTGATCACCCTCCGGCTCAACGGGCTCGCGGTACGGGTGCGGATCCTGCCGGACGTCGCTTCGCCCGGCCTTCTCGCCGTCGTCCGCCTCGACGGCGTCAGGCACGCCACGGAGCCCGATCGCAAGCTCGCCGGGGCGGTATTCCGCAGGCACACCAATCGGCGGCCATTCTTCGAGCAGGCGGTCCCGCCGTACGCGCGCGGCCGGTTGAAGTCGGCGGCGCTCGCCGAGGGCGGGCAGGTGGAGTTCTTGGACGCTTCACGACGTTACCCGCAGGTCGCCGCGCTGATTCGGCGAGCCGAAGCCGTGCAAGCCGACGACGCCGAGTTCCAGGCGGAATCGGCGCACTGGACGGGGCGCCCGGTGGAGAGCCCGGACGGCGTACCGGTGATCGCCTTCGGGCCGCCGCCAAACTTCCCTGGCGTCGTGTGGCACCGCGCGTCGCACATGAACCAGGCCATCCCGCCGCGGGAGTTCGAGCAGGATCCCCTGCTCGCCGCGGTGCTTACCCGGGACCACGGCGCGACGCCGAGGTCCGTGCCGGCACGGTCATGCAGCGCGTCCTGCTGACAGCGACGGTCGAAGGTCTCGCCACTTCGTTCCTGTCGCAGCCGTTCGAGGTCCGCAGCATCCGCAGTCCGCTACTGGAGATCTTCGACGGGTTGGGCCAGGTGCATGCCCTGCTGCGAATCGGGTACGGCCAGCCAACCCGGATGACGGCTCGGCGCCCGGTCGCCGAGGTGACGACACACCGAGCGCACTCGGACGTTCCCGCCGTCTGACCGTCCGATCAGGACGGACGGCTCGCAGCCAGCGCCCCCAGCACGTCCTGGAAGGTCACCATGCCGATCACATGGCCGAGCTCGATCACCGGCAGAGAGCGTATCCCGCTGTCGGCCATGCGGTGGGCGAGCTCAGTGACATCGAGATCGGGTGCGGCGCCTTTGCCCGGCGTGCGCATGACCGACGCGACCCTGTGCGCCTGCCGGTCCGTCATGACGCCGCTGTCGGGGTCGCTGACGGTCTCGTCGTCGCCGGGGCATCGGGCGCGGATGATGTCGGTCTCACAGATCAGGCCCAGCAGCCGGCCTCGCTGGTCGACGACGGGGAGCGTGGTGAACCCGTACTCGGTCATCAGCGAGACAGCCTCCGTCAGCGAGGCGGACGGTGTCACGCCGATCACCGGTGTGGTCATGATGTCGCGCGCTCGCATGGGAAGTCTCCGTTCATCGTTGCCTGGGTCGACCTTCGCTCGCCCCAGTGGGCGGCGCCAAGGGGCTTTGGTCCTCATCGGGCGGCCCCCGCCGCCGCACAGCGGGGACCGGCAGCCCGCGAGGCGGGGGCCGAACGCCCCTTCGGATCTCGCCACTACCGGAAGATGCTGTTGTGCAAGGAGTTCAGGGCGCAGCGGAGGGCAGAAGCCATGACCACGTCAGCGAACTGGCTAGTGCGGTTGTGCCACGTCATCGCTCCAGGGCACCGGTCGGTGGCCCGCTCCTCTGATCGGGCCGAGGCGGTCGTGCTCGTCCTGTGTGTCATCGCCGCCCTGGTCGCCGTGCCGTTTGCGGCCGCCGTGGGGTCGGAGCTGTACGCGCGGCAGACGGCGCAGTCGGCGGAGCAGCTCGCGACTCGGTACCCGGTGACCGCGACGCTGCTCGCCGACGGCCCGCCGCTCTCCGTCAGCGGGCGCAGCGGTGCGCTGGGCAGCCGCATGCCGACAGACGCGACGTGGCTGCTGGCCGATGGAAGCCGCCGGGTCGGCCGGCCCTATGCGAACGAGGGCACCCACCGAGGTGACACCTTCCGCATCTGGGTCGACCGATACGGCTCTCTCGTGGACCCGCCGTTGAGCCCAGCCGCCGTGGTCGTCAACGCGGCAGCCGGCGCCGTCGGGGTGTGGGTTGCCACCCTCCTGGCCCTTGCGCTGTGCTATGGCTCCGTGGTGTTCGGGCTGAACCGGCACCGATCCTCGCAATGGCAGCGTGAATGGCTCGCCGAGCAGTCGAAGCGGACCCAATCGTGAGTTTCGGCGAACAGAGGAGCGGAACCTGACCACGGTCAACCAAGGCGACATCGTCGTTCGTGCCGACGGCTAGGTCTAAAACTGACTGAGGTTGTTGACAGTCTTGGGCTCCTGTTTTAGGGAGGTCTGTGGCTGAGCGAGTGTGGAGTGAGAAGGACCTGGTCAGGCGCCCGAACCGGCGCCTGGCCGTCCTCCGTCACGCCGAAGAAGTCAGTGGCAACGTCGCGGCGACCTGCCGGTATTACGGCATCAGCCGGACGGTGTTCTACCGGTGGAAACGCCGCTACGAAGATGGGGGCATCGACGGCCTGAAAGACCGCTCGAGCGCCCCGCTGCATTGCCCGACGATCACTCATCCGCAGGTGGTCGAGAAGATCATCCACCTGCGGCAGCGCTACCACTTCGGCCCGCTGAAGATCGAGATGTACCTGCGTCGCTACCACGACCAGGAGATCGGTCACTCGACGATCTACCGCATCCTCAAACGCCTGGACATGAGCCGACTCCCCGCCTCCCAGCGCTACAAACGCCATCATCAACGCTGGAAGGGCTACGAGAAACAGCGCCCCAGCCACCAGCTCCAGTTCGATGTCAAGTTCGTAGAGCCGATCGCCACCGACACCGGCCGGAAGAACCGGTTCTACCAGTACACCGCGATCGACGACTGCACCCGCTTACGGATCCTGCGGATCTATCCCCGATCCGACCAGAAGAGCGCGATCCAGTTCCTGGACTACGTGCTGTCCCGGCTGCCGTTCCAAGCGGGCCTGTAAACACAGTTTCCGCTGGTCAGCATGACCAATGAGCTGCATCGGGCACTCGACCCCCGACCGCGGCCGTCGCGATCGTGCGGCCAATCGCGCAGTTCGTGACTGAGAACGCCGTGCCGAGCAACTGTCGATGATCGCGTGACCGCGCCGTGGTACGGCTTGTCATCCTGTCCAGGTGATGTAACCGGCGACCGGAGGCCGCCATCGTGGGGACGTTCCGGCGGCCGAGCCGGTGGCCTTGGAAAGGCGTCGTCGCGATCGGCCGGCGCCGACGTCGGCCGCACGAGGAGGCAGGTGCGTTGACCGAGCGGAAGACCAGGCGAGAGTCGCAAGCCGGCAGGTCTGTCCTGCTCACTTTGGCAACAGGGCAGTTCGTCATGGCCCTGGACACCACCGTGATGAACACCGCGATCGCGACCGTCGCCGAGGACCTTGGCACGACCGTCACAGGCATCCAGACGGCGATCACGCTCTACACGCTGGTGATGGCCTCGCTCATGATCACCGGCGGGAAGCTGGGCGAAATCCTCGGCCGCAAGCGCGCGTTCTCGATCGGCTGCGTCGTGTACGCGTGCGGGTCGCTGACCACAGCCCTGGCGCCGAACCTCGTCGTGCTCATCATCGGCTGGTCGTTCCTGGAAGGCCTGGGAGCGGTGCTCATCATGCCGGCGATCGTGGCGCTCGTGGCGTCGAACTTCGGCAAACCCGAGCGTCCCAGGGCCTACGGTCTGGTCGCGGCGGCGGGCGCTATCGCCGCCGCGCTGGGCCCGGTGATCGGCGGCGCGTTCACGACCTACGCGTCGTGGCGCTGGGTCTTCGCCGGCGAGGTGCTGATCGTGCTGGTGATCCTGGTCCTGGCCAGGCGCGTGAACGACACGCCGGCCGAAGAAGGGACCAGGCTCGACCTCGGCGGCACTGCGATGTCCGCGTTGGGGCTCGGGATGATCGTGCTCGGTGTCCTGGTCTCCGGCAGCTGGGGTTTCATCCAGCCGAAGCCCGGCGCCCCGACGTGGCTCGGACTTTCGCCGGGGATCTGGCTTGTGCTCGCGGGCGGCGTGATGTCCGCGGTCTTCCTCGCGTGGGAGAAGCGGCGTGTCACGCGGCACGAGGGCGCGCTCGTCGACCCGGCGCTGCTGGGTGTCCGCCAGCTGCGCAGCGGTGTCGGCTCGTTCCTGTTCATGTTCCTCGTGCAGGCAGGCCTCTTCTTCATCATCCCGCTGTACCTGTCCGTCGCGCTCGGGCTGTCGGCGGTGGAGACCGGCATCCGGCTGCTGCCCCTGTCGCTGACGCTGCTGCTGTTCGCGGTGGGCATCCCGAAGCTGCGGCCCGACGCCTCGCCGCGACGGGTCGTCAGGCTCGGGTTCTTGGCCGTCTTCGCGGGCATCGTGCTCCTCGTTGTGCTGCTCGACGTCAGTTCCGAGCCCCAGATCATCACCTGGCCGCTGCTGCTTGCCGGTGCGGGCCTGGGCGCGCTTGCGTCACAGCTGGGCAGCGTCACGGTGTCGTCCGTGCGCGACGAGATGAGCGGCGAGGTGGGCGGCCTGCAGAACACCGGAACCCAGCTCGGCGCGTCGATCGGCACCGCGCTGGCAGGCGCTGTCGTGATCTCCGCTCTGACCGCGTCCTTCTTCACCGGTATTCAGGGCAACCCGGACGTGCCTGCCGATCTCGCCGCGCAGGCGCAGACGCAGCTGTCCAGCGGGGTGCCGTTCCTGTCCGACGACCAGCTGAGAGTCGCCCTGGACAAGGCGGACGTCCCTCCGGCGACGGCCGACGCGGTGGTGGCGACCAACGCCGAGAGCCGCATCGCGGGGCTGCGGGCGGCACTAGCAGTGCTGGCGATGCTCACGCTGCTGGCACTCGCCGTCACCGGCGACATACCCAGGGAACAGCCCGGTGCTCGCCCGAAACCGAACCCTCCGCAGGAGTAGCGCAATCTCGTCCGACAGAGCTGTCACCCGCCGCGGGCATGCCGAGTTCGTCCCCTGGCCGCTGTCGCGGCCGACGCGATGCCCGCCCAGGACGCCCAACCTGATGCGGGTAGTGGTGGCACGAACCCTGTCCGACCATGCGCGCGGACTCCCACACCACATCGATCGGTACTCGCCTCGGTCGAGTCAGCACCACGGATAGCCGGCGCGGTCCGGCAAGTCGGTGGCGTCGAGCGGTGTCAGCACGTCGTCGAGGTCGCGGCGCGGGGTCGCGGGCAGCGGGTCGGCGTTGACCGGCGCCCAGCCGATGCGCAGCACCATCTGGGGAAAGGTGCCACCGGAGACTTTTTCCTCGACGGTGCGGCGGACATCGGGGATCTCCAGTGGTTCGGTCAAGGGGCAGCTGGCGAGGCCGAAGCTTGTCGCGGACAGCAGCACGGCGCTCGTCGCCTCGCCGGCACGCAGCCGCGACATGCGGTCGTCGGACGCGGTGCTCAGGACGAGCAGCACCGTCTCGGCGTCCTCGCCGCTGGCCGGTGCCTCGGCGAGGTCGGGATCGGCGAAGTGGCGCGACGGGAGTGTGCCTGGGGTGTCGTCGGGTGGTGGTGTGCTGCGCGAGGGGACACCGTCGGGCGCGGCGCGGCGCCCGCTCCACGCTGCCAGCTCCGTCCGGTAGGCAGGGTCGTTGAGATGCTGCCTCGAGGCCTTCTGGATTGCGACGGCCAGGTAGTAACGCTCGGCGTCTTCGGCGGTGCGCAGGACGACGCCTTCCTCTGCCGCTGCGGCGGAGAGTGTTTCGAGATGCCCGCGGGGGACCGACCATGAGCTGTGTCGGCGGCGGTCGGTGCGGCGCCGCGGGATCGCGGCGGCGAGCGCGATCTCGTCCGGAGACGGTTCGTGTCGGTGCAGCTCGATTACTGCGAGGTGGTTCGGCTCGGCCGGATTGGGGAGGCGGTGCACGTCGGCGCGCCAGCCTAGAGCCGCGAAGCCGACGCGTGCGTGGTGCAACGCGGCTCCGCAGCTGATGAGGAGGTCGCGGCCGTCGGGGTCGGTCTGGGCCAGGTGCCGGGACGGGTCAGCGTAGAGGTGGAGCGAGCGGTCGCCGACTGCCCAGCGCCAGGGCTGAGAATTGTGCACCGACGGTGCGCGGACGGCCATGGCTACCGCGGTCTTGACGGTGAAGTCGTCCGGGAGTCCACGGTCCATGGTGAGCCTGCCTGGTCGTTTCGTGCGGTGGTCGCCTCGACCCTGTCACCCGGACGGCGTGGGAATGCAGGGTCGGAATCCCCCGGTGGGAGGGACTTTCGCCGGTCTTGCCTCAGGAAGGTGAGCGCGTGTGTGCCAGGGACTGCTCCGGAGTGGCGGCGGTGACGACCGGGAACGCGTCGGGCCGTGAGGCTGGCTTCCGGGACGAACGGTGCGGCGCACGTTTGCCTACCTGGCCCGGGGGCGTCGGAGTGGTGGCAGCGGCCGCATTCGGCCCGCCGCACTGCGCGGCGGGTGAGGATGTCAACGCTCGAGAAATGATGGCCCAGCGGACGTTCTGCCGCATCTTGCGCAGGGTGTCCGCCCGACCGGACTGCGGTATTCGCTGGAGTGCCGACGAGATCAAGACCCGCCGGATGTGGAGTGGCGGACCTGACGCAGCGTCTCGAGGTCACACCGGTAGGCCTGCTCGTCGATCTCGTCGCGAGCAAACCGTTCGGCCAGTAGCTGTTCCGAGTTCGACCGTTCACGGTCTCCGCGGCCGGGCCAGCAGCTGAGGACGCGGACCAGCGCCACGACCGCGACGATCACCAGCACCCAGAACAGCACGGTGTCGACGGCCATGAGCACGACGCCCCAGCCGCCCATTCCGTAGCTGCCCCAGTACATCATTGTTGAGTCCCATCAGTTCTCGATCTGGAACGTCGTTCAGACCCGGGCCCGACCACTATGGCTCGGGCCGCTGACACCTCGCCCACGATGCCGCCGGCGAGGAAGCGCCGCGATGGCCGCCCGCGGCGGCTTGGGACGTTCCTGTCGGTGCTCACCGCCAGCTCCTCTTCTCAGGAGACTTCCAGCGTGCGCGGAGTCTTATCTGGGTGCGATGGGCCAACGTCTCGCCTCTCATGGCACAAGGTCCTCTTCGCGCTGGCGCGGTTCATGTTGTGACGCTGTGGCGCCGCTCCGAGCTGGTCGGCCGGGGTTCCGTGGGCGATCGTGTGGGTAGTCGTAGGGCTTTCAGCGCGAGTGCGTTGACGGCGACGATGAAGCTGGAGCCGGACATGGCCAGTGCGGCGATCTCCGGCCGCAGTACGAGGCCGAACGCGGGCTCGAACACGCCGGCGGCGATGGGCAGGGCGATGGTGTTGTAGCCGATGGCCCAGCCGAGGTTCTGCTGCATCTTGCGCAGGGTGCCCCGCCCGATGCGCAGGGCGGTGGGCACGTCCAGTGGGTCGGATCGCATCAGGACGACGTCGGCGGTGTCGATGGCGACGTCGGTGCCGGCGCCGATCGCGATGCCGACGTCGGCTTGCGCGAGGGCGGGTGCGTCGTTGACGCCGTCGCCGACCATGGCGACCTTGCGGCCGTTCGCTTGGAGCTCGGCGACCTTGGTTGCCTTGTCGCCGGGCAGGACCTCGGCGATGACCTTGTCGATTCCCAGTTGCCGGGCGATGCGATCGGCTGTGGCCTGGTTGTCGCCGGTGAGCATCACGACCTCGATCCCGAGGTCGTGCAGGGCCGCGACCGCGGCGGCGGAGGTGTCGCGGGGCGCGTCGGCGATGCCGATGACTCCGGCGGGGACTCCGTCGACGGCGGCGAGGACGGTGGTGTGGCCGCTGCCGGCGAGCTGCTCCCCGCGGCTGGCCAGAACCCCGGTGTCGATGCCTTCGCGTGCGAGCAGCCGCCCGTTGCCGACCACCACCCGGTGCCCGTCGACCCCGGCGATGGCGCCGTGCCCGGGCATGTTCTCGAACCGCTCGGCCCGCACCCGCGGGGTGCCGTTGCCCTCGGCGTGGCGCACGATGGCCTTGGCCAGGGGGTGTTCCGACTCGCGCTCCACCGCGGCCACGAGGCGCAGCAGCTCGTCCTCGCCGATCCCGGTCGCACCGTCGCCGGTGATCACGTCGGTGACTTCGGGTTCGCCCTTGGTCAGTGTGCCGGTCTTGTCCAGGACGACGACCTGGATGCGGGCGGTGGTCTCCAAGGCCATGGCGTTTTTGAACAGCACGCCCCGTTTGGCGCCCAGGCTGGTGCCGACCATGATCGCGGTCGGGGTGGCCAGGCCGAGGGCGTCGGGGCAGGTGATGACGACGACGGTGATGGCGAACAGGATCGCGACCGAGAACGCGCTGCCGGTCAGCAGCCACACGGCGAGCGTCGCGGCACCGCCCAGGAGGGCGACGAACACCAGCCAGAACGCCGCGCGGTCGGCCAGGCGCTGGCCGGGTGCCTTGGAGTTTTGGGCTTCCTGTACGAGTTTGACGATCTGTGCCAGCGCCGTGTCCGCGCCGACTTTGGTCGCGCGCACCCGCAGTGTGCCGGTGGTGTTGATGGTCGCCCCGACCACGGTTGAACCGGATGCCTTGTGCACCGGCAGGCTTTCGCCGGTGACCATCGACTCGTCGACCGCGCTCTCGCCCTCCTCCACGACACCGTCGACGGCGATCTTGGTTCCGGGGCGGACCAGTAGCAGGTCCCCGACCGCGACGTCGGCGCTGGCCACCTCAACCTCGTCCCCGTCGCGGAGCACGGTGGCTCTGGGCGGGGCGAGGTCGAGCAGAGTGCGGATGGCGTCGTTGGCGCCGCCGCGGGCACGCATCTCGAACCAGTGCCCCAGCAACACGAAGGCCGCGAGCACCGTGGCCGCTTCGTAGAACACCTCGCCGCCGCCGGTGATCGTCACGACCAGCGAATACAGCCAGCCCGCGCCGATCGCCACCGCGACGAGCACCATCATGTCCAGGGTGCGGGCCCGCAGTGCGCGCACGGCGCCGTCGAAGAAGATCCAGCACGAGTAGAACAGCACCGGCAGGCTCAGCAGCAGCGACCACACGTCCGGGCGCCACCCGAACGGCACCGGCAGGTGTAGCGCGAAGACCTCGGTGCCGATCGGCGACCACAGCACGATCGGGATGGAGAACACCAGCGCGACCAGGAACCGGTTGCGCATGTCGGCGGCCATGGCAGCCATCGACATCCCCGCGTGCCCACCGTGACCCATCGCCTCTGCTGGGGCGTGCTCTGCGTGTGCGGCCGACGGCGCCTGCGCGGCGGGCTCGGCGAGGGGATCGCAGAGGTGATGCGGCACGGACTGCCCGGCGCAGTGGTATCCGCAGTCGATCACCCATTGGCGCAGCGAGGCGACGGAGGCGAGCGCCGGGTCGAAAGTCACGGTCGCGGTCTGGGCGACCGGATTGGCTTCGACGTCGAGCACGCCGGGTTGCCGGCGCAATCGCGTGTCGACCACGTTCTGTTCGGACGCGCGCAAAAGTCCGCTGACATCCAGGACGACCGTCTCTGGAGCCTGTTGAACCGATTGTCCACTGTGGTGATGCATCGGATGGCCTCCCACCGTCATCGCCGACCGGGCGAGGCGGTCTTCGTACGGTCCACGGTTGTGGCTTTGCACGCTAGTTGTCACCAGGCGACCTCGGCGACGTCGGGGTTTGGGCGTTCGCGTGCGCGATAGTGGTCACCTGGTGTGCACGGTTTCTGTCATTGCCCACCACGCGCACCCCCACCGCAGTCTCCGCGCGGTGCGTAATCGGTGGCATGCAGGGAGTCGTGCCGGCAGAGTCCTCGAGCGGCCGACGCAGCTGCATCAGGGTCTTGGTGTGGAACACTGGGATTCCAAGGTCCTCAATCGCTTTAGCGCTCTGCCAGCCCCGGACCCCGGTCGGCTCCACCTGAACTGGGTTTGAAGGAGTTGGTCGTCGTGGTTGGAAGGTTGAATGGTGACCGGGTAGCCGGCGTATCCACCCATCACCGCCGCTCCGTTTGCCAAGTGTGTGGGCGAACCGATCCGCGCAAGCTGGTGCAAGCGCTCATCCCGGATTCCTCGGCGATCGATGAGTTGGAGTTGGGTGCAGATGGATACCGGTTGGTCACTGTCTGCTCTGACGATGAGCTGCACGCGCTGATCGCCCTTGGCCGCGCCACCTGGGTCGACGAACAGTTGTGGCTCGGCCGGCTCGGGCGGGCCAGCATCGCGCCCGGAATGAGGCGGGCAACGCTGCTTGCCGTCGCGCGCTGGGCTGGGCTGACTCATGAACAGCTTCGCCGCGTCGTGGCGTGGAACGCCACCAGGGTGGCCTCGACCGAGAGCTTGCCGGGCGGGCAGCTTCTGAGGTGACTGGCAAACGCCAGTGAGCGCCGACGCTGGTGACGGGTACCGCCCACAAGTGACAGACGGGGATCACAGCCGCAACGGTGCTGCGAAACGTCGCAGCGGCAGGCTGTTGCTGACCACGAACATCGACGAGAACGCCTGGCCCCACGACCGGGTCGCGGCCTGTATCGCGACCGGCACGGCCTCGCGGGTCGGCATCGAGGCGTCCACCGCCGACTTGGACCCACCAAGACGTGATCGTCCTGCGAGCTCCGGATGATGGGATTGTCTCCCACCAGCTTTCAGTGGCGGGTGTGACGCGCCTGATTCCGGCACATCGCGACAGCGAGTTGATCGGACCTGGTCACTGGGCGACCTGACTGGCACGTACTGATCAGCTCCTCGAGAGGACGACGAAGCTGCCTCGAGCGTCACAACCGAGTTGATTCGGAGGCGAAAATCCGACCTGACCTTGGCCAGATGAGTGCGATGGTCATGCTCGGCGCACCCCTTCGTACCGGACGACTTCGACCTCGTAGAGTGGCTGCGGCGGCGATGGTAGCCGAGGCCAAGGCGCGGGGGCTGGCGTTGACCGGCCCGGACGGTCTGCTGAAGCTGTTCACCAAGAACGTCCCGGAAACGGCGTTGAACGAGGAAATGACCGAGCACCTCGGTCACGAGAAAAACCAGGCCGACGCGCGCGGCCCCGGCCAACGTGCGCAACGGCACTCGGCCGAAGACCGTGATCCCGGACGCTGCCGGCGAGGCGTGGATTGAGGTATGGCGGGATCGGGAAAGCACGTTCGAGCCCCAGATCGTGAGTGAAAAAACGGCAGCGCCGGCTTACGGATGTGGACGAGGTCGTGCTGTTGTTCTATGCGAAAGGGACGACCACAGGGGAAATCTCCGCGCATTTCGGTGAGATCTACGAGGCGTCGGTGAGCAGGAGAGGCTCTCGCGGATCACCGCTCTTCGAATTGCGCAGGGGCTGACAGTCCGGTACCGGAGTCACTGCTTGCTTCCTCCGGAGGCTGTCACGCTTGAGCCCAACACCGTCCACGCTGGCAGGGAGACCAGCCTGCAGGAAAGATCGGCGGGCGTGCCGCCAGACCTGCAAGGGTCGTGCACGCCCTCACGGGTCTTAGTGGGATCGCCGACACGGTGCTCGATGGTGACCACGTGCCCATGGAACCGGTCGACGGGTGGACGGTCGGCATGCAGCGATTCACCGATTTCCTTCGGGACAACCCGAGCGGGAGGGAACTCAAGCGCCGCCGGACACACGCGAAGTTCATGGCGGACATCGGTGGCGAACTCGCGCAGGCCGCCTTCCACGCCAGGCGTCACGCCCGATCAGATGTCCGACTGCTGCCTCAACCGCAGCGAGGAGGACGTGTCGCACATCCTACGCTCGGCCTGTTCCGTCAAGTCCTCCACGAAAAGCTGGTAACTGGCACTGTGCGAACAACGATCTCCTCGACATGATGTACCTCACGGCCGCTGCTGGATACTGCGACCACGTCGTCGGTGAACGATCGCACTGCTCTGGACGAGCGCCTCGTGGAACGGGCTCGCCGCGCGGACGGCGACCACTGGCGACGCTTCCGGCGGCCGATCTCTGCGGAGACACTCCGGAAGCAGCTTGGGTTGGTGCGGCAACGTCGCGCCTTTAATGGTGCGGACCGTTTCGGATGTTCGCCGCTGTCTTCGAGCCGGCGGCGGCAGGTCCCCGCGGCATCCTGTTCGGGATGGTCGACACTGAAGCGCAGGTCGAGCTGGCACAGATGTCCGGCATTCGACGATCCCGACGCTGATGGCGGTTCGTGAGGGGACGTCGTGTTCTCGCAGTCGGGCGCACTGCCCGCGATCACGGTCGTGAGCAGGTACCCTGGGGGGTACCAGAGGAGGTTGGTGTGGAGCTGAACGGAGACGTGGTCGCGGACGTGCGCAAGCGGCTGCGGCGGGCACAGGGGCAGGTTGGGGGCGTGATCCAGATGATGGAGGACGGCCGGGACTGCCGGGACGTCATCATCCAGCTCGCCGCGGTCTCCCGGGCGCTGGACCGGGCCGGGTTCCGGCTGATCGCCAGCGGGCTGGAGCAGTGCCTGTCTGATGATTCGGAGCAGGGTGCCGCCGATCGTGAGCAGCTGGAAAAGTTGTTCCTGACCCTGGCGTAAGGGCGTAGGCGGCCGGGCGGGAGCAGGAAGCACCGCATGGCCTTGAAATCGTCGGGCAGCCCGCTCGGGCTGTTCGAGGTGCTCGGCGAGGACGTCCTCGCCGAGTCGGCGGGTGGACTCCTCCAGTGTGTGCGTTGACCTCGCCGCAGGTCTGTAACCTGCGGCGTGAACTCGTCCGGGCGGGCGTGCCGCCAGCGGCCGTGCTCGTCGAGCAGAGTGACGGCGTCGACCAGGCGGTCGCGGAGGGTATCAGGATGAAGTGGCAATTGAAGGTCAGCCGCGCGTAGCCCGGCTTGAACCCGTCGTAGCCGCGGGCGGGTTCGTCGTCGAGAAGTGACCTGGCGGGGTCGATGGTGAGCGGCCGGTTTCCGTAGGGGCCGGCGCAGAGCAGCCACCGAGGGCCTGGAAACCGAACAGGTCGTTAAGGCGGCGACCGCGAAGTTGTGGTGCAGCAAGAGCTGACCGGGCCGGATCCGCAACGACACGGTGGCCGTGCCAACCGATGGTCGCCGAGCATCTGGATTCGCGGACGCGCGACCGGCGTGCACGGCTGCCGCCACAGTCGTTCTTGCTGGGCCTGGATGGGACTGCGTCGACGGAGTCCTTGTGGACGAAGACGATGCCCGCGTGGATCGACTCCACGGTCGCAGGAGTGTCGTCTTCCTCGCGGGCGACCGGATCGTCGAGGTAGCAGTGTCCGTGCGGGCCGACGAAGGTCACGCTGCCGCCGCCCGGATCGGTCGGGACACGGTGGGTGTAGACGTCGCGCCGCACAACGAGGGCCCCGGGGGTCTGCGCGCCGCCGACAAACCTGTGCGGGGACAGGATGGGCGCGTCGTTGCAGTGCCCGCGGCCGGGCGCGCTTTCGGCCGCCCGGATCGGCCGTAGGAGACGTGCGGACAGCCGCATAGTCCCATAAGGACAGTGCGCCGTGCTGGTGCAGCAGTGCTGCGATCCCGGTCGGCGTCGGTGAGAATGCCGGTGACTTTGGACGTCGCGGAGAAGCTGCCGATCCGCGGCGATCCCCACCGAGGTGCTCAGTGGCGGCCGAACAGCCGCCACGGTTTCCGCCCCACCTGCTCGGCTGCGCAGGAGCAGCGCTCGGAGACGGGTACGTCGCCCAGCACCTGCTCGACGTGGTTGCCACAGCCGCGGTAGGACGGCTTCCCGCATTTCGAACAGGCGATCCTCTGGCACATCCGGTGTTCCTCCGTGGGTCTCGAGACCGTGCCCCGCAGATCACTATACCCCCCGGGGTACTAGGAAAGGGCGATCGATGGACCAAAGCCTCTGGAAGTTCGCCCGGGAATGCTGTGACGCTGCGGTTGTGAGAAGAAGTCGTCACGTGTCCGACTATGCCCCCGGGAGTATCTGGAGAAGTGGCGGCGAATGAGCTATCCTGGATTCAGATACCCCCTGGGGTATAAGGAGAAGACCCTATGATCGAGATCATCGCCATCGACACACCGAGCCTCGGTGACCGCAGCTACCTCGTCAGCGACGGCACCACGGCGTTCGTGGTCGACCCGCAGCGCGACATCGACCGGGTCCTGGACCTGGCCGGAGCGCGTGGGTTGCGGATCACGGACGTGTTCGAGACCCACATCCACAACGACTACGTGACCGGCGGGCTCGCCCTCGCCCGCGCCGCCGGCGCGGCCTACCACGTCAACGGCGCGGACCCAGTCTCGTTCGAGCGCACGCCCGTCGAGGACGGCGACGTGATCGACGTCGGAGCAGGCATGCGCGTGCGGGCTATGGCCACCCCGGGACACACCTTCACCCACCTCTCGTACGTGCTGGAGGCGCCGGGCCGGAGCCCGGCGGTGTTCACCGGCGGTTCGCTGCTCTACGGCTCCACGGGCCGCCCCGACCTGCTGGGCCCGGCTCACACCGGTGAGCTGGTGAAGCGGCAGTACGCGTCGGCGCACCGGCTGGCCGAGGTGCTGCCGGACGAGGTCGAGATTTATCCCACGCACGGCTTCGGCAGCTTCTGCTCCGCCTCGCAGTCCGAAGCCGATCGGTCGACGATCGGCCGGGAGAAGCAAGTCAACCCGGTGCTCACCCAGGACGAGCGAGCCTATGTCGACGAACTACTGGCGGGGCTGGACGCCTATCCGGCGTATTACGCGCACATGGCTCCGGCGAACTTGGCCGGCCCCGCTGCGCCCGACCTGACCGATCCGGCGACTGCGGATCCGGTGGAACTCCGTTCGCGCATCGAGGCGGGGGAGTGGGTAGTGGATCTGCGGTCGCGGACCGCGTTCGCCGCAGGGCACGTGGTGGGCACCCTGAACTTCGGCGCCGACGGCAGTTTCGCGACCTACTTGGGCTGGCTCATTCCCTGGGGCACCGCGCTGAGCCTGCTCGGCGACACGGCGGACCAGATCGGCGACGCGCAGCGCGAGCTGGCCCGGATCGGCATCGACCGCATCGAGGCGGCAGCTTCCGGCACCCCGGAAATGTGGTCGGGTGACGCGCCGCTGGGGTCGTTCCCCCGGGCGGAATTCGGCGAGCTGGCCTTGGTGCGCCACCACCGGCCGGTGACGGTCCTCGATGTCCGGCGCGACCTGGAATGGGCGCAGGACCACATCGACGGCGCCCTGCACATCCCGCTGCACGACCTGCTGGACCACCTCGGCGAAGTGCCGGCCGGAGAAGTGTGGGTGCACTGCCAGGCCGGCTATCGCGCGTCGATCGCGGCCTCGGTCCTCGCCGCGGCCGGACACCTGGTTGTCGCGGTGGACGACGGGTTCGACCGGGCGGCATCGGCCGGGCTGCGCATGGCGGCCGGCTGAGGCGGACTCCATGACGGTGCTGCTGACCGCGGTGTTCGGCCTGGTTGTCGGCGCGGCCCTGGGCGTGCTCGGCGCGGGCGGCTCCATCCTGGCGATCCCGGCCTTGGTCTACGGGGTCGGGTTGCCGCTCAGCTCGGCGATCCCGACGTCGCTGGTGGTCGTGGCCGTGTCCGCGGCGGGTGGCCTGGTGTCCCGCTGGCGGTCGAAGGTGATCCGCTGGCCCGTCGCGCTCGTCTTCGCCGTGGCGAGCGTCCCCGGCGCGTTCGCCGGCACGGCGCTGGGGAAGTTGATTCCGGACCGATGGCTGCTGGTCGCCTTCGCTGGTCTGATGACGATGGTTGGGGTGCGGATGCTCACCGCAGCCCCGGCGCCGGACGGCGCCTGCCGGACCAGTGGCGGCGGGGTGAACTGGCGCAGCTGTGTGCCCAAGGCTTTGACCGTCGGCGCGGTCGTCGGGCTGCTCACCGGCCTGTTCGGAGTCGGCGGCGGGTTCGTCATCATCCCCGCACTGACGATGCTGCTGGGGCTCACCGCGCCGGAGGCCGTCGCGACCTCGCTGGTCGTCATCGTGCTCACTTCGCTGAGCGGGCTGGCCGCCCACGCGACCACCCTGCCCGACCTCGACTACCGCGTCGCCTCGGTGTTCGCCACAGTCGCCCTGCTGGCGTCCGTGGCAGCCGGGCGCTTCGGCAACCGGCTTCCGGGACGAACGGTGCGGCGCATGTTTGCCTACCTGGTCCTGGCGGTGGCCGTCGGAGTGGTGGCAGCGGCCGTGTTCACCCCCGCCGCACTGCGCGGCGGGTGAGATGTCAACTGTCGAAAGATGACGGCCCAGCGGAGGTTCTGCCGCGTCTTGCGCAGGGTGCCCGCCCGACCGGACAGCGCAATCGCCGCCGGTGCCGACGAGATCAGGAGCCGCCGGACGTGGAGTGGCGGAGCTGACGCAGCGTCTCGAGGTCGCGCCGATAGGTCTGCTCGTCGATCTCGCCGCGCGCGAACCGCTCGGCCAGCACCTGTTCCGGGGTCGACCGTTCACCGTCACCGTCACCGGGGCCGGACCTGCGGCTGAGGACGCGGACCAGGGCGATGATCGCGACGATCACCAGCGCCCACAACACCAGGTTGCCGATGGTCATGAGCGCGAGGCCCCAGCCGCTCATTCCGTATCCGTCCCAGTACATCGTTGTTCTGTCCCATCACTTCTCGGTTTGGGAACGTCGCTCACCTTTGGGCCTGTCCTCGATGGCTCGGGCCATCATCAGCGCGCCCACCGGTGGGGAAATGCTGCGATGATCGCCTGCCGCTGGCGTTTCGGTTGGTGGTCATTCGCCAGCTCTCTTCTCAGGAGACTTCCAGCGTGCGCGGATCGTTGTCGGGATGCGATGGGCCAACGTCTCACCTCGCAGGGCACAAGGTCCTCTTCGCGCTGGCGCGGTTCATGTTGTGACGCTGTGGCGCCGCTCCGAGCTGGTCGGCCGGGGTTCCGTGGGCGATCGTGCGGGGAGTCGTAGGGCTTTCAGCGCGAGTGCGTTGACGGCGACGATGAGACTGGAGCCGGACATGGCCGGCGCGGCGATTTCGGGGCGTAGCACGAGACCGACGGCGGGGGCGAAGACGCCGGCCGCGATGGGGAGGGCGATGGTGTTGTAGCCGATGGCCCAGCCGAGGTTCTGGCGCATCTTGCGCAGGGCGGTGCGCACGGCGAGTGGGTCGGATCGCATCAGGACGACGTCGGCGGTGTCGATTGCGACGTCGGTGCCGGCGCCGATCGCGATGCCGACGTCGGCTTGGGCGAGGGCGGGTGCGGCGTTGACTCCGTCGCCGACCATGGCGACGTTGCGGCCGCCCGCTTGGAGCTCGGCGCCCGGTCGTCGGGGGACAGGTGGCCCCGAACTCGTCGGTGAAACACACGGGGTGCCGTGCGGGTACACAGAATGGACACTGGGAGCAGGGACATGTGTGGAGAGTCAGTCGCAGGCGCGCACCCTGATCAACGAAGAGGGGTCGCAGAGGATGGATGACTATCGCTGGATGACGGGCTGGTGGTGGGTTTGGCCTGTGTTGATCGTGGTCGGCCTGTCGGTTTTGGTTTATCTGGGGGTCCTGCTGTCGCGGGACAGGCTCAGCGGGTCCCGACGGGGAGGGGCTGACGGAGGTGCCGGCTACTCGGCGCGAGGTGTTCTCGACGAGCGCTACGCCCGGGGGGAGATCGACGAGGAGGAGTACCGACGCCGGAAGGCCGAGCTGCAGTGAGCAGGGAGCCGATCAGTCGTCGCCGCGCCGTCGGTTTGCTCGGGCTGGGTGCGGCGAGTGTCGCGGCCGGTGCTACCGGGTGGGCGATGGGGCTGGGGGCTGTCGGCGGGGACGGGGGCCTGTCACCCGGGGCGAGCGGGCAGCCTCTGGCTGAACCCGTGGAGTTGAGCAGCCGGGCCGGTGTTTTGCCGGTGCAGCTGACGGCAGCACCGGGAGTGCGTCTGGCTGGTCGTGACACCGCGGGGTTGGGGTTCAATGGCACGTCACCGGGCCCGACGCTGCGGGTGCGGCCGGGGGACCTGCTGCGCATCCGGCTGGTCAACCGGGTGGGTCAAGCGACCAACCTGCACACCCACGGCCTGCATGTCTCCCCGCAGGGCAACAGCGACAACCCGTTCCTGAGGATCGAATCGGGGACCAGTTTCGACTACGAGATTCGTGTTCCGGACGATCACCCGCCTGGGACGTTCTGGTACCACCCGCATCACCACGGCACCGTGGCTGATCAGATCTTCGCCGGTCTCGCCGGGGCGCTGCTGGTCGACGGCGGTCCTGCGCTTGCCACACGGGAGCGGGTCCTGCTGGTCACCGACACCACTTTGGACGCCGCGGGCCGGGTGGCGGCGGTGAGCGTCATGGGCAGGATGATGGGCCGCGAGGGCACGTTGGTGCTGGTCAACGGCCAGCATCAACCCGTCATCGCGGCCGCGGCCGGGGCCGTGCAACGGTGGCGGGTCATCAACGGCTGCACCTCCCGCGTACTGGCCCTGCGACTACAGGGCCACCAGCTCACCCAGGCGGCCTTCGATGGCCGATTCTTGCCGGCCCCCACAGCGCGGGATCTCGTGGTGCTGGCACCGGGCAACCGCGCCGATCTCCTCATCCAGCCCACCACACCCGGCCAGTACTCCCTGGTCAGCGACGCTTATGACCGGGGCAGCATCATGGGCGGCGGCTCGGTCACCAGCAGCCAGGTTGTCCTGGGCACCCTGGACGTCGCCGGGCCCGAGGCGGCGTCACCGACGCTGCCCGCCACACTGCCGGCCCCACCCATGCCGGCAGGCCCGATCGTGCGCCAGCGTCAACTCACCTTCGGCATGGGTGCGGGTATGGGTGGCATGGGCACGGGCGGAGAGATGATGAGCTTCACCATCGACGGGCGCAGGTACGATCCGACCCGGGATGATCAAACGATTCGACTCGGCACCACCGAAGACTGGACGGTCATCAACACCAGCCCCATGGTCCACCCGTTTCACCTGCACGTCTGGCCCATGCACGTCGTGGGCGACAGCACCGGCACGGCTCCGATCGGGAGACAACAAGATGTCGTCGTCGTTCCCGCCCGTGGCTGGGTGCGTCTGCGCATCGCATTCGCCGACTACCCCGGCCGCAGCGTCTACCACTGCCACATCCTCGACCACGAAGATGTCGGCATGATGGCCACCGCCCACGTCCAGAGCTAGCAACGAGGCGTGACCGGTGATCGCGACTACCCCGACCCGGCCCAACGCACCCGCGCGGAGGTTCTGGCTGGACATGGGCAAGCGCCTTTACCTGGACGCATGGGCGGCGTGAACACGCTTGGCCGTCGTGCGTGTGGTGGGGCGTCGGTTGTCAGCACACTCCTCGCTGCGCACGTTCGTTACGACGATCACACAAACCCGCTCTGCGTCTCTTCCGAAGTGGACGGTCACTTATCTCGGTTCTCGACATGGCCGTGCGCTGCAGGTCACATCCGACGACGGTGTTCTGATGGCGTCGGCCTCGGCCTGCAGGCGTACCCGATGTGCTCGCAGCGGTAGCGATGTCGGCGGCTTCCGTGTGGACGGTCTTCGACGTGCTCGTTTCACTTCGATCGTCAGATGTTGCCGCGTTCGGTGCGCCTGGCCACCCTCCCCGTCACGGACCGCTTGGCCGTTTGTTGCTCGGCTTCTGTGGGACCGGATTAGGGCGGGGATGTCACGTCGGGCAGGTCCGTCGTTCGGTCGCCGTTGCACGACGACTGGTGTCGAACGGCTGCCCCGGAGGGGTGCTCCTTTCGGCGTCGTAAGCCTGGCGTACGGAGGCTGGAGACGCCACGAACCTGCTCGCCTGCCGGGACCGATTTACTCGGGAGGCCAGCGAACCTAGCGAAAGGGTTGTCGGGCACGGTCCCCGTGTCGTTGTCAGCGTGGATGGCGCAGCCGGCGCGGCAGCAGCGTTTGCCGGACAGTCGCCGCCGTATCGCCGTCGGTGTCTCTGCTGACCGCACACCAACCGAACGCCTTGCCCACCGCGAAGAGCGCTGGATTGCCGATACGTGTCGTGCGTCAGGGCCATCGCCCCGCTGACCTGCGTGCCGCTCCCGCTGGTGTAAGCACCGCCGGGTTGGTGAGTACGTCGGCCAACGCCGATCGGCGCAGCAAGGACCCGGAGCCGAAAGACCCGCCGCGTATGGGCGTCGGTCCCTACTCGGAGCCGACGCCAGGCAGACATGCTCGGGGGAAGTCTGGTGACAGGCACAGAAGTCCGCGATGGCACGTCCGTCTCCCGTGGTGGTGTTCTTGACGACCGGGAGGATGATCAGGAAGGCGCTGGTCGTGAACGAAATCAGTCGGTCGGTTGTGGTCGGTGTGGATGGATCGCCCTCGGCCCGACACGCGGTGCGCTGGGCCGCACGTGAGGCCGCGTGCCGTCGTCTGATGCTGGTGATCGTGCACGTGTGCGCACTGGTGCCTGTCGCCGTGCCGCACGCGGTGGCACTGCGCCGATACCAGGTTGCGCTGGTGGAGCAGGGGCACCAGTGGCTTGCGGAAGCCGCTGGAGCAGCCCGGGAGTCAGCATCCGACGCGGCTGTGCACACCGACCTGACCGGCGGCTCGGCGGCCGATCAGTTGATCGGGCTGTCGGCCTCGGCAGAGCTGATGGTGCTCGGCTCACGAGGGCTGGGCGGATTCACCGGTCTGGTGGTCGGGTCGACCGCCGTAGCGGTCGCCACCCACGGGCACTGCCCGGTTGTGGTCGTACGAGGAGCTGATGCTCAAACCGAACCACGCCAGGACTCTCCGGTGGTGGTGGGCGTCGACGGAGCACCGAGCAGTCAGACGGCGATTCCCTTTGCCTTCCAGGCCGCGGCTACCCGGAACGCGCCCCTGGTGGCCGTGCACGCTGTGAACGACGTGCCCATCGCGGCCGTCTGGAAATCGGCGTCGGATCGGCAGACGGTTGAGCACCACGACTCAAGGCTGCTGAGCCAGTGGCTGGCCGAGCACCAGGAGAAGTATCCCGAGGTGCCGGTCGAGCAGGTCGTGGCGCGTGACCGTCCGGCTCACATCCTGCTTGATCACGCCAAGAGCGCGCAGTTGGTCGTGGTCGGGTCCCGCGGCCGCGGTGGGTTCCGAGGCCTGCTGCTGGGATCGACTGGCCAGGCCTTGATCTACCACGCGGCCTGCCCCGTGGCGGTCGTGCCATCACCGCGATCATGACCGCCCCCATCACGACGGGCCCGACAACCGCTGCGGGTTACGAGGAACGGCAGCACGGTGTGTCGGACTGCGTCGACTGCTGACCCCGCCGGTGCCGACATCGGCTGCCGGTCGCGGCCGGCCAGGGGCGGAGGTTTCCGGTCTCGGCTGCTGCGCGCGGCCGAGGGATTCTCTCGTGCGTGCGGTCCTCACCGGTGGCGCCGCGCCGCGGGGCCCGAAGCCCCGCTCGGCGAGCTCATCAACTACGACTTCGCCGACTCCCCGTCGATCATAAGGTTGGCCTGGCGGAACAGGTCCTTCCAGGTCGACGCCGTCACCGCCATCCCCGCTTCGGTCAACCAGAACGCGCGGGCACCAATCCGTCCGGGCCGTCGACGAGCAGACGCTGCCGCTCCGCGGGACCGAGATGCGCCAGCTTGATCCCGCGGACGCTGGAACCAGGCTCGATCGCCAGCGGAACGCGCGGGTTCTCGACGACCAGCGGGCGCCGGATGCGCCGGTAGCGACCCGCCGCAACGGCGTCGGCGACGACCTCGGCCCGGTCAATCTCGACGTAGGCGACCAAGTCGGTCACGATCGACGCCGGGACATAAACCCACCGGGACGAACCACCCTTCGCGATCGCCGGCGGCAGCCAGAACCGTTGATAGCCGCGAAACCCGCGTTCCAACGGCACCTCGAACAATGTCAGCGCCGTCTGCTCGGACAACCGCAGCCCGTGCGGACCATTAGATCGCAGAACGTGGCGTTGCGCCCCGATCGCCGGCCGAGAAACCCCGGGTCCGCCAACCCACCTGCGGTGTAGCCGCGCATCCCGACATCCCACCACTGCCGATAGGACACCGTCGGCAACTGCTCGACCTTCTCCCGGCCGGCGCCGTGGATGTAGGTCGCCGGAGACTCCGACACCTCCGCAGCAGGCGACCAGCCGCCCCCGGCATGCGCAGGCCGGGCCCGGCGTCGCTGCTGCGGAACCGGATTGACGCGAACATGCCCGGCGCGCACCTGCCAGCCGTAGAACCGGTCGACCGCCGCCACCTCTCGATCCCACGTCGCGCCACCCGACCCAGTCACCAGGCAAGTCAGCGACGAACGGCAACGGGGCCGCCGGCTCCGGAAGCTCAGCGACCACGCGGTGAACACACCAACCGGACACGACCATCGGCGCACGGCAACGACGGCCCCCGCGTAGAACCCGTCCTTGATCAAGCGGCGAGCGCGAACCACCCGTTTCGGTACTAAAGTGTCGCTGCAGGTCGTCAAGGTGTACGCCGTCTCGTGACGGGCTGGATCTGTTTCGCGGCTGGCCGGCGGCAACAAGCGACGCACGTCGGATGCACGGCTCGTGAGTGGTCGTGAGAGCAGGCATCTTTCCGATCGTGCCGATGTCGATCCGGGCGGGGACGGTCAGGACGTCGAGTTGTCCGGGCGGTTCGTCTTGGGCTGCTGGTCGGTTCCGGTTGGTGTCGTCGGGACGCCCCGCTCGATTGGAGGGCGTGGGTTGGTGATCCAGCGGGCGGCGAGCAGGCCGGATGCGGCGGTGAGGATGGCTGCGGCGATGACGGTAGTGTTGAGGCCGAGGGTGTCGGCGAGGATGCCGGCGAGCAGGGCACCGGCGGCGTAGCCGGTGTCGCGCCAGAAGCGGTAGGTGCCAAGTGCGTTGGCGCGCCAGGTGGGATGGGCGTGGTCCGAGATTGACGCGATGAGTGTCGGGTAGACCATCGCGGTGCCCAGGCCGAGCGCGATGGCGGAGACGATCCCTGCGAGCAGGGGATCGGCGAGCAGGGCGAGCGCGAGCACGAACCCGGCGGCCTGCACGAGCATGCCGGTGACGATGAAGGGTTTGCGGCCGATGCGGTCGGAAAGATGCCCGCTGGGGATCTGGCCAAGCCCCCACAACAGCGGATAGAGCCCTTTGATGAGGCCGACGGCGGCGAGGCCGAGTCCGTGCTGGGTGAACAGCAGCGGGAACACGCCCCAGGTGAGCCCGTCGTTGAGGTTGTTGACCAGGCCGGCCTGGCTGGCGCCGCGCAGGGACCGGTTCCGCCACGTGGTTCGGGCGAAGGTGGCGGCCAGGCCCGCGGATTGCGCACCCCCGGAGGGGGTGGGGTGGTGCGCCAGTTCCAGGGCGACGTGCGCGGCGGTGTCGCGCACGACGAGGGACAGGCCCAGTCCTGCGGCGACGAAGACGATCCCGATGAGCTCGGGGACAGGGCGAAGGCCATGGGTGGCGGCGAGGTAGCCGGTCAGCATGGCAACGCCGCCGACCGCGACGTAACCGGCGGCTTCGTTGAGGCCGGTGGCCAGTCCGCGGCGGGCCGGGCCGACGAGGTCGATCTTCATGTTGACGGTCATCGACCAGGTCAGTCCCTGGTTGAGGCCGAGCAGCACGTTGGCCGCGATGATCCAGCCCCAGGATGGCGCCCAGGCGAGGGCGAACGGTACGGGGATGCCGATCAGCCAGCCGGCGATCAGGAGCTGCCGGCGGGTGAATCGGGCGGTCAGGGCCCCGGCGGCGAGGTTGGTGAATGCCTTGGTCATGCCGAAGGCGATGATGAAGGAGAACACGGCGAGGTCGCTGGTCAGGCCGAAGGTCTCGGTGCCGATCAGGGGCACGGTGGTGCGTTCCAGCCCGACGAGGCCGCCGACGCAGACGTTGACGATGACGAGCAGGGTGAATTGGAGCCAGTTCTCGCGCAGGCCCAGCCGCACCGCTGTGGTCATGACGGCCCGGTCCCTCCGGTGAGGGTCAGGTCGTGGGCGCGGGTGTAGCCGCCGGGTCCGCCGTCGAGCACGGTGAGGTCGGTGCGGCCGGCGCGCTCGAGGAGGCTGGCGGCGGTCATGGCGCGTTCGCCGTGCCCGCAGGCCACGATGGCACCGGTGGGGACGTCGGCGGCGTGTGCGGTCAGGTCGCCGAGTTCGAGGTGGATCGCGCCCGGAACGTGGCCGGCGCGGTACTCCGGCGCCTGGCGGACGTCCACATAGGACCCTGCTGGGGCGCGGGTGGCGGTGGTGAAGGCAGTGCTGCGTACCTGGCCGCCCTCCCCGGTCCAGGCGGCGATGCCGCCCGCCAGGTGACCGGCCAGCCGTTCGTACCCGATTTTCGCGGACTGCCAGGCGATGTCGGCGGGGTCTTGGTCGGAGTTGAGAACGAACACCAGCGGGGTGGTGTCGGGTAGCAGCCAGCCCAGCCACGTCGCGAACTGCTCGCGCAACGGGATCGACACCGCGCGGGGGATGTGCG
Source organism: Amycolatopsis sp. DSM 110486 (assembly GCF_019468465.1). NCBI lineage: Bacteria > Bacillati > Actinomycetota > Actinomycetes > Pseudonocardiales > Pseudonocardiaceae > Amycolatopsis > Amycolatopsis sp. DSM 110486. The sequence continues at coordinate 10,014,310 of NZ_CP080519.1, read as the reverse complement.
CGGCGGCGAAGTCGGCGGCCGGGCGGACATCGACGAGGGTGGCCCCGTCCGCGAGCAGCGCCCGCACTGTGGCAGGGCTGAGCGCGGGGATCGGTGGGGCGCCGGCCAGGATCGCCGGGCCGCGACGGTTGACTTCCGAGAGGCGGGTGAAGTACGCCGGGTACGTTCCGAGGCCGGCGAGCAGATCGTGGACGAACGCGTCCTCGTCCGGTGCCGTCAGCAGCGGATTGGCGCGCTTCTGGTCGCCGATGGTCGATGTGCGTTCGCTGCCCGGAGGGGCGGAGCAGAACGATCCCGCGCCGTGGGTGGGCCACACAGAAACGGTGTCGGGCAGAGTGATCAGCCGCTGCAGCGAGCGGTACTGGGCGCTGGCCAGCTCCTCGGTCCGCGCCGGGCCGAGGAGGTCCGTGCGGGCCGCTGAATTGACGATGAGAGAGCCGCCCGTGAACACGCCGAGCTCGCGTTTGCCGTCGAGCAGCAGGAACGACAGGTGCTCGTCGGTGTGGCCGGGGGTCGCCAGGGCCCGCAGTGTCAGGCCGCCGAGATCGACCTCGTCCCCATCAGCCAGTGGGGTGTGGTCGAAGAGGCGGCCTCCTGATGTGGAGGCGAGCACCGTGGCTCCGGTGTCGTGACCGAGCTGCACGGCACCGGAGAGGAAATCGGCGTGCAGGTGGGTGTCTGCGGCGAAGCCGACCCGCAGGCCACGCCGCCGGGCGGCGGTGTTCAGGGTCCGCAGATCCCGGGAGGCGTCGACGGCCAACGCGCGGCCGTCTCCCAGGTCCACCAGGTAGGCGCTGTTTCCGAGTCCTTCGTCGACCAGCGGGAGCAGGTGATCGTCGGTGAAGCTCACAACGTTCTCCAACCTTGCCGGAGCGGCGCTCGGCCGTTCCTGTGCGTGCCGCGTGGTGTGTCCGTCGCCTGATATACATTAATCCATAGATTTATGGAGGATGGGAAGATGGTGGAGGGCACCACAGCCGATCCGGTCGGCGGTTCGGTGAAGGCGGCGGCCAAGGCGCGGTTGTATGAGGCGTTCGCGGTCAGCGGGAAGGCGCTCGCCAACGGCAAGCGTCTGGAACTGCTCGACCTGCTGGCACAGGGCGAGCGCACCGTGGACGCGCTGGCCACCGCGTCGGGGCTGAACCTGACGACCGCGTCCGCGCATCTGCAGACCCTCAAACAGGCGGGCTTCGTCGCGACCCGCCGCGACGGGGTCCGAGTGCACTATCGCCTTGCCGGCGACGACGTCGCGCAGCTGTTCGCGTTGCTGCGCACCGCTGCCCAGGCCCACCAACCGGCCGTGTCACCGGCGCGTGAGGCCTACCTCGGAGCCGCGCCCGGAGCGGAGATCACCCGCGAGCAGTTGCAGGTGCGCGCGGCAGCGGGGGAAGTGGTGCTGCTGGACGTCCGGCCGGTGCACGAGTACCGGGCGGGTCACATCCCGGGCGCGCTGAGCGTCCCGGTGGAGGAGTTGGCGGACCGGATCAACGAACTTCCCGAGGGTGTGGACATCGTCGTGTACTGCCGGGGCGAGTACTGCGTACTGGCCTACGACGCGGTGCGGCTGTTGACCGACCGCGGGCGCCGCGCGGTCCGGCTGGACGACGGCATGCTGGAGTGGCGGCTGGCCGAGATGCCGGTCGACACCGGGGACCTCGCATGACCGTCCGGCACCACCCGCCCCCACCTCGGCAAGCTGATCACCTCCGCAGCGCGGTCACATCCCTGGTTCTCCTGCACTGACGCCCTCCCCCGACTACGTCGTCGCGGAAGGTCTACCGGCCGAGATCAATCGAGGGAGACCTTCAATGCGGCGTGTTGCGCCTTAGTCCGGTCAACAGAGAACGTGACCCGCCGGCCGTGCAGGTGTGGGAGCAGGGCCGGGGCGATGGTTGAGTAGTAGCGCACGAAACCGCACTATGACATTCACTCGAAGATCCAGTACGCGCGAGTGAGGAAGCACGAGCAGCCGCGCGGGCTTGACCGGTCTGGCCTCGGTAGCTGCATGTTGCACTCCGACTGGACTCCGGGGCGGTGCGGCACCGCACGGGGGAGGGAACGTGCGGCGCCGCACCGCAGTCGCCGACCACTGAGTCCAACGCGCCAGGCATGTCGCCGCGGAGGGCGGCGGGCCGCGTTCGAGCTTGTTTGGCTCGCGCGGTATTGGCACTGGTGCCGAGTCGATGCTGAGATTTCCTCGACGAGGATGCTATTTCGCGTCGCCGTCGAACCGCGGGCGGGTGGGGTGCGGTTCGATCCAGTCCTGCGCTCGACGCCACCACACGTCGGCGGATGGTTCGAGTCCCGTCCGGTCATCGAGGGTTCCCGCCTTGACTATCATGATGTCGGGAAGCTCGTGAAGGATGGTGAAGATCGGAGTGCCGCAGTCGCCGCAGAACAGTCGGTCCCTCAGCTCACCGTTTTCCGAGCCAGTGGTTTGGTGTGACCTGGGCGTTCCCTCGATCTTCACTGCGTCTCGCGCTACAAGAACGTTTACCGAGAACGCTGCGCCGCTGTGTCGCTGACAATCATCGCAGTGGCAAAGGACGACAGTCTCGGGTTGCGCCTCGAAACGATAGCTAATCGAGCCGCACAGGCAGTGCCCGGATCGTGCGCCATGGACGGCTGCTGTGTCCGTACTATTCACTTCGGAATCTCCTTCTTTGGCCTGTTCGGCCGTGTTTACCTCGGTCGGCATGTCGATCCCAGCTGACGAAGAGCTTCTCAGGCTGGGTCGGAGACCCGCACCAGCTTGCGGTTAAGGAATTCACCGATTCCCAGCTCCGACAGTTCGCGACCGAATCCAGAATTCTTGACGCCACCAAAAGGAAGTCGCGGTGAGTCGGCGAAGCACGAATTGATGTACACCATGCCGGACTCGATTCGGGCTGCGATCTGCTTGGCGTGCTCGATATCTGCGTCGAACACGTAGCCGCCCAGGCCGTACCGTGTGGCATTCGCCAGATCGATTGCCTCATCTTCGTTGTCCACGACGTAGAAGGACAGCACGGGCCCGAATGCCTCTTGCTGGTAGAGTGGATTGTCCTCGGCGATGTCTGTGATGATCGTCGGTTCGAGGTAGAATCCGGGGCGGTCAACACGTCCGCCGCCATGGACGATTCGCGCACCCGCCGCCTTGGCGTCTTCGATCTGCTTGAGCAGGCCGTCCAGACCCCGTTCGCTGGCCAGGGGGCCGAGTAGGGTGGTTTCATCCGTGGGATCGCCCACGTTGATCGCCGCGAACCGCTCTGTCAGTGCGGCCAGCAACCTCTCGCCCCGTTCCCGGCCCACCACGATAACGCGCTTGATGTTGACGCAACCCTGTCCTGAGTTGAAGGTGCGACCCATCACGATTTGATCGGCGGCGTGCTCCAGGGGGGCGCCTTCGAGAATGAGCGCGGGATCGCTGCCGCCCAACTCGAGGACGACCTTCTTGAGATTGTGGCCTGCCCGCGCGCCGACGGACGTCCCGGCGCGTTCACTTCCGGTCAGCGTGACGGCGCGCACTCGGAAGTCGTCGATCAGGCTCGCGATTTGCTCGATGCTGCAAAAGAGATTGGTGTAGACGCCTTCAGGGGTGCCCGCTTCCTCGAACAGTCGGGCGAAGGCGAGCGCGCACTGTGGCGTACTCTCGGCGTGCTTCAGCATGACCACGTTGCCCGCGACAAGCTGGGGTGCGACGACGCGGGCAAGCTGATAGTAGGGAAAATTCCAGGGCTCGATCGCCAGGATGACGCCGATGGGCTCGGTGACCACTGTCGCGCCGGGCTCGTCCGGCAACGATTGCGGCGCGAGGAACTGTTCGCCGTTTTCGGCGTAGTAATCCAAGATGTCCGCGACGAGGTCGACTTCTACGTAGGCGAATCGGGTGACCTTACCCATTTCCAGAGTAAGATACTTCGCATACTCATCTCGTTTCTCGCGCAGAATCTGGGCTGCGCGACCGACGATCCGAGCCCGCTCCGCGACCGGTTGGAACTTCCAATCTTCGCGGTAACGCTTGTCTGCGGTTTCCAGTGCGGAAAAGACTTGCTCATCTGATTGCAAGGGGAATTCTTTGACGAATTCTCCGGTAGCCGGATTGATCGTGGTAAAACTCATTGTCGCTCCTTGGTGATGGTCTTTCGGAACTTCTCCGGAAATTATCGCGCCGAGGCCAGATTTCAACCTGTCCCTGTTGGTCGTAGGAATGCGAGGTTCGGCGAGGTACAGACTGGTTTGCCTGCGCACCGGCTAAGGGATTGCCTATCCGGTGCCGGCGAGAGGAGGACGTTCGGCGGAGTGCGCACCATTGACGCCCCCAGGGTCGGCGATTCTGCTCGGGGCTCTGCCGGCAATGTGAAACAACTTCGCGCTCGGTCGTTCGTCTTACGTGAGCACGCCTTCCGACCTCCGCATGCCGGTGATGGCCGCTCACCGGCGGAGGGCGGGCCCAAGTGGGCAGCTCAGTCCGGTGATGCGGCCGCTCGGGGCTGGGCGGCATCCGTGCCCCAGCTCGCGAGGAGGCGCAGGGCTTCCTCCGACGCCGAACCGGGCTCGGCGTGGTAGGTCTCGAGTGCCTGTTCCTGGTCGCCGGGGAGGGTGAAGGTTTCGTAGCGGACCGTGAGCTCCCCGACCAGTGGGTGCGTGATCCGCATGGTGTCGTGGGTTTTCCGTTTGACGTTGTGGGTGGCCCACATGCTGCGGAAGTCGTCGCTTTTGACAGAAAGCTCACCGACCAGTTCGGCAAGCAGTGGATCGTTCGAATACCGGCCGGCGTCAAGTCGCAGTTGTCCGACCACATCGGACGCTTTGGATTCCCAGTCGGCGAACAGGCGCTGGGCTTCGGGATCGAGGAAGACGATGCGGGCCCAGTTCCGGTCGCGCGGGGCGCGGGCGGCCCAGTCACCGAACAGCGCGGAGGCCGCGCCGTTCCAGGCCAGTACGTCGGTGCGGCGGCCCCACACGTATGCGGGCACGCCGTCGATCGCGGAAAGCAGCTCCTGCAGGGCGGGCCGCACTTGCTGGCGTTGTGGGGCCGGCCGCCGCTTGCGCGGTGCCGGCTTCGCGAGGTGCAGCAGGTGGGCGTGTTCGGCGTCGGAGAGCCTGAGCGCGGCGGAGATCGCGTCCAGTACCTCGGCCGAGACGTTGTGGCCGTTGCCCTGCTCGAGGCGCGTGTAGTACGCGACCGAGACTCCGGCGAGCTGGGCCAGCTCCTCCCGTCGTAGGCCCGGCACGCGTCGCCGCCGGCCGTAGTCGGGAATGCCGACGTCGGCAGGCTTCAGCCGGGCTCTGCGTGAGCGCAGGAACTCGCTCAGCTCCGTGCGCGGATCGAGCTGCCGCTCCCGGCCGGGTCCCGGCACTGCTTTCGGGTCGGTGTGGGGATCGGAGTGGATCGTCATGCTCCTCATTATCACGCCGGATGTCCCCGTTCGGGGCCGGCGAGCCTGTCCCTGCCAGTAGCAGTCACCCGGGACGTAGACAAATCGGGGATCTGGATAGGGCTGCCCCGCCGGCGCACGCTGAATTCGTCCCCGGAAACACTATCCGGGTCCACCCGACCGAGGTGCGAGAGCTCCTCGGGCCGTCCGTTATTCCCGCCGGGGTGAAGCACTCTCCACAAACAGCTCAGGGAACTGTGAGAATGACCGAAACAACCACTACTTCGTCACCCGCCGCGGTTCGGGGTCGGGATCGTCTTCCGGGCATGGCCTTGTTCGGCCTTTTCCTCAGCGGGTTCATCGGCATTCTCACCGAGTGCCTGCCTGCCGGCCTGCTCCCGGAAATCAGTCGCACGCTTGACCGGAGTGTTGCGCTCACGGGTCAGATCGTGACCATCTACGCCCTCGCCACCGCGCTGGCGGCGATCCCGCTGTCGCGGTTGACTTCACTGTCGCCACGAAAGAACGTGCTGCAACTCGCGCTCGGCACCGTCGCCCTCACGAACGCCCTCACCGCGTTGTGCGACGACTACACCCTGACCATGGTGATCCGGTTCGTCGCCGGCCTGGCGACCGGGTTGATCTGGCCCCTGCTCGCCGGGTACGCCGCTCGGCTCTCGCCCGGGGCCTGGCAGGGCCGCGCCATCGCGATCGCGCTTGCCGGCACACCTCTGGGACTGGCTCTCGGTATCCCGCTGGGGACGTGGCTCAGCAGCTTCGGCGGGTGGCAGCTCGCGTTCTGGGCCTCGGCTGCCTTGATCGTGCTGACCATGGCCTGGGTGCTGGTTACGCTGCCGAACCTGTCCGGTCAGCCGGTGGAGGAACGCTTCACGGTCAGGCAGGTCCTAGTGATTCCCGGGTTGCGCACCATCCTGTTCGCCCTCACTGCGTACATGGTCGCGCACAACATCCTCTACACCTACGTCACCGACTACCTGCGGTTCGCGCGCATGGAAAGTGAAGCCGGGTGGGTCCTGTTCGCGTTCGGAGTCACATCCGTCCTGAGTGTTGTCGTTGTCGGCGCGCACATCGATCGTCACCTGCGCAAGCTCGTCGTGGGCAGCACCGTGCTGTTCGCTGTCAGCGTGCTCGTGCTGGCCCTGTTCACCGGAGTGCCGGCGCTGGTCTTCATCGCTGCCGCGGCGTGGGGTTTCGCGTTCGGCAGTTCGCCCAGTCTGTTCATCGGCGGCGCCATCACCGCGACGGGGCCGGCCTCGGACGTCGCCCAGTCGATCACCATCACGTTCTTCTCTGCGTCCATCGCACTCGGCGGTCTCCTGGGTGGCCTGTTGGTGGAGGATCTGGGCACTGCGTCGCTCACATGGGCGTCGCTGGTGCTGTTGATCGCCGCGGCCGTCGCTGTCATCGGGGGGAACAAACACGCGTTCCCGAAGAGCGCCTGAAACAGAGAGAAGCAGAGGGGCGGCTGAGTTCACCCGCCGCCCCTCTGCGTACCGTTCCAAGCTCATCCGGGACTCGGGGCGCTCATCGGCCACCGCCGCCACACCGCGACGTGCAAGATCACCGCGGTGCTCAGCGCGTTGAGCACGACCTGGGTGGTCCAGCTCCATTCCCGAGCCGAAGGCACGCCGAGGGCGTGGGCGAGTTTCGGCAAACACCAGACCAGCAGCGCGGTGAGAAGCACCTCGGTGACCACGGCGAGTGTGCGCCCGGGCCCGGGCGCCGGGGCCACTCGGATCGCCGGCCACGCCTCGAACAACATGGTCACCAGCAGAATGCAGCCGACGGCGGTACCTGCGGTCGCCGTGATCCGGACTCCCGGCCAGCGGAGCCCGTCGTCGACGAGCAGATAGCCGCCCCACCCACAGGCGATCACGACGATGTTGCCGACCAGCAGCCGCAACCACGTCCGGTCGATCCGTGCGAACGGCCAGCCGCGCAACGCGACCCAGAAGAACATCTGCCACGCGCCGATCGAGGTGAACCAGGCGCCGTAGTTCTCCGAGTCGATCGCGTTCGAGCGCACCATCGCCAGCCAGGCGACCAAGCCGAGCGCCCAGCACAGCCCCACGGCGGCGAGGCCCGAGGGGATGCGGCCGAGGCGGCCCAGCGGCCGGCGTTCGCACACGAGCGTCAGCTGCAGGATGATCGTGAAGATGCTGCCGGCCAAGGAGTTCGACGCCGGATACAGGCCGGGGTGGTCGGAACTCGGCGCGAACACCCCGACCAGGTCTGGCCCGTTGACCACGAGCTGGCCGAGCACGGCGAGCAGTATGCCGCCGACGACGATGATCGCGGTGTCGTACAAACCGGACCAAGGGCGCGGGAGAAGCGTGCCCGGCCAGTCTTCCCACCAGAACGCGACCATGGCCATGATCGGCAACGCGAACGTGATGATCGGCCCGAGCAGGACCAGCGAGTTGTAGGCCCCGCCGGCGGATACGGACAGCAGCGCAGTGACAGGGACGACGAAGCCCAAACCTGCCAGGCCGCGAAGTGGCTGGTGCCGGCGGGCGTCGCCCAGCGCCGCGGGAGTGAGGGCATCCGGCCGGCTGAGCGAGGGTCGGGGACCGAATCTGTGGGCGAGTGGGGCGGCCGATGGAGCCGCCACCTGTTCAGAGGACATGTTCCAGCCGGATCGGCAGCTGGTGCACGCGTCGGCCGGTTGCGTGGTAGACGGCGTTGGCGACGGCGGCAGCCGAGCCGACCATGGCCACCTCACCCACGCCTTTCATACCGACCGGGTTGAACAGCAGGTCGGGTTCGTCGATGAAGTCCACCTCGATCTGCTGGATGTCCGCGTTGACCGGCACCGGGTACTCCTCCAGCGAAGTATTGAGGAACCCGCCGAACCGCTCGTCCACAGCGCTCTCTTCACGCAGCGCCTCTCCGATGCCCCACACCACCCCGCCGCGGACCTGGCTGGCCGCGGTGACGGGGCTGGCCACCCGGCCGCAGTCCGCGACTGTGACCACCCGCGGCACCCGAATGCGCCGCGTGGTCGGTTCGACCCGCACCTCGACGAAGTGCGCAACCCAGCTGAACGTGACGAAGTCCGGGTAGACCGGCCCGGCGAAAGCGAGCAGACCGCCGCCGAGCCGGTCGAGCGCCTGCCGGTTCTGGCCGGGCGCGACGACGGCGGACTCGGCAGTCACCACTGATTTGCCCCTGGCACGGAGCGCGGCCGGGAGGTCGACGTCGCCGGGTTCTGTGACGTCCAAGGCCTTGCGCAGTTCGTCGATGGCGGCCTGCACAGCCGACAGCGCGCTCGCCGTGCCCCAGGATCCGGCAGTGAGGTGTTGCGGCGCGACCCGGGTGTCGCCGACCTCCACGACCACCTTGTCCACCGACACGCCGAGGTCCCGTGCCACGAGCAGCGCGATGGCCGAGCGGATGCCCTGGCCCATTTCATGCCCGCCGGCGGCGACGGTGACAGTGCCGTCTTCCCTCGCCGACACGTGCGCGATGTTCGGCACCATGCCGCCCGGGTAACAGCCGGCGGCGACGCCCCAACCGATGAGCGAACCGTCCTCGGCGATCATCGATCCCGGCGCCGGAAGACGCTTCTCCCAGCCGAACCGGGCCGCGCCGCGGCGCAGACACTCGGCCAGGTGCCGGCCAGAGAACGGCAGGCCGGTGACCGGGTCGGCCACGGCGTCGTTGTCCAGCCGCAGCTGGACCGGGTCGCGGCCGGTCGCATACGCCAGCTCATCTATCGCGGACTCGAACGCGAACATGGCCGGGCTCTCGAACGGCGAGCGCATGAACCCTGGTGTCTGCACGTCGGTCCGGACCAGACGTTGGAGGCCGCGGAACGCCGGTGCCGAGTACAGCCGGGACGAGACATCGGTGGTCAGCGAAATGAACAGGTCGTGCCGCGAGGTCTGCTGGTCGACCTCGTGGATCGCGGCGAGCAATTTCCCGTTCTCGTCCGCGCCCAGGCGCACCCGGTGGACCGAGTTCGGCCGGAAGGAGCCGACGTGGAAGGTCTGCGGTCTCGGCAGCACCATCTTGACTGGCCTGCCGAGCCGGCGAGACGCGACCGCGATCGGCCCGAGGTGCCCGTACATGGAGTTCTTGTTGCCGAAGCCGCCGCCGAGGTAGGGCGAGGTGACTTCGACGTTCGCAGGGTTGAGGCCGAGCTGGGTCGCCAGGCCGAACCGCACCGCGTTCGCGTTCTGTGTGCTGTCGTGGACGAGCAGCTTGTCGCCCTCCCAGCGCACGACGCTCGCGAAGGGTTCCATCGGCACCGGGTGCTGTGGGGGGTGATTGTACGTCCCGGCGATCTGAACCGGGCTGGCCTCGAACGCCGCATCCGCATCACCGACCTTGATGTCGGCGAGCTCTGGTACGGGTATGGCCTGTTCCTGCAACACGGGGTCGGCGCCCTCGCCGTCGATCTTCACCGTGAACGGTTCGGTTTCATACTCGGCCGTGATCGCCTGCGAGGCTTCGGTCGCCGCGACGAGGCTGTCGGCGACGACCAGCGCGATCGGCTGTCCGCGGTAGGCGATGTGGTCATCACGCAATGGCTGCAGGCTCTGTACCGCGAACCCGTCGGCCATGACGAAACCGACGTCGTGCAGTTCGTCCGGTCCGAACTTCGTGATCACCAGCAGGATGCCGGGCACGGCTTCCGCGGCGGATGTGTCGATGCGTACGACACGTCCCTTGCCGATCCCTGCGGTGGCCCACGCGCCGTAGGCGACGCCTTCGGGCACGCGGTCGGCTGCGTAGCGGGCGCGGCCGGTGACCTTCTCCAGGGCATCGACGCGACGGGTGTCCAAGGGACGGTTTTCGGCGGAGGGTGCGTCTGTGACAGTCATTGGGCGGCTCGCTCTCCGGCGGTGCGCAGTGCGTCGCCAATGGTGCGGATGCCCAGCTCGACGCGGAATCCGTTGTAGGCACCGCGACGGGCTGATGCGAAGGCGACCTCCCCGGCGTGTCTGGCGGTCTGCGGGGTCAGGCGCTGGCCGAGCAGGGTCTGTTCGGCTTCGGTTGCCCGCCATGGCCGGGTGGCCACCCCACCGAGGCCGATCCGGCATTCGTCGATCAGGCCGTTCGCGTCGAAGGTGAGACCAGCGGCGACTGAGGCCAAGGCGAACGCGTAGGACTCGCGGTCTCGGATCTTGAGGTATGTCGATCCGCGCCCGGCCGGGGTCGCGGGCACGCGGATGCGGAGGATGAGTTCGTCCGGGTCGAGGACGTGTTCGCGGGTCGGGTCGTCACCTGGCTCGACGTGGAGTCCGGCGAGTGGCACGGTGCGTTCCCCTCTGGGCCCGGCGACATCCACCAAGGCGTCGAATGCGATCAGCGCGACGGCGAAGTCGCCGGCGTAGGTGGCGATGCACGAGTCGCTCCCACCGAATAGGGCGTGGCCGCGGTCGTGCCCGCCGATGGCGGCACAACCGCTGCCCGGTTCGCGCTTGTTACACGGGAATTCCGAACCGTTACGGAAGTAGGCGCAGCGGGTGCGCTGCAGTAGGTTCCCGCCGAGCGTCGCCATGTTGCGGAGCTGCTGTGTCGCGGCGCGCCACAGAGACTCGGACAGGCCCGGGTACTCGGTGCGGATCGCCGGGTGGTCGGCCACGTCCGCCATGCGCGCACCGGAGCCGAACACGAGTTCGCGCTCGCCGATTTCAATGGTGCTCAGCTCGGCGATCCGGTGCACGTCGATGACCGCGGGCGGGTTCTCGATGTCCAGCTTCATCAGGTCGTAGAGAGTGGTGCCACCGGCCAGAATCTTGGTGCCGGGCTGCGCGGTGCGCAACGCGTCCACGGTGGCGTCCACGGTGTCCGGCGCGAGGTAGGTGAAGGCACGCATCGCGTCACGCTCCGTTCGAGGTCTGCCGCACCGCGGCCACGATGCCCACGTAGGCGCCGCAGCGGCAGATGTTGCCGCTCAGGTATTCGCGAATCTCGTCGTCGGTGCCGGTGTGGCCCTCGGCGATGCAGGCGAGACCGGACATGATCTGCCCGGGCGTGCAGTAGCCGCACTGCAACGCGTCGTTGTCGATGAACGCCTGCTGCAGCGGGTGCAGACTGTCGTCCTCGCCTGAGACGCCCTCGATGGTGGTCACGTCCTGGCCGATGACCTGGACTGCGGGCGTGAGGCAGGACACCACTCGCCGACCGTCCACATGCACCGTGCACGCACCACAGTGACCCTGGTCGCATCCCTTTTTCGTGCCGGTCAGCTCAAGCCGCTCGCGCAGCACGTCCAGGAGGGATTCCCGGGGATCCAGCTCGAGCCGGACGGCCCGGCCGTTGACCGCGCAGGCCAACTCCACTGTCACGTCGTTTGTGGACATGCCGGCGACGTTAGGAGGCTGGGTCCGTCAGCGCTTTCGTCTGCTTGCGGTTCCTCGCGCGATTTATTGCGGTCCGCCCGGTAGGCGCTGGGGGACAGGCCTGTTTCCCGCCGGAATGACGTGGCCAGCTGAGCGGGGGAAGCGAAGCCGCACAGCTGAGCGACCTCGGTGACGGAGATATCGCCGCGTTCCAGGTAGCGGCGCGCCCGGTTCACCCGGACGGTGGTCAGGAAGCGGTGTGGGGTCTGGCCGGTCGCCCGTTTGAACACGCGGAGGAAGTGGAACGGGCTCAGGCTGGCCGCCGCCGCGATGTCCGTGAGGGCGAGCGGCAAGTGGTGGTTCTCGTTGATGAACGAGACGGCCCTGCGCACCCGAATGTCCTCGCCGCTGGCCGGGCGCGGAGCGGGCAGCCGGCCGTGCCGGGTCAACAAGTGCGCGGCCAGGTAGGCGGCGGCCGTCTCCGCGTACAGCGGGTCGGCGCCGGCCAGAGCCGCATCACCGAGGCCGCCGGACACCGCCGCCAGGACCGGGTCGTCGATCGTGAGTATGTCCGGCCAGCTCATCCGCGCCGCGGCCGGTCTGCGCAGATCGACCGCGGCGCGTTCGAGCAGGCTGGGGGAGAGGAACACGTTTGTGGTGAGGTACCCGTCGTCACCTCGCCAGCGCAGCCGGACCGGCCGGCCGGGCGCGGTCACCCGGATCCGGCCCGGCTGGCACTCGACTCGGCGCCAGTGGCCGCCATGCCACGACTCCATGGTTGTCCTGCCTTGCGTGACCAGCACCAGAGCGATGTCGCTGGTGGCCGGCAGGTCGAACTGCTCGGTGGCCGGGGCGTTGTCCACGAGCTGGACGAGCGGCGTCAGCCAGCCGTTGTCTCGCCGGCTGCACAGGCGCAGCCGCGCGACGGCACTCTGCTCGTCGGTCAGCGCGTCGAACAAGACACCCGCCCATCACGTCGGTATCGGGCACTCAGGCTGCTCCGGTCTTCCGGCTGTTATCCAGATCCCTGCCTTGCCTACGTCCCGGGTGACTACCACCGATGGGGACAGGCTCACGGAGCCGTCACGGCGAGATGCCGAGCACCGCGGTCGCGTGGGCCGCGAGGGTGAGGCCCATGCCGTGGACCAGGGACACCGCCGCGCCGGGTTTCTGGCGCACACCGGCTTCACCACGCAACTGGCGGACGGCTTCGGTGATCAGGAACATGCCGAGCATGCCCGGATGCGTGTAGGAGAGACCGCCGCCGTTGGTGTTGAGCGCGAGTGAACCGCCCGGGGCGATGTTGCCGTCCGCTACGAACGCACCGCCCTCGCCTTTCGGGCAGAAACCGAGATCCTCGAGGAGGATCAGGAGGCTGATGGTGAACGCGTCGTACACGTGCGCCGTATCGATGTCCGCGTGGGTCACCCCGGCCATCTGCATGGCTCGTTCCGCGCTGTGGGTGGCTTCGGTCGCGGTGAGGTCGGGCATCTGCGAGACGTTGCGGTGGTTCGAGGCCTCGCCGGTCCCGAGCAGGTAGACGGGTGGCTTGGCCAGGTCCTGCGCTCGCGCGGCTGACGTGAGCACTGCCGCCGCGCCGCCGTCGGTGACCAGGCAGCAGTCGAGTTTGTGCAGCGGGCTGGCAATCGGTGTGGACTCGAGTACGTCGTCGACGGTCAGCGGTTTCGGGTACGGCGCGGCGGGGTTCAAGAGGGCCCATTCCCTGGCGGCGACGGCGACCTGGGCGAGCTGTTCGCTGGTCGTTCCGAACTGGGCCATGTGCCGGTTTGCGATGAGACCGAAGCTCCCCACCGGGTGCAGCAGGCCGTACGGTTGCTCGTAGGCGAGCCATTCGGCGTTGCTAACGAGCTTGCCGCGGTCGCTGCGCTGGGTGCTGCCGTAACAGACGAGCGCGACGTCGCAGAGTCCCGCTTCGATCGCGGCGGCCGCGTGCCCGAGGTGGGCGATGAAGGAGCAGCCGCCGAGCGCGGTCGAGTCGGTGTACCTCGGCTTGATGCCGAGGTACTCGCTCATGGTGAGCGTGGGCATCGAGTAGTACGACGACGTGGTGAACAGACCGTCTACATCGGACAGCTCGAGCCCGGCGTCGGCGAGGGCGCGTTTCGAAGCGGCCGCCGCGAGGCCGGCCGGGGAGCGTCCCCGGGTCTCGAACGTGTCGACCTCGGCGATCCCGACGATGGCGGTCTTGCCGCGGATGGTCACTTCGGTTCCTCCTCACGGCCACGGGGCCGGAAGTGCGGCAGGGTGACGTCCTCGTCCAGTTCGCGGAACACGACTTCCACGGGCATCCCCACCTCCACGTCGTCGGCTCCCGTGAGGTCGGCCAGCAGCCGGAAGCCTTCTTCAAGGTCCACGAGGGCGAGCGTCATCGGTGTGCGGTCGGCGAAATACGGGTGGCTCGCCCGATTCTGCACCGTGTAGCTGTAGACCTTCCCGACTCCGGCGGAGTCGCGCAGCCGCAGGCTCTCACCGCCGCAATGAGGGCACACGTCACGGAGGTAGAACACGGTCGACCCGCAGGTGTCGCAGGTCTGGTATGTAAGCCGATTCTCCGCTGCGGCGTCGAAGTAGACGCGCTCTTCGCCGCGGGGAGTCGGTTTCGGGGGCAGTGGCGTGGTCATGGCTACTTGATCGCCATCGGGTTCACGGGTGAGCCGACTGCGCGGCTGAACGGCAACGGCGGCGCGCAGAAGAAGAACTCGTAGCGGCCGTCTTGGGCGCAGTCGTCGGCCAGGGTCTCGAAATCGAAGATTTCCCCCACGTACAGGCCCATCCCCACGAGGAACACACAGTGCAGCGGCTGGAAGACGTCGGGCGTCTCGTTCGGCAGCACCTCCATGCCCCAGGTGTCCGTGGCGAGGCCGGCGATCTGCTTCCCGGCCACCCATGGCACGCTGTCGAGACCCATGCCGGGGGCGCTGCCGCCGGCGTAGTCGCCCCAGTTGCCGCGCCGGGCCTGCAACTGCCCTGTGCGGATCAGCACGAAGTCGCCCTGGCGCACCTCGACGCCCTGGCTCGCGGCGCAGCCGTCGAGGTCGGCGGACGTGATCGCGTAGCCGTCCCCGAGGGCGTCGACTCCTTTGAACCGGGGAAGGTCGAGGAGAACGCCCCGGCCGGCGATGCGGTCGGCGGCCTGCGCAATGTCGTTGCGCGTGGCGCCCTTGCTCGTGACAGCAGTCGGCTCGTAGCCGTTGTACATGGTGCCGTCGAAGAGAATGTGCGCCAATGCGTCCCACTGGGTGCCCGACTGCAGCGGCATGATGATGAGGTCGTCGGTGCCGCGGCAGTAGCGGTCCTTGCCGCCGTAGAAGTCGTCGATGATCGTGCCGGTGGCGATGTCGCCGCCGTCGCGGAACATCAGGTGGAGCGGGTTGAAACGACCGAAACCGCCGCGTTGCGGGCCGTCGGCGTCGAAGGGCAGCGCGAGCGAGAACCGCTTGCCCGTCCGGATCGTGGCCGCGGCCTGGACGACGTGTTCAGCGGTGACGTGGTTGAGTGTGCCCACCTGGTCGTCGGCGCCCCACCGCCCCCAGTTGTTGTGCTCGGCGATGAGCGCGCGCACGGTTTCGACGCTCGGCGTGGTCTGTCCGGCGCCGGTAGCCGGGTTCGTGGTTTCGGTGGTCATGCTTCCTCCGTGCTTCGGGACGAACCGCTAGTGGCGGTCACAGGGGCGGACAGGCGCGTAGCCGCCTCGCCGATGTCGATGCGCTCGCCGCGGGCGTAGTCGCCGCTGCGGAGCCGGTGTTTTTCGATCTTGGCTGTCGAAGTCATCGGGATCTCAGTGACGAACTCGATGTAGCGCGGGACTTTGAAGCGCGCCAGGCGCTCGGTGCACCACGCGATGAGCTCTTCCGCAGTCGGCGCGTGGCCGGGCTGGGGTATGACGATCGCGCAGATGTCTTCGTCGAGCAGGTCGGACGGCACGCCGATCACGGCCGAGGCCCGCACACCCGGGTGGGCGTTGAGCGTCTGCTCGACCTCCAGGGATGAGACGTTCTCCCCGCGTCGGCGGATGATGTCCTTCACCCGGTCGACGAAGTAGAACCAGCCGTCCTCGTCGCGCCAGGCGCTGTCGCCGGTGTGCAGCCAGCCGTCGCGCAGGGCTTCCGCTGTGCGCTCTGGGTCCCTGAAGTAGCCGAGCATCATGGCGGCGTTCTTGAGCACGAGCTCGCCGACTTGCCCTGGGCCGACTTCGTTGCCGTTCTTGTCGACGATGCGCGCCTCGGTCCGCGGCACCGACGGGTCGGGGTGGTGCCGGGGGATGCCCATCGTGCCGGGGCGGCGGGGTGCGTCGCCGGGCTCGAGCAGGCCGTAGGTCGTCTCGCTCATGCCGAACCCGGAGATCGCGGACAGCCCGAAGCGTTCCTCGACCTGTTCCCGGACCTCGTACGGCAGGGCCGGCACGCCGTACGCCGTGCGCACATCATGGTCCCTGTCGTGCGATGACGGCTCGCTCTTGCTGAGGATGACCGCCATGGCGCCGATGTAGTTGAAGACGTTCACCCGGTGCCGGCGCACCTCGGGCCAGAACCGGCTGGCGCTGAACCGTGGCGCAAGGACGAGCGCGCCCTCCGCGCCGATCGCGCCCATAGTGGAGTACGCCTGCGAGTTGATGTGGAACAACGGCAGGCACGCGTAGACCCGGTCGCCCTTGTTCATGCCCATCCAGTGCGGGTAGGCCTGGCCCGTCAGCACGTAGTTGCGGTGTGTCTGCATGACGCCCTTGGGCCGGCCAGTGGTGCCTGACGTGTAGATGAGCGAGATGACGTCGTCGCCTTCGAGGTCGACCGCGGGAACCGACGCCGGGTCAGCTTGGGCCATGGCCCGGGTGAAGTCGGTGAACCCGGCGTCCGAGTCTCCGAAGCTGCACAGGGTTCGCAACGACGGTGCGGAGCGCCGGATCGTGCGGAAGAAGCCGGCATGTTCCGGGTCGACCAGCACGGCGACCGCCTCGGAGTGCTCGACCAGGTAGCGCGCCTCGTCCAGCTTGAATCCGGTGTTGATCGCCACCAGGATCGCGCCGAGCTTCGCGAGACCGAGCCAGGCGTGCAGGAAACCGGGCGAGTTGCCGGCCATGAAGGCGACCCGGTCTCCCTTGCGCACACCCATCTCGTGCCAGACGACCGCGGCGCGGTCGACCTCGGCAGCGAACTCGGTGTAGGTCTGTTCCTCGTCGTGCCAGATCAGGAACGGCCGATCGGGGTTGCGGGCCGCCGCCGCGTCGAGGAAGTCGCGGACGTTGAGTTTGTCCAGATCCACCACGTCTCCAATGTCTCGTTAAGCAAGACTCTGTCTCGAAAATTGCATGGAGTGGTCGCGATGTCAAGGCCTTTAGTGAGACACTGTCGTGCACAGGCTTCGGGATGAAAGGGAGATCGTGTGGTGACTCAAGAGAGTGCCGGCGCCGCGGTAGGCGACGGGGTGGACAACAACCGGGCGGGGGCCGGGCGGCCCGGTGTCCTGGATCGGGCGGTCGTGCTGCTCGAAGTGGTCGCGGCGCACGAAGCGGGGATCGGCGTCCGGGAAGCAGCGCGGCAGACTGGCGTCGATCGCAGCGCTGTCAGTCGGATCTTCGCGCAGCTGGAGGAGCTCGGGTGGGTCGAACAGACCGGCGAGCGGGGGGTGTACTCGGCGGGCTCGCGCCTGTTCTCCCTCGTGGCGGTGCTGCGTGACCGGGACAGCCTCTGGAACGCGGCGAAGCCGATCTTCCAGGAGCTTGTCGATGTGTACAACGAGACCTGCTACCTGGCCGTACGGGAGCACCACCGGCTGGTCTTCCGGGACAAGATCGATTGCGACCAGCCCATCAGGTACGTGC
Organism: Amycolatopsis sp. DSM 110486; assembly: GCF_019468465.1. Classification (NCBI taxonomy): domain Bacteria; kingdom Bacillati; phylum Actinomycetota; class Actinomycetes; order Pseudonocardiales; family Pseudonocardiaceae; genus Amycolatopsis; species Amycolatopsis sp. DSM 110486. Next base: position 9,996,800 of record NZ_CP080519.1, on the reverse strand, counting down.
TCGAACTCGGGAAGCCGGTCCGGCTGACCACCGGCGCCGCCGGAACCGCGATCCTGTGCGGCATGCCGGCGAGTGAGGTCGAGCTCGTCTTCGCCGAGGGCTTGGAACGGCACACGCCGAACAGCATCACCGACATCCACGAGTACCGCGAAACGCTCGAGCGAGATCGAAAGCTGGGCTACTCGGTGAGCCGCGGTCGCTGGGTCCGCAACGGAGCCGGTGTCGCCTCGCCGTTTTTCGACGCGAGCGGCTCGTGCGCGGGTGCGGTCACGCTGAGCATGCCCGGGGACCGGCTTGAGCTGCTGCCCGTCGACAAGGTCGGTCAGGCTGTCCTTGAGGGAGCCCGCCAGCTGTCGCGCCGTCTCGGTTATCTCGGCACGTGGGGCGAATGAGCAAGAAAATCATGAGACAGTGTCTTGACTTCAGGCGTCACGTTCCACAGACTACGAACACGCTCGGCAGGTAGCCCGCACGATCGCGAGGGACTCGCCGTGGAGGGCAGTCGGGCGGTTCCCTTTCCCCTGCACGCCAGGAGGTGCGTATGACCGCGTCAACGCCGACGCCTTCGCAACAGGGAGACCAGCGTGCGATGCGGCGAATCGCCGTCGCGGGCGTCGCGGCGACGACGGCCGAATGGCTGGACTTCTACGTCTACACAACGGCCGCGGCCTTGGTGCTCGGCCCGCTCTTCTTCCCGGACCAGAACGCGGCGATCGGCACCATCGCCGCCTTCGGCACTCTCGCGGTGGGGTTCCTGGCGCGCCCGGTTGGCGGCATCATCGCCGGCCACCTGGGCGACCGCTGGGGCCGGCGCCCGACGCTGGTGCTCGCCATGGTGGTCATGGGCACCGCGACCACGCTGATCGGCCTGCTGCCCACCCACGCCTCGGTGGGCGTGCTCGCCCCGGTACTGCTGGTGCTGCTCCGGCTCGTCCAGGGGCTGGGCGTCGGTGCGCAGTGGGCCGGCGGCGCGTTGCTGCTCACCGAGCACGCACCCGTGCGGCTGCGGGGTTTCTACGGAAGCCTCGGCCAGCTGGGCGCGTGTCTCGGTGCGGCGCTGGCCAACGGGATCTTCCTGGTGCTGACCCTGCTGCTGTCCGAGGACAGCTTCCGGTCGTGGGGCTGGCGGTTGCCGTTCCTCGGTGGATTCGTCGTCGTCCTCTTCGGCATGTACGTGCAGCGGCGCATCGAGGAGACACCCGTGTTTCTCCACCTGCGTGAGGCGAACGCGGCGAAGGCGTCGCCGGTCAGGAAGCCGCTCGTCGAGGTGTTCCGGACCCACCGCAAAGCCGTAGTCCAGGCGGCCGGAGCCTTCCTCGTGGGCAACGCGGCGTTCTACGTCCTCAGCACGGGGATGGTCGACTACGGCAGCCGCGTGCTCGGGCTGCCCCGCAGCACCGTGCTCGCCCTGGTGATGTGCGCGGGGCTGGTGCAGGTCGTCGCGCTCCCGTTCTTCGGCCGGCTCAGCGACCGCGTCGGGCGCAAGAAGCTGTTCCTGATCGGGACCGCCGCCATGGCGGTCTGGGCGTGGCCGCTGTTCCTGCTCGCCGACACGGGGAACCGGTGGCTGCTCGGCCTTGGTTTGGTGATCGCGTACGTGATCCACTCGTCGATGTACGGGCCGCTCGCCGCGATGTTCGTCGAGATGTTCCCCGCGGAGGTCCGCTTCTCCGGCGCGAGCCTCGGTTACCAGATCGCGTCGGTGGTGGCCGGCGGGTTCGCGCCCACCATCATGGCCACCCTCGTGGCGGTCACCGGCAGCAGCTGGTCGGTGTCCCTCTACCTCTCGGTGCTGGCGGTCATCACGTTCGCCGCCGTCTGCACGATCACCGAAGTCTTCCGGCGTGACCTGTTCGCCACGGGTACCGCCGCAACCGTCGAAACCAGTTCCGTTGACGGCGTCGAGCCGTCCAGCGTTCGTCCCCACTAGAAGGAGACCCCATGGGACAGGAAGAAACCGCCACGGTCACGACGTCGCCCGACGGCCGGGCCCGGCTGATCGGCCCTTACAGCAAGATCGCGGACAGCGCGGCCGACCTGGTGTTCGTCGGCTCCGTCACCCCGCACCTCCCTTCGGGGGAGCTCGTCCGATCGTTCCGGCAGGTCGACGCGGACGGCGCGCGGGTCCGGCGGAACCAGATGCTGATCGACGTACCCGAGGAGCCGGCCGCGGCGCAGGCGTACTTCGCTTTCGACCAGCTCGGCGAGGTGCTCGCGAGCTACAGCCTCGATCTCCGCGCGGTCGCCCGGCTGCGGGTTTTCGTCTCGGACCGCGAGAACCTGGCCGTCGTCAACCGCGTCGTCCGCGACCGCCTCGGCGGGCACCGGCCGGCGATCAGCGTGGTGCTCGTGTCGTCCCACGGCCTGGACAAGGAGGTCGAGGTCTACCTCGACGCCGTCGCCTACACCGGCGAGGGTGGCGTCCAGGTCGTCGACGCCGCCGACGGGAGCGCGGTGGTGCGCGCCGGGGACTACGTGTTCGTCCCCAGCACGACGGGCACGGAGCCGGCCCCGGCACCCTCGCGGCTCGGCACGCTGCCGGACGAGCTCGCCGCCATGGAGTTCAGCACGCCCAAGGCCACCGAAGCGCTCGAGCAGTCGTGGACGCTCTTCCAGAAGATGGACGCGGCGCTCGAGTCCGCCGGCGGCGGCATCGAGGACGTGCTGAAGGTCAACGGCTGGCTGCCCGAATCGATGCGCTACTACGGGCCGGTCGTGCTCGCGCGGCAGGCGCTGTCCGACCACAACGAGAAGCGGCTGGTGGCCAGCACCGGCCTGAGCATCGGCGGGTTGCCCGACCCGGCGGCGCGCATCGCGTTCGAAGCCGTCGCGTACCTGCCCCGCAGCGGTGGGGACGCCAAGGAAGTCCGGCTGCCGCAGGCCGACATCGCCCGCTACTACGTTGGCGCGGTCCGGGGCGGCGGCCTCGTGTTCACGTGCGGCGAGGTGCCGATCGACGGCCCGAACCGCCGGCTCGTCGACCGCAACGCCGAGCTGTCCGGTGAAGGCCGCAGCCTGTCCTTCGGACATCTCGAGGCGGACACGGGTATCCGGGCGAAGGCCTGGTACGTCTACCAGCTGCACACCGAATACCTCGAGGCCTACGGTCTCGATCTCGGTGACGTCGTCCATCAGACGGTGTACCTGAAGGACGCCACCGAGCGGGCGGTCGTCGAACGCGTCGGCACGATGGTCTTCGGACCGACGCTGCCGCCCACCACGTTCGTGCCGATCGTCGACACGTCGCCGTTCGCGGCGGCGTCCATCGAGATCGAAGTCGTTGCCCGGCACCGCTGACGGAGGTGGACGGATTTGTCCAGTGAGGTGGAGGCACCGGTGGAGCGACGGACGGTCGGATACGACCCGGCCACGCTGACCCCGCTGCAGAACTACAAGCTGCTGTGCGGCGCCGTGGTACCTCGGCCGATCGCGTGGGTGTCCTGCCTGTCGCCGCACGGCGTGCCCAACATCGCGCCGTTCAGTTTCTTCAACATCGTGTCGTCGAACCCGCCGATGCTCGGGTTCTCGGTGTCGAAGTCACTGGTCCCCGGCAAGGGTGACAAGGACACGCTGACGTTCGTGCGGGCGAACCGCGAGTTCGTCGTCAACATCCCCACGGCGGAGCTGCTCGACGAGCTCGTCATCACCTCGATCGAGTACGCGCCGGACGTCGACGAGTTCGACGCCGCCGGGCTCACCGCGCTCCCCGGCGAGCGCATCGCGGTGCCCCGCATCGCCGAGGCGCCGGTGAGCTTCGAGTGCCTGCTGCACTCGGCGATCGACCTCGGGGCGAGCACGTGGGTGATGGGTACAGTCGTCTACGCCCACTTCCGCGAGGGACTGGTGGCCGGTGACTGCAAGCCGGACCCGGACAAGCTGCGCCCGCTCGGCCGCATGCCGGGGCCGACCTTCAGCACGGAGATGAACGTCGTCCCGCGGTCGGCCAGCCTGGCGGATCCGGCCGCGGGGCTCCAGTCGAGTGTCGTGTGGCAGCGGTGACGCGGCCACACGGGTTCGCCACGCGTCGTGGGGGGAGCTCCACGACCGTGGCGAAGCAGGCCAGGCGCGCTGCCCTCGGCAGCCTGGTGGGCACCACGATCGAGTGGTACGACTTCTTCATCTACGGCCAGGCCGCCGCGCTGGTCTTCGACAAGCTGTACTTCCCGGGTCTCGCCGCGCCGGCCGCCACGCTGGTGTCCCTCGCGACGCTCGGCGTCGGCTTCGTCGCGCGGCCGGTCGGCGGAATGGTGTTCGGCCACTTCGGTGACCGGCTGGGGCGCAAACGTGTCCTGATCAGCACCCTGCTCCTGATGGGCGTCGCGACCACGCTGGTCGGCGCGCTGCCCGGCGCGGCCGCGATCGGCGTGTGGGCACCGATCCTCCTGGTGCTGCTTCGCCTGGTGCAGGGCATCGCCGTCGGTGGCGAATGGGGTGGTGCCGTGCTCATGGCCGTCGAGCACGCGCCGGCCGGACGCCGTGGGTTCTACGGGAGCGTCCCGCAGATGGGTGTCCCGCTCGGCCTGATCACTTCGGCCGGTATCTTCGCCTTGCTGTCCGGAGCCATGTCCGACGAGGCGTTCCTCGCCTGGGGATGGCGCCTCACCTTCCTCTCGAGCATCGTGGTCGTAGTCGTCGGCCTGCTCATCCGGCTCGGCATCGACGAGTCGCCGTCGTTCGCCCGAGTGAAGGAACGGTCGGAGCAGGCGCGGGTGCCGCTCTTCGAAGTGTTCAAGCACGAAAAGCGCGCTCTGGTGCTCACCATCGGCGGCCAAGCCCTGCTGAACATCGCGTTCTACGTCACCAGCGTGTACGTACTGACGTACGCGAGGGACAGCGCGGGTATCTCCCGCACGGAGAGCCTGTTCGCGCTGTTGATCGCAGCGGTGGTCGACCTGGCCGCCATCCCGGTGTGGGCGGCGGTGTCGGACCGGATCGGGCGGCGAACCGTCTTCCTGATCGGCGCCGCGTTCGCCGCTTTGCTGGCCTTCCCGATGTTCTGGCTCGTCGACACCAGCAGCTTCGGGTTGATGACCCTGGCGCTGGTCTTGATGCTCGCGCTCGGGCAGGCGCCGATGTACTCGACGCTGGCGTCGTTCCTCTCCGAGTCGTTCGACGTCCGGGTCCGCTACAGCGCGATCTCGCTGAGCTACCAGGTCGCCGGCGCAGTCTGGGCCGGGCCGGCCCCGCTCGTCGCGGCGGCCCTGGTCGCGGCGACCGGTGGAATCGGCGTACTCGTGGGCGTCATGTTCGGTGCGTTCGTTGTGTCGCTGGCCTGCATGTTCGGGCTGAAGGAGACGTACCGCAAGCGACTCGACGCCGGGGAGGGGGTTGATCGATGAGCCGCAGTGCAGTGTCGCGGTCGCGCTCCGCGGATGTCGTCAGCCAGCTTATCCGCGCCGGGTTGACGGTGGACACCAACGGTCACCGCATCGCCGCCTACGCCTACGACGCGTCCAACTACCGGGTCCCGCCGATCGGTGTCGTGTTCCCGCGCGGCGCCGACGAGGTCGCCACCGCCGTCCGAGTGTGCCGGGCGACCGGCACGCCGCTGATCAGCCGGGGCGGCGGGACCTCGATGGCGGGCAACGCCGTCGGCCCCGGCGTTGTGCTGGACTTCTCTCGGCACCTGAACCGGGTGCACTCGATCGACGAGGCTCGTGGGGTGGCCGACATAGACGCCGGTGTCGTGCTGGCAGAGCTCAGCCTGGCGGCCGAGCAGGCCACCTCGGGCCGGCTGACCTTCGCACCCGACCCGTCGTCGAAGACGCGGGCGACTGTCGGAGGTGCGATCGGCAACGACGCGTGCGGCAACCATTCGGTCCGGTATGGACGGACGGCGGACCACGTCCTCGAGCTGGACGTCGTCACCGCGGACGGCGCGCGGCTGACCGCCCACCACAGTGGACTGCGCGCGACAGACCCCGACGACATTTTCTCCGTCGGCCGGGCGTTCGAAATCGAACGGCAGCTCAAGACCCTGGCGCGGGCGAACCTGGCCTCCATCCGCACCGAGCTCGGCCGCATTCCCCGTCAGGTGTCGGGCTACCACCTCGGCCACCTGCTCCCGGAGAACGGCTTCGATGTGGCCCGGGCGCTGGTCGGTTCGGAGGGCACCTGCGTGATCGTGCTGCGTGCTCGCATGAAGCTCGTGGCAAAGGCTCCTTCGGCGCTGCTCGTGTGCCTCGGGTACGCCGACGTAGTCGCCGCCGCCCGGGACGTCCCCACGATCCTCGAGTTCTCGCCTGCCGCGGTCGAGGGGATGGATCAGTCCATCGTGGACACCATGCGTCTGCGCCGAGGCCCCGATGCGGTCGGCGGCCTGCCCGATGGCAGCGCCTTCCTCTACGTCGACCTCGACGGAGATAACCCAGGAGAGGTCGCCGACGCGGCAGGCCGGCTCTTGACCCGGCTCCGGCTCAACGGCCGTCTCCTGGCGGGACGCGCCGTGCCCGACGCGGGCGAACGCGCCGCACTGTGGCGGGTTCGGGAGGACGGCGCAGGGCTCTCGTACCGGCCGGCGAGCGGGGGAGAGTCGTGGCCAGGGTGGGAGGACTCGGCGGTCGCTCCTGGCGACCTGGCGGATTACCTCGCCGACTTCCGCGAACTCCTCCGTGCGCACGATCTGACGGGCATTGTGTATGGCCATTTCGGCGCCGGCTGCATGCACATCCGCATCACCTACGACCTGCGCACGGAGCAGGGTCGGAAGATCTACCGCGTGTTCACCGAGGCCGCGGCACGCCTCGTGGTCAGGCACGGAGGATCGCTCTCCGGTGAGCATGGCGACGGGCGGGCCCGGTCCGAGCTCCTCGGCACCATGTACACGCCGGAAATGCTCGCTGCCTTCGCGGACTTCCGCCGGATCTGGGACGAATCCGACTTCCTCAACCCGGGTTCCGTCACCGCACCGGACCCGATCGACGAGAACCTTGCACTGGCGGGCGTCCCCAGCCACGACTGGCGAACTCACTTCACCCTCAGCCCGGTCGAGGCCGCCGAGGCCGGCGTCGCCCCCTGGACCCACGCGGTCCAGGGCTGTATAGGCGTCGGGCGGTGCCGCGCGGACGCCGGTGGTGTCATGTGCCCGAGCTTCCGTGCCACCAAAGATGAAAAGGATTCGACCCGGGGGAGGGCTCGAGTGCTGCAGGACATGGTCCGCGGTGCCTCGACCGTCCAGGAGGGGTGGGCGTCCGAAGACGTCCGGGAAGCCCTCGATCTGTGCCTGGCTTGCAAGGCGTGCTCACACGACTGCCCTGCGGGAGTGGACATGGCCACCTACAAGTCAGAGTTCTTCTCGCACTACTACCGGGGCCGCAGGCGGCCCTTGTCGCATTACTCGTTGGGGTGGCTGCCGAGGTGGCTCAAGATCACTGCGCACTTCAGCGGCGCGGTCAACGCCGTGCTGGCGACCCCCGTCGGCAAGCTCATCGCGAAAACTGGTGGTGTGACGACGGAACGACGGCTCCCCAGATTCGCTTCGGGCAAGGAGCTTCGGCGAGAGCTCGGCTCCCTCGACATCGGGCGGAAAAAGGCGGACGTCATCCTGTTCGTCGACTCCTTCACCAGGGGCTTTCGGCCTCAGGTCGCCGGAGCTGCGGCTCGCGTGGCCGCGGACACCGGTCGGCAAACGTTCTGCGAAACCGACGTCTGCTGCGGTTTGACCTGGATCTCCACCGGCCAGCTCAAGACCGCGAAGAAGGTGATGGCGCGTGCGGTGCGGAAGTTGGATGACGGGTCTGAGACGCCTATCGTCGTCCTGGAACCGAGCTGCGCGGCCGCTCTGAAGAAGGACTTGCCGGAACTGCTCGGCTCGGCCTCGGCCGAACGGGTCTCGGGTCGAATCCGGAGCTTTGCCGAAGCTGTGACGGAATGGGCTGAGGAAGGCTGGCGCCCGCCGGCGGTACCGACGAGCGTCACGGTTCAAACACACTGCCACGAGTACTCGGCCTTCGGGGCAACCACCCAGCGTCGGGCGCTGGCCGGCCTCGGAGTAGCCGAGGTTCTCGAAGTCGGCGGATGCTGCGGTGTCGCCGGAAACTTCGGCTTCGAGGCCGGGCACTACGAGGTATCCCTGCGCGTTGCCGAACAAGCCCTGATTCCGGCCTTGGCGCGGACACCGGTCGGGAATCCGGTCCTGGCAGACGGATTCAGCTGTTCCGTGCAGGTCGCGCACGTTGCGCCCGACCGGGCGAGCCTGCACCTCGCGGAACTGATCGACCCGGCCGACACCGTAATGTAATCACCTGTCTTCAGCATTCGTCCCCTACTGGCACACCCACCGAGGCCGAAGAGTGCCTCCGGCGCAGCACCGGCAGCGCCTTCCATACATCAGTTCATTTCGACAGTGTTGTCAGTAGGGTCCATAGTTCCGGGCGCGTGTGACCTAACGTCGTCCTCAGGAGACGGGTCTAGATTGGACGCTCGAAGCAACCCGAACTCGGCGCATGATTTCAGAGAAGCCGCCGAACAGCCGCGGCTCACTCAGGAGGAAATCATGACTGTCAGGACGCATCGCGTAGGCCGCCAGGGCTTGACGACGTCGGTCGAAGGCTTGGGCACGATGGGCATGACCGCGATGTACGGAACGCCGAACGACATCGAGTCGGAAGCCACTATCCGCCGGGCGGTCGACCTCGGGGTCACGCTCTTCGACACGGCAGACATGTACGGACCCTTCACCGGCGAGGAGCTCGTCGGGCGGGCACTGGCTCCCTATCGCGACCGGGTCGTCGTCGCCACCAAATTCGGCGGAGTGACCCTCGACGAGACCGGAAAGATCGTCGGCGGTCCGAACGGCCGGCCCGACTACGTACGACAGGCGGTGGAAGGCTCGCTTCGCCGCCTGGGCACGGATCACATCGACCTGTACTACCAGCACCGCGTCGACCCGGGGGTTCCGGTGACCGAGACCTTCGGCGCGCTGGGCGAACTGGTGACTGAGGGCAAGGTTCGCTACCTCGGCATCAGTGAGGCGTCCGCGGAGAACATCCGCGCAGCCCACGCTACGGCACCACTGTCGGCTGTGCAGACCGAGTACTCGTTGTTCACGCGGACCGTGGAGACCAACGGTGTGCTCGACACGGTGCGCGAACTGGGCATCGGGTTCGTGGCGTACTCCCCCCTCGGACGGGGGTTTCTGACCGGTGAGCTGCGCACACTCGACGAGCTGCCGGAGAACGATTGGCGCCGCAGCGCGCCGCGGTTCAGTGGAGACAACTTCGCGGTCAACCTCGCTCTTGCCGATCGTGTGCGGGTAATCGCGGACGAGTACGGCGCGACGCCGGGGCAGCTCGCACTGGCGTGGGTGCTCGCGCAGGGGATCACGGCCATCCCCGGTACCAAACGCCGCCCCTATCTGGAGGAGAATGTCGGCGCCGTGGAACTCACCTTGGACGAAGCAACGCTGACCGCGCTCGACGAAGCGATTCCGGTCGACCAGGTCGAGGGTGAACGGTACGTTGCCGCTGCGATGAAGGCAATCCAAGGGTGATCACGTGACTGAGCACAACGACCTGGGCCGCTTTCTCCGGGCTCGGCGCGAAATGTTGCGGCCAGCGGACGTCGGTCTCGTCGCCGGCGGGCGGCGCCGCACGCCCGGCCTGAGGCGCGCGGAAGTGGCCATGCTGTCGAACATCTCCGTCGACTACTACGAACGGCTGGAGCAGTCGCGCAACGCACATCCGTCACAGGGAATGCTGGCGAGTCTGGCGCGAACGCTCCGATTGTCCGTCGACGAGCGCGACCATCTGTACCGGCTCGCCGGCTACTCGCCGCCTCTGACGGCCACCACGGACGGCTATGTCGATCCCGCGATGATGTACCTCCTCGATGCGCTGAACTCGGTGCCCGCGCAGGTCGTCGACGACATCAACACGGTGCTCGCGCAGAACCGGCTCAGTCAGGCCCTCGTCGGCTCGTGGGACCTCGGAAACCATCGCGATGGCAACGTGACTTGGCGCTGGTTCACCGATCCCGAGTCGCGTGCGCTCAACGTTTCTGAGGAACACGAGGCGATCGGACGCGCCTACGTGGCCGACCTGCGGGCGGCCTCGGCACGTCGCGGAACCGACGTCGTGTGCGATCAACTCGTCGTCGATCTTCTCCAAGCGAGCGACGAGTTCGGCCGGTACTGGACCGAGATGCTCGTGGAGCCCCTCCGCTCCACTCGCAAGAAGCTCGTTCACCCCCACGCGGGACCGCTGGACGTGCAGTGCGACTTCGTCCTTTCCGCGGCCACCGGCCACCGGATGGTGATCTTCCGGCCCCAGCCGGGCACCACCACCGCCGCGGCCTTCGAGTTCCTGAACGTCCTCGGCGAGCAGACTTTTCGCGCGTGAGACCTCTGTTCCTCGCACGTGATTGACATCTGTTCTGGCATGAGAAGTTGAACCTGTGCAACGCAGTGCAGACGTTGCGATTGGTCCGGCAGTCCGTCGGGCGCGATGATTCCCTTTACAGCCGGACTCTGATTTGTGATGGCTGCTCTGTGAGGCGCATGGCTTCAGACAAGGTCTTGTCGAGTGAATCCAATATTCAACTCCTGAAAGGAGCCACTCCGCCATGTCTTCTGTCGTGCTCGTGACCGGCGCTTCAACCGGGATCGGCAACCTGACCTCTCGCGCGCTCGCCGCGCAGGGGCACATCGTCTACGCCAGCATGCGCGACGTCGCGGGCCGCAACGCCGCCCGTGCCGACGAGCTCAGGGAGCTCGGCCGCCACGAGGGACACGACCTGCGGGTCGTCGAGCTTGACGTCCAATCCGAGGCTTCCGCCGAGACGGCTGTGTCGGCCATCCTCGCCGAGGCCGGCCGGCTGGACACCGTCGTGCACAACGCCGGGCACCTGTACATCGGCTACGTCGAGGCCTTCACCCCCGAAGACGTGCAGCGCCTCTTCGATATCAACACGATCGGCATCCAGCGGGTGAACCGCGCGGTCCTGCCGCACATGCGTGAACGGCGATCGGGCACGCTCGTGTACGTGGGCAGCACAACCTCGATCGTGGTGCCGCCGTTCATGGGGCCGTATGTGGCCTCGAAGACCGCGGCCGACGCACTCGCGCAGGTCACGGCTTATGAGGTCGGCCAGTACGGTATCGAGACCACCATCGTGATGCCCGGTCCCTTCACCCAGGGCACTGAGCACTTCCCGCACGCCACTCACGCCTCGGACACCGATCGCAGTAAGGGCTACTCGGACCTGGACCCACTCGTCGCGCGCACGGAGGAAGCCACCGACGCACTCTTCCCGCCCGGCGTGGACGCACACCCCCGCGCCGTTGCCGACGAGATCGCACGAGTGCTAGCACTTGCCACGGGTACCCGTCCTTTCCGGACCGTCGTCGACTTCAGCCAAGCTGGCGTCGAGGAGGTCGTCGAGGTGCTCCACCGCGCGCAGGAAGCCTTCGTGACCCGGCAAGGCTACGCCGAACTCCTCCGGGTCAAGCGGTAGCCGGGCGCGCACCGGAATATCCGCGCAGCCGGTCGATTTGCGTCACCGGAGCCGGATCTTGCGGGCGACGCAAATCGGCCGGCCGGGCGCCTCGATACCGAGACTGTGCGGCTTGGCTGATCGCAGCCGATTTCAGTCGGGCATTCGGGAACCAGCGAGCTGAGGTTCTAAGCTCTCGTGGAGCTGTTGGTGTTTGGCTGGTCGAAACTGTGCAGCAGAACCTGTGTCGTGTGTTGGATGTGCTCGATGAGGGTGGCGACTGCGAGGTCGGCGTCCTTGGCGAGGATCGCGTCCAGGATGGACTTGTGCTCGCCGGTGATATCGCGGTTCTCGTGTCCGAGGGGAACGGACCAGCGTCGGTAGAGTTCCGCGGAGTCGCGCAGCGAGCGGGCGATCGCCAGAAGTCGAGGGTTCGGGCAGCCCGACAGCAGGGCCAGATGGTAAGTGGCGTGCGCCTCGGACCATTCTTCGGAGATGCGGTCGGGATCGTCAGCGTCCATCTGCGGGGTCTGCTGGAGCCGGTGGTGTGCGGCAAGGACCTCGCTCTCCCATCGCACGTCGTCTTGTGCGAGCGCCTCGCGCAAGACGAGTGACTCGATCGCGACCCGAGCCTCGGTCAGGTGCTCGAGGTCTTCGACGGAGATCGGCGTGGTGCGGAAGCCGAGCTGGGGTTCGGCTTGGACCAAGCCTTCGGCGGTAAGTCGGGACAGGGCCTCGCGGACCACGCCCATGCTGGCGTCGTACTTGCTGCACAGCTCGGCGAAGGGCAGTCGGCTGCCCGGAATCTGACGTCCGGCCAAGATGTCCTTGCGCAGTGCTAGGTACACCCGCTCGGCGCGAGTCGAGGACTTGGTCGAAGGCATGTCGACCAGTCAACCACGTTCGAGTTCTTCGAACAATGTCGAAAATTAATTGACATATTGATAACTCTGAGTCAGGCTGATGCCCGCAGCACGGCGAGCTGCCCGGACGACCGGCAAGGAGGCCGCGACGTGGTGGACGAAGCAGCTTTTCGTGAGCTGATGGGTGCCGTCTGCGCGCCGGTTACGGTGGTCACGACCACGACGGGCGAAGGCCGGCCCCACGGCACGACGGTCAGCTCGTTCGCCTCACTCTCCTTGCGGCCCCCGATGGTGAGCTTCGCGCTCGACACGGGATCGGCTCTGCTGAGCCACGTGCGCGAGTCGCGGCGCGTGGGCGTGAACGTGCTGGCGCACGGCCAGGAATCTGTCGCCACGGCTTTCGCGGGCCGGGGCGAGGCGAAGTTCGCCGGCTTCTCGTGGCGCGACGACGACGGCTTGCCGCGCCTTACCGGTGCCGGCGGTTGGCTGGTCGGGACGGTGACGCAGCTCGTCTCCGGCGGCGATCACGTGCTCGTGCTGGCGGAAGTCATGGCGTCCGAGGTCGCCGACGCCCCGCCGTTGGTCTACGCGCGCCGCACCTTCGGCACCCACTCCCGGCTCGGCGAGCGCGCCGAACCACTGTCCTGACCGCTGCGTTTCGCGACCGATTTTCCCAACGAGCAAAGGAGCCCGTGATGTCCATCATTCTCGACCGGCCGAGCGCGACCGCCGAGGACCGCCGGCTGCGCACTGATCTTGTCGAACGCGCGGCAAAGCTCGTGCCGTTGCTGGCGGCGAACGCGAAGCGCGCCGAGGACGAGCGGCGGGTGCCGGAGGAGAACATCCGGTTGATCGAGGAGGCGGGGTTGTTCACCATCATGCAGCCGCGCCGCTTCGGTGGCCTCGAGGTCGACTTCCGCACGAAGCTGGAGGTCACACGGGAGCTCGCGCGCGGTTGCGGGTCGACGGCGTGGGCGACGAGCCTGATGAACGTCTGCGCGTGGTTCACCGGGCTCTGGGGCGCGCAAGCGCAGGAGGACGTGTGGGGTGAGAACCCGCGCAACCGGGTCGCGGGCGTGTTCGCGCCCAGCGCCACCGCGAGGGTGGTCGAGGGCGGCTTGGTCGTGACGGGCAAGTGGGGCTGGGCCTCGGGGTGCCTGCACTCGCAGTGGGCGCTCGTCGGCACGCCGGCGGTCGAGGGTGAGGGCAAGTCCTACGACCAGGGCATGGTCCTGATCCCGATGTCGGAGCTCACCATCGAAGACACCTGGTTCGTCGTCGGCATGCGCGGCACCGGTTCCAACACGCTGGTGGCCGACGAGGTCTTCGTCCCGGAGCACCGGTTCATCTCGGTGCCGAAGATGACTCTCGGCGAGGTCGCCACCCCGTTCAAGGACGAGGCTCTCTATCGGTCGGCGTTCGTGCCGGGTGCCGCGATCATTCTCGTGGGGCCGCAGCTCGGCCTGGCCCAGGCGGCGCTCGACCTCGTGCTGGAGAAGGCGCCCAAGCGCGGGATCTCCTACACGTTCTATGACAACCAGACAAAGGCGCCCGTCGTGCAGCTGGCAGTGGCCAAGGCCGCGTCGCTCATCGACACCGCGCACCTGCTGGCCTACCGCGCCGCGGCAGAGATCGACGAGAACGCCCACAACAGCGTGTTCCCCGACTACACCGCGCGGGCGAAGGCGCGGATGGACGTCGGCCAGGCCATCGTCACGGCGCGCGAGGCCATCCGGGAGCTGGTGACCGCGCACGGCGCGTCGAGCTTCGCGGAGTCGAGCCCGATGCAGCGCATCTGGCGCGACAGCGAGGTCGCCAGCCGCCACGCCGTCGGCAACCCCGAGATCAGCGCCGAGGTCTACGGGCGGGCGTTGCTGGGTATCCACGAGGGCGTCAGCCCGCTCGTGTGACCGGATTTCCCCGCCACAGTAACGAACTCACCCTGGAGTGGAGTGTCATGACCGAACCGCGCATGCCGTGGCAGGACCTCGTCGAGTACTCCGAGACGCACGAGCTGCTGGCCAAGCAGCTCTACGTGGTGTTCTCGACGCCGACGAACGGGCTCGGCCCGGTGCTGGAGAACCTCGACCCGCACGTCGAGTACCAGACCAAAATGGAGCTTGACGGCGTCATGTTCGCCGCCGGTCCCTTCGCCAGCGACGACCTGCAGGAGTGGCACGGCGAAGGCATGTTCGTCTACCGCGCGAGCTCGCTGGAAGAGGCGACGAAGTTCGCGGAGGCCGATCCCATGCACCAGTCCGGTGCTCGCAGCTTTCGCGTCCGGTTGTGGCTGCTGAACGAGGGCACCTTTTCGGTGCAGCTGTTCTACTCGGGCGGCCGGCCGAAGATCAGCTGACGGCCCGCTCGAGCCCGCCGGACGAGCAGGAGGTGACCATGTGACAGTGGTGGCGACGGAAGTCGGCATCGACGCCGACCCGATCCGCGCGAGTCTCGCGCGCTCTGGACGAACTGGCACGCGGGCACGCGATCGTGCTGGCCGACGACCTCGCCGGCGGGCTCGGCGTGCTGGTGTTCGCGGCCGAGAAGACGGTTACGGGAGCGATGACGTTCGTCGTCGAACATTCCTCTGGGCTGGTGTGTGTGGCGCTCCCGACGGCGCGCTGCGCACAGCTGCGGCTTCCACCGATGTGCCCGCCCGAGGACCGTTCGGCGCCGGACTACTGCGTGACGTTCGACGCGGCCGAGGGCACGACGACGGGAATTTCCGCGCGCGATCGGGCGCGTGGTGCCCGGCTGCTCGCCGATCCCACGACCACGCCCGAAGACCGTGTGCGGCCGGGGCACCTCATCCCGTTGCGGGCGGCCGACGGTCGGGTGCTGGAGCGGGTGGGCCGAGCCGAGGCCGCAGTGCGGCTCACCGAGCTGGCAGGCCTGGCGCCCGCGGCCGTGCTCGCCGAGGTGGTCAGCCCGGCGGACCCGACGCGGCTGTGCGAAGGCACCGAAACGGCGGCGTTCGCGGCGGCACACGGATTGGTGTGCGTTTCGCTGACCGACGTCGTGGAGTACGAACTGGCCGCGCTGGACGAACCCGTGCCGACGGCCCGGATGAGAGGACCTTCATGAAAATCGGCTATCTCGACGGCCGCGCGGTGCTGGCGGTACCCGGGGGAGTGCTCGACGTGCACCGTGCGAGCGGCGGGAAACTGCCCTCGGCCGGGGCCGAGCTGTTCGGTGTCTGGGACGAACTGCGTGCGCTCGCGCAGCACCATGCCGCCGACGCCGTGTTCACTGTGGACGAAGCCCGGCTGGGCCCACCGTGCCCGGCCCCGCGGCAGGTGTTCGCCATCGGGCTCAACTACCGCGACCACGCGTCCGAAGCCTCGTTCGCGGTACCGGACTCGCCGACGGTGTTCCCCAAATACGTCTCGAGCTTCACCGGAGCCCACGGCGAAGTGACGCTCAACAGCGACACGGTCGACTGGGAGGTTGAACTCGTCGCGGTGATCGGCATGGGCGGGCACCGGATCCCGGTGGCCGATGCCTGGTCGCACGTGGCCGGCCTCTCGGTCGGCCAGGACTTGTCGGACCGGACCGTGCAGATGAGCGGCCCGGCGCCGCAGTTCGGACTCGGGAAGTCGTTCCCCGGGTTCTCGCCCATCGGTCCGTGGCTGGTCACCCCGGACGAACTGGCCGACCCTGACGACCTCGAGCTGGGCTGCTCGGTCAACGGCGAGCAGGTGCAAAAGGGCCGGACCCGGGACCTGGTGTTCCCGATCCCCGAGCTCATCGCGCGGCTGTCCGAGGTCGTGACACTGTATCCGGGCGACGTGATCTTCACCGGTACGCCGGCTGGGGTGGGGATGGCCCGCACCCCGAAGTGGTTCCTCAAGCCCGGCGACGTGCTGACCAGCTACGTGCGCGGGATCGGCGAAATGCGGCACGTGCTCGTCGGCGCGGACGCCTGACACCGGACGGCGAAGGAGCAGAAACTGTGGCATTGCACAAGATGGCGGCGGTCGTGATCGGCGTCCCGAACGTCGCCGAGACCGCGGCCTACTACACGGAATTCGGGCTCACACCCGGCGGCAACGGCTGGTTCTCCACTGTGGACGGCGGGAACCAGCTGCGGCTGGTCGACTCGCCGATGCGGCGGCTGGTGTCGTTCACCGTGGGCGTCGACGACCCCGATGACCTCGACCGCGCCGAAGCCACGCTGCGCGCGGTGGAGGCTGTTGTCACGCGTGGCGCCGGGCGGCTGACGGCGATCGACCCGGTCGGCGGAGTCGAGGTCACGCTCGAAGTCCTGCCCCGCCTGCGCCAGCCCGAGACTCCGGCCACGGTGTACAACGGCCCGGGCCGCATCGAGAGGGCCGGCGCCCGGGCCAACGGGGTGCTGCGCACGAACCCGATCAAACCGCGCAAGCTCGGCCACGTCGTGATCGGCACGACTGACTTCGTGATGTCGCACCGGTTCTTCGTCGAGGGCGTCGGCTTCAAAGTAAGCGACCTGATCAAGGACACCGGGGCGTTTCTGCGCTGCTCGACCGACCACCACAACCTGCTGCTGCTCAAGGCGCCCGTGAGCTTTCTGCACCACACCTCCTGGCAAGTCGACGACGTCGACGAGGTCGGCCGTGGCGCCACCCGCATGCTGGAGGACCATCCCGAACGGCACATCTGGGGCCTGGGCCGCCACCACGCCGGGTCCAACTTCTTCTGGTACCTCAAGGACCCCGCGGGCAATTTCTCGGAGTACTACAGCGACCTCGACTGCATCCTCGAAGACCAGCTGTGGAAGCCAGAGGCCTTCGAAGGTGCGAAAGGCTTGTTCAACTGGGGCCCACCGCCACCCCCGTCGTTCCTGCACCCGGACGACCTTGCTGCGCTGATGACCGGAGCACACGCACCCGGCTGACACCTCGCGCAGCGTAGTGACGACGGGCCGGCGCGATGATCGCCGACCGTCGTCAGCGAGCGGAGAATCGATGCGCTCCGGTAGCCGCGGGGCCGGCGATGTGCAGCTTGCCCAGGCGGCTACCGGAGCGCATCGCGCCGCCCATCGGGGACAACAATGCGGTTGCTCGCCTTGTCCGCACGGGGATTGGCGAACGGCACGGCAGCGTGGTCTATCGCCGGTCGGTCCGGAACTTTCATTCGCCGGCCGCAATGCAGGCTTCGCGCAAGATCCTGGTGTCAGCTCGCAGTAGCGCAGTCGAGCCCGAGCAGGCGCTCGGTGTTGCGGTGCGCGATCTTCTCCTTGTCCTCATCTGAGATCGGCGCGTCCTGGAGGAATGCAACTGCGCCCTCGTTGCCGATGAACGGATAGTCGACGGCGTAGAGGATCCGGTCGACTCCGACGGTGTCGATGCAGTACCGCAGCTGGGCTTGGCTGAACATGCCGCTCGGGGTGATGAAGACGTTGCCGAGAAAGTAGTCGCGGAAGGTCCGGTTGAGCCCCGTTGCCGACTGGGGGAGGGCTTCGTCGATCCGGTCGAGGTAGAAGGGGATCATCTCACCCCAGTGCCCGAGGATGAACTGCAGGTCGGGGAAGCGGTCGAGGACGCCAGCGAAGGCCAGGTGCAGGAAGTGGACGGCGGTTTCCTGGTGCCAGCCCCAGGCCGCGGTCTGCAGCCGAGTCGTGACCGGGAGCGCGAGGCCGTCGTAGTTTTCCGCGCTCGTCGCGCGCGGCGGCGGGGTCGGGTGCAGGTAGATCGGGACACCGAGATCCGATGCGGCGCGCAAGATGGGATCGAACCGTGGCTGGTCGAGGAACTCGCCGTCGGTGCGCCCCATGATCATTGTGCCGACGAAACCCAGCTCGGACACACATCGCCGCAGCTCGTCGCCGGCGATCTCGGGCACAGCCGTGGGCAATGCCGCGAACGCGGAGAACCGGCCAGGGAAATTCCGCATCGCCGCGGCGGCGCGGTCGTTGGCAGCGCGGGTCAGCCCCTCGGCGACGTCAGCCGGCAGGAACTGGGCCAGGCACGACAGCACCTGCATCGTGATGCCGGCGCGGTCCATATCTGCCACCCGTGCCGCGCCGATGTCCATGAGGATTTCGGGGGAGGGTGAGTAGGGTAGGCCGCTGTCGGCTGCGTATGCGGCTGCGAAGCCGGGGCTCAGCTCGAGGGTTGTCTTCGCCGACGCCGAGGCGATCGCGGGGTCGGCGAAATGCTCTTCGAGTGTGATGATGCGCATGGGAAACCTCTGACTCGCGCGACGTGGACGGTGAACTTTGCCGGATCCTCCACTCCAGACTCGACGTGGCGGGGCACAAGGTCAAACAGTTGGATCTGATCACTCGATCGGTGCCGCTGATGGCGGCTGCTGGTGTGGAGGCGGAATGGAACTTCGGCATCTCCGGTACTTCGTGGCCGTCGCCGAGGAAGGTGGCTTCAGCAGCGCCGCCCGGCGGTTGCACGTGGTCCAGCCGACGCTCAGCATGCAGATCAAGGCGCTGGAAGACGAACTGGGCGGTCCGTTGTTCGACCGGGGTCCCCGAAGCGTTCAGCTCACTGCGGCGGGCGTGGCTTTTCTCTCCGAGGCGCGTCGCGTCCTCGCTCTGAGCGAGCGTGCGAAGGCCACCGCGCGGCTCGTCCTGGGCGGCGAGACCGGAAGCGTGCGGATCGGCTTTTCGGGTGCCACGGTGTTTGGCGGTGTGTTGACCGACTGCCTGCGCAGTTACCACGAGACCTACCCGCGGGTCCGGATCGAGCTACAGGAGGCGAGCCCGACGCAGCAGCATGACTCGATCCGCGCCAACGAGCTGGACGTTGGGTACAGCGCGTCACCAGAGCACGGCGGCGGGACGGGGCTGAGGGCCGAACCGGTGTATTCGGCAGATTTCCTCCTCGCCTTGCCCAGCCACCATCCCCTCGCCGTGCACGATGTCGTTCCTGCTGAGGCGTTGCGCGGTCCCGAGTTGATCGGGTACGCGACCGGCACGCACGAAGATCCGATCCCCGACGCTCTGAGGGCGCGTCTCGGCCTCGATGTCGAACCGACGCGCCACCGCGCCGGCAGCACGCTCAGCGTGCTCGAGCTCGTCGCTGCGGGGGTCGGCATCGCGCTGGTTCCGGACGGGGTCGACCGGATCGCGGTACCGAGCGTCGTCTACCGCGCGCTGTCCGGATTCGGGGCGAAGGCCGAATTCTCGCTCGTCCACCGCACCGACGAGACGAACCCGGCCGTCGTCGCCTTCCTCGAGACCGCCCGAGGTCCGAAAGCGACGGTCCAGCGGCATCCGGAAATCCCCTTCGCACCTCGTTGACGTCCGAATTCAGGAGCGCGCTCGTGAACAGAGACCGGCGGTGCCCTTTGCCGTTACCGGTAGTTGTGGGAGCACTCTGCGTGCCGATGATCGGTAGACTCGAACGGAACACCGAACCGACTTCGCGGCTCGGTTCGCAGCACGCCTCGATCCGGCCACAGGTGTCTCGTAGCTCGAAGGAACCGGCTGGCCCGGTAGCCCGTGGTGCTGACCTTGGTCCTGACAGGCAGGCCCGGTTGGCGGAATCGGAGGAATTATGAACGGCAGCGGCGGCGGTTGCGCTGCAGCAAGTCGCCGAAGTCAGCTGGCGCCGTTGTGCAGGTACCCGGTCTTCGTGACCAGCGACCCTTGCAGCGCCGCACGCGATGGGACACGAGCTCTGTCGCCGCACCGGCTTCGGCCGGTTGGCGCGATCCCGTTCGCGACCCGGCTGCATGCTGTCGACGTCGGCGCGGTGACCGTTGGTTACAAGGAGTACGCCGGAGAAGTCGTGATCGAGTCCACTGCACCGCTGGACTACTACATGCTGCTGATGCCGTTGCGGGGACGCCTCGACATCGCCAAAGACGGTGCTGCTGTCGGCGTCCCGCCTGGTTCGGGGGCGGTTGTCGGACCCGGAGACGGGCTGAACATGCGCTTCGCTGGGGATAGCGCGGAACTCGTTGCGAAGATCCCCTTGGGAGCGATGCAACGGCACATGCGTGGGCTTGGTCGCGGGCGCGGTGCCAACCTGCGGGTGCGGTTCGCGCTCACGACACCCGGCCCTGCCGAGTGGATGCGCGCCCTGGCGTTTGCTTCGGCCACAGTGGATCGATGCGCTCGCGGCACTGTTCCTGCCGAAACTGGACGACTGATCGAGGACGCGCTGGTCTCGACGCTCCTGTTGTCGCAGCCCCACGACCTCGCTGCTGAGCTGTATCGTGGGCCCGACGACGACCGAGCCCTGATCCTTCGTGTAGCCGAGGAGTTGCACGCGCTCCCGGCCCGGCCGAGCATTCCGGAGCTTGCTCATCGGCACGGATTGAGCACACGTGCGCTGCAAGATGGATTCCGCCGTGTCCTCGGTGTGCCACCTTCTGTCTACCTCCGGGACCTGCGGTTGGATCGGGTTCACGGCGACTTGTCGCGGGATGCGGGCGACACGGTGGCCGAGGTCGCCTATCGGGCTGGGTTCACTCACCTCGGCAGGTTTGGCATTGCCTACCGTCGTCGATTCGGTGTTCTCCCGTCAATGACGTTGGCGACTGCTCGCCGTGCGCGTGATGCGGATACTCGCGTGTAAAGAGGATTGTCGGTTTGGTCGGCAGTGGTCGCTTCTTGCTTCGTCGCGCCAGGCGCCGCTGCGCTTGGCAACAAACGCCGCCACGTTTGCCGGCTCGACGAGGATGGTGTCAGCCCCGCCGTACCCGCCGACTGCGCCGTGCTCGTGATGCGGATAGTTCGACGTGAAGCGGATTGTCAGGTTCGTTGAGTTTGGTCACAATCGCGGTGTCTGTGAATTGGCTTCAAGATGACGACGTGGAGTGCTGCATGACCATGACGACCGCGAATGCTCCTGGTGCCGTGCGGCGCCACCGAATGCTTGTCGGCGACGCCTGGGTCGACGCCGTCGGTGGTGAGACTATCGAGAGTCGTAATCCTTTTGACGGGAGTGTCTTCGCAGAAGTGCCGGCGGGCGGGCGGCCGGACGCGGCCGCTGCTATTGCTGCCGCGGCCGCGGCCCAGCCGGAGTGGGCGGCGACGGCGCCAGGGGTCAAGCAGCGGTTGTTTCTTCGTGCAGCTGACCTGCTGGAGGAGCGTGCCGATGACGTCGCCGAGGCGCTGGCTCTGGAAACCGGGGCGGGACGGGCATTCGCGCTGTATCAGATTGGCTGGTCGGTCTCGCAGCTGCGGCACGCTTCGGGTTGGGTGTACCGGCCTTCAGGCGAGATGTTGCGAACCGAACACCCCCACACCATGTCCACGGCCGAACGTCGACCGCTCGGAGTGGTCGCCAGCTTCACCCCCTGGAACGGCGCGCATGTGCTGGCCTGGCGCGCCGTCATCGCTCCACTGGCCGCCGGTAACACGGTGGTTCTCAAGCCGTCCGAAGAAGCGCCCGTTACAGCGGGACTGCTTGTCGCGGAGATCATGCGGGACGCTGGGTTCCCTGCGGGGACGGTCAACGTCGTAACTCACGCCGGACCGGCTGCGGCCGAGGTCGCCGAGGAATTTTACGTCAACCCGGCCGTGCGTTGCCTGTACTTCACCGGCTCTGCCGGCACCGCCCGTACCATCGGGAGCCGGGCCGGTGGAGCACTCAAACGAAGCGTGCTGGAACTCGGCGGATACAACAACATCGTGGTTCTCGACGACGCCGACCTGGACCGGGCCGCGCGTATCGTTGCCTTCAGCGCGTTCTTCCACCAGGGCCAGATCTGTATGAACGCCAGGCGGGTGCTCGTGCAGAGTTCCGTGCATGACGCGTTTGTGGCGCGACTCGCCGCGGTAGCCGAGTCGTTGGCTGTGGGGGATCCGAGTGATCCTGCCACGATCGTCGGCCCCTTGATCACCGAGCGGGCGCTGGACCAGGTGACCACTCGGGTGGCCTCGGTCGTGGCCGCCGGCGCGAATGTGGTCACCGGTGGGACGTCTGACGGTCGGTTGTACCGCCCGACCGTGCTGACGAACGTGCCAGACGATCATGACATCTCCTGCGAGGAGACCTTCGGACCGGTGGTAGTCGTCCGCCCGGTCCAAGACGAAGAAGAGGCCGTGGGATTGGTCAACGCCAGCCGCTACGGTCTGTCCTTCTCGGTGTTGACCGGCGACACTGGCCGTGGAATCGCTGTCGCGCAGCGCATCGACTGCGGCGCCGTTCACGTCAACACGCCGACGATCAACGATGAGGCCCACGCGCCCAATGGCGGGATGAAGGACAGTGGCTGGGGTAGGTCCGGCGTTGATGCGCTCGACGACTTCACCGAGATCCGTTGGGTCACTGTCGACATGGGTACGCGAGAGCTCCCACTCTGAGGTCTTGCGGGGGCATCGGGCCGACGTCGTCAACCGGCCGGGTGCCCCGCAAGGCCCTTTTACCGATACCGCCTCGGTGGCGGCAATTGCCTGTCCCGCCACGCAGAACGCAACGGCAGCCGCCGCGCCCGCCGTGTCGGCAAGTCTGGCGCACCGCGCGACGTGGTCACAGCTGTTCGCGGACCCCAATCAGCTCGGTGGCCTGGGCGGCGTCCACTCGATAACACCTCGCGCGCTCTGTACCCCGGTGGCGGTCCCGGATCCGCGGTGACTGCCGCCTACGCGAGCATCCGGAGATGAAACGCGCCACGGCAGGTTGACCGTCGCGAAGAGCGACGACCCGGTGGTTGCTGACGACGACGTTCGCCGCGAGCCGGCCACCCCGCTGGCAGGCGCGGCGGCGTATCCGTCGCGCCCGCCCGGCAGGCGGGGTCAGTGCGTGTGATCGCCGCCGGTGCTTTCGGAGATCTCGAAGATGTTGCCCCACGGATCGCGGAAGAACGCGAGCCGTGCGCTGATTTCGAGGATTTCGAAGGGCTCGTTGACGATCTCCACCCCGCGGCTGCGGAGCTCGGCGAGGACCGTGTCGACGCTGTCCACGGACAGGCACACGTGGTTGTAGCCGTTGACGGACATGCTGTCGTCGATGTTCGCGAATCGGGGCTGGGCCACGGCGCCCGGTCCTCCGAGGATCTCCAGGTGGAAGTCGTCCTGAGTGGGTGGCAGGAGGAAACCGAGAGTCAGGTCGCCATAGGGCCAGGTCTGCGCCAGGCGCCAGCCCAGGGTGTCGACCCAGAACGCGCGCGCCTCTTCGAAGTCCGGGTAGCGAATCGCGATGTGGTGTCCGCGCATCGACGCGAACGGCGACGCGGGATTCTGCGGCAGGGTGGCCGTCGGCGGCATGTAAGTACTCCTCGGGAATACGGGCCTCCACACCGGAGGCTCTGAGGTCCACAACTACGCCGAACGCGTGAAGCCACCCAGACCTTGCGTCGCCTACGTTTCCCGGGACTATGACTGCCAGGGACTGGCTGACCCGCCGCGAGGTGGGATATGCGGTGAGGCACCCGATTACGGTTGTCCCGACGAGAGGACCGGCCATGCCTGCGCTGCCGCCGTTGCACGCGTTGTCGGCGGCGTTCGTGGCGCGGTGGCCGCTCGGGGCGCGCGGGGCGGCGAGTGTCGGGGTGCCTTTGCTGGTCGGGGTGCTCGCCGGGCGGGCGGACCTGGGGGCAATCGCGTCTCTGGGCGGGCTGGCGGGTGTTTACGCGGGAGACGCGCCGCGGCGGCATCGGCTGCGAGTGGTCGCTGCGGTGGGGCTCGCGTTGACGGTGCTGGTGCCACTGAGCGGGCTCGCGGCGTGGGCGCCGTGGCTGTCGATCGTCTTCGTCGGCCTGGCCGCGGCGGGCACGAGTTTCGCGTGCCTCGCGACGCGGGTGCCGCCACCGAGGGAGTACTTGATCGTGCTGGCCGTGCTGGTCGCGTCCGGGGAGCCGGTGGGGCCGGCCGACGCGCTTGTGCACGGTGCCTTCGTCGCAGCCGGGGCGCTGACCGGGTTCGTGGTGTCCAGCGTGATCGGGCCGGGCGACGGATTGGACCGCGTGACAGGCCAGGTGTGGGACGCGGTCGGGGACGTGCTTCGGACAGCTGGGACCTCCGCCGCAGCCGACACGAGACGGAAAGCGGTCGGCGCGCTGAGCCGCGGGCTTGAAACATCAAGGCAGACCCGGGTCGGCCGGTCGGCCGCGGCACTGCGGTCGCTTGCGGTGGCTGACCTCGTGCTCGCTTCCGCGTTGTCAGTTTCGTTCGACGCCACCGAGCCGCTCGCCGCGGAGGCGTGGCAGCCGGAGCTCGACGACCTTCGCAGTGGGCACCCGGCAGCCCCGCCCGCCCACTGCGGCCTCAGGCGGGCGTTCCGCGACGCGAACCTGGTGCTCGCCGGCCACGGCGTCGGCGACACGGAGGCGACCGAACCGCGTGTCGGTGAGAAGCTTCGGCAAGCCCTGACCCCGCGCGCGGTCGTGCTGCCCGCGGCTGCGCGCATCGGTGTCGCGGTCGCTGCCGGGGTGCTCGTCGGCCGGCTGCTGGGCTTGGCTCACGCCTACTGGGTGGGGCTCACCGTTGCGGCAGTGCTACAAGCGTCGAACGTGACGCTGCTGCTGCGCCGATCCGCGCACCGCACCGTGGGCACCGCAGCCGGGGTCGCGCTCGCGGCCGCGGTGTTCGCGGGCGGACCGTCGTCGCTGGTGATCGCAGTGGTCGCGATGGTGGCGCAGTTCGTGGCCGAGGTGTTCCTGCCGGTGGTCTACGGCGTCGGAGTCGCGTTTGTGACCCTCGTCCCGCTGTTCCAGTACGCGCTCGCCGTGCCGGGCATCGAGTTCGGCAGCGCGCTCGGTGCCCGGTTGCTGGATACCGTGATCGGCGCCGTCCTCGCCGTGGTGCTGCGCGTCGTGTTGTGGCCGCGCGCCACCACCGCCCGGTTGCCGCAGGTGCAGGCCCGCTCCATCCGCGCGGCCGCTGACGTGTTCCGCCGACGCTGGCTCGACTTCGGCGACACCGAGGAGCCACGGCGGCGGCTGCGCGAAACAGTTCTGGACCTGCGCAGCGTCGCCGAAGACGCGCGTGCGGACCGCCTGCCGGACCGGCGGGCCGAACGCGCGGACCAGGTCACCTACGCCGTTGACGAGCTGGCGCTGCTCGCGTTCGCGATCCCGTACGACCGCCCCACCCCGCCTGCGGAGGCCGCGGAGGCGTTTCTCCGCGGGCTCGACAGGTTCGCCGACGCACTCGAACGGGGGACTCTCACGCATGACGCCGAACCCACCCCGATCCGCGGCTATCCGCGTATCAGTGCGGCAAACCACCTGCTCAGCAACATCCTCGGGGCAGCGCCGGGGGCTCAGGCGTCGGGTGATTCCCGGGGGGTCTGATCGGGCATTCGGCGCAATACTGAACGGCATGGCGACCGACCCCGGCATCCGCACCGGCACGACGACCGCAGCGAGCCCCGCCCCCGTGTGCCCGGAGCTGCACTTCGACCAGCGCACAGAACTCGGCGAATTCCTGCGCAGCCGGCGGGCCCGGCTCAAACCGGCCGACGTCGGGCTGCGGGAGTACAACCGCCGCCGACGCGTGCCCGGTCTGCGCCGCGAAGAGCTGGCCCAGGTCGCGGGAGTGTCGGCTGCGTACTACACGCGCCTCGAGCAGGGCAACGGCCAGAACGTCTCGAACGAGGTCCTCGACGCGATCTCCTCGGCGCTCGGCCTTTCCGAGGCCGAGCACGCGCACTTGGTGCACCTCGCCAGGCCGCCGCGGCGCAAGCAGGGTGTCGAGCTGCGGCGCCAGCAAGTACGGCCCGAGCTGCTCGAGATGCTGTCGGCGTTGGACAGCGTTCCCGCCTACGTGTGGGGACGCCGCAGCGACGTGCTTGCGTGGAACCGCCTGGCGTGCGTCCTCTTCGGCGACTGGAACGCGCGAGCCCCGCGCGACCGCAACTGGGGGCGGGTCGCCTTCCTCGAACCCCGGGCCCGGCAGCGTTTCGCTGACTGGGAGGCCAAGGCGGCCGACGTCGTCGGTCACCTGCGCTGGTACGCCGGCCGCCATCCGAACGACCCGCAGCTGGGAGAACTTCTCGCGGACCTGTCGGTCAGCGCGGACTTCCGGCGCATGTGGGACGCCCACCAGGTCAAGCGAAAGACGCACGGCCGCATGCGGATCAACCACCCAGCCGTCGGCGAACTGACCGTCTGCTACGAGACTTTCACGCTTCCCGGCGACGAGGACCAGTCGCTGGCGATCTACCACGCCGAGGCCGGGACGTCGTCGGAGGAAGCGTTGCGTTCGCTGACGCTGTCCCGCGAACTGACGGCTGGCGTGCGGGACTGAACCCGGAACTCAGCGACGCCCGCCAAGTCGTCGACGCCGGCCCGCCGCACCCGCGACGACTACGGACCAGGGATGTGGGCTGGCTCGCCGTCAGGCGGCCGGCCTGCCCTAGACTGTCGTGCGTGCCAGGACAACGCGCTGAAACCGGCTATCGCGGGCGTAACGCGACGTCGGATCGTGCTCTCGACATCTTGACGATGTTCGCGGATGACCAGGCGACGGTGACGGGTCCGATGGTCGCGGAACGGCTCGGTGCTTCCCGATCCACGGCTTACCGTTACGTGCAGTCCCTCGTGACGGCACGGTTTCTCGAAGAGGCGCCCAACGGTGGCTTCAGGCTCGGGATGCGCGTGCTCGAGCTCGCCCAGCTCGCCCGGCGGACGGTCGGGCTGTCCGAAGTGGCGACACCCGTGATGGAGGAGCTGGCGGAGGAAGTGGGGGAGGTCGTCCTTCTCACCCGGCGGACAGGTGACCTCGTCGTCTGCCTGGATCGCGCAGAGTCCCGCGAGCGTCGAGTGCGGATTTCCTACGAGCGCGGGGCGGTGCTGCCGATCAACGCCGGGGCGTCCGCGACGGTCCTCCTCGCGTGGAGTGACCAGGAGGAGGTCCGGGAGCTTCTGAACCGCGCGACGCTGCAGCGGTTCACCGACGCGACGCTGACCGATGTGGACGCGCTCGTCGCCCGGCTGGACAACATCCGGTCCGACGGATACGCCATTGCCCGGTCCGAGCTGGACGTCGAGGTAATCGGGATCGCTGCGCCGATCTGGGGGCCACAGGAGGGCGAGGTGGTCGCTGCCGTGAGCGTCGCAGGTGTCGTGTCCCGCATTCCGCGGAAAGCAGAGCGGATGATCGTCGCGAAGGTGCGCTCGGCGGCCGCGCGGATCAGCGAGCAACTGGCCGTGGCCCGGGCCGGGCGGTAGGTCTCCCCCGGCCCGGCCGACGCGGGAAACCAGTCCGCGCTGGTCAGCCGGCCACAATCGTGAGCTGTCGGCTGATCGTTTCGGCCGCCTCTCGTACCTGTGTGAGGATCCGGCGTTCCAGGGCCTTGGGAACACGCGAGGCCAGAGCTGCCACCGTGACTGCCGCTGTGACTTTCTCGCCCGTGAAGATCGGTGCGGCGATGCCGACGACGTCGTCGTCGACCTCGGCGCGGGTGACGGCGTAGCCGTCGCGCTTGATCCGCTCCAGCCGGTCCATCAGCTGGTCCACGTCGATCAGTGTCGCCGGAGTGAACTGCTGCAGGTGGGATTGGGCGAAGGTCTGCCGGATCGAATCGGGTTCGTCCCACGCCAGCAGGACGAGGGCGGAGGCGCCGGCGTTGATCGGTAGCACCGCCCCCCGCTCGTAGGAGATCCGCAGCCGGTGGGTCTCTGACTCCGCGCGGTCGAGGCAGACGACAAGGTTGCCCGCTCGCCGGGTGATGAGGGCGGTCTCGCCCGCTCGTGCCGCCAGGTCGACGATGACAGGCGCAGCGATGTCCGAGAGGTCGTGCGCTCGCCTCGCCAGCCGGCCCAGTTCGACGAACCGCATGCCCAGCCGATACCCGCCCGTCGGTTCCTCTTCCAGGAAGCGCGCACTCACGAGGCTTTGCAAGTAGCGGTAAGCGGTCGAGCGCGCTACCTGCAACTGCTTGGCCACTTCGACCCCGCCGACGACCGGGTGGTCGTCGTTGAACAGCGACAGGACGTCGAGGGTTCGATCGGCCGTCGAGTTGCGCTCGCGATAGCTGCTGGATTCCTGTCCTGGCATGCAGGGCACCCTACCGGCGGTGATCACGAGCGAATCGAACCGGTCGCGGCACTCGGAGGCCGAGCTCGAGCAGCCGTGGACTGTCGGCCCACCGCTGCGGCCTGTCGATCCGCGCGGGGCGATCACCAATCGTGATTGTTGCCAACGAAACGCGGGCAAGCGGCGGACCCCGGGGTCTCGGGCCACGGTCTGTCGGAAATGTGTCCGGGCGGATCTTCGCTGTTCAGTGCGTAGATGGAGGTGCGGCGACTCCTTGCCGGGCTCGTGCGTGTGTTGACCGCGGCAGACCCGGGTAGGTAGTGTCCTGTATGACGGATGGAACGTCTCGTTTAATAGGACATGCTCCGGGTGGGCCCGTGATCGATGTGGTTGCGCTGGGAGTCTGCACGACAAGGGAGTCGCCGTGTTTCCTCTGAACGCTTGGTATGCCGCGGCCTGGGAGCAGGAGGTCGGGCGCACGCTGACCGCGAGGACGATCTGCGGCCGGCAGGTGGTGCTCTATCGCACGGAAGGCGGCGAGGTCGCCGCACTCGCGGATGCGTGCTGGCACCGCTTGGTTCCGCTTTCGATGGGCCGTCTCGACGGCGACAACGTGGTATGCGGCTACCACGGGATCGCTTACGACCCGCGAGGCCGGTGCGCGTTCATGCCGTCCCAAGAGACCATCAACCCGAGCGCCTCGGTGCAGTCGTTCCCGACGGTGAGCAGGTACCGGCTGGTGTGGGTCTGGCTCGGCGATCCGAACCTGGCGGATCCGGCCAAGCTGCCCGACCTCCATTGGGCGTCGGACCCGGCGTGGGCCGGAGGCGGTGAGACCCTCCACGTCGACTGCGACTACCGCCTCGTGCTCGACAACCTGATGGACCTGACCCACGAGACGTACCTCCATTCCAACAGCATCGGCAACGACGCCGTGGCGGAGACCCCGTTTTCGGTCAGCCACACCGACGACAAGGTGGTGCTGACCCGGTGGATGCTCGGCATCGAGCCGCCGCCCGCGTGGGACGCCGAGCTCAAGTGGCGTTTCCCGGATTACGACGGCCCGGTGGACCGCTGGCAGATCATCACCTGGCAGGCGCCGTCGACGATCACCATCGACGTGGGGGTCGCGAAGGCCGGAACCGGTGCGCCGCAAGGGGATCGAAGTCAAGGTGTCACGGGGCAGGTGCTCGACATGATCACACCCGAGACGGACCGGTCTTGTCACTACTTCTGGTTGCGCATGCGCGACTACAACCTCGACGACGAGGACTACACGGCCGCCATGGTCCGGGCGGTCCACGGGATCTTCAACGAGGACGCCGAAATGCTGAACGCGCAGCAGAAGGCCATCGAGGCCCACCCCGGCTACGACTTCTACAACCTGAACATCGATGCCGGCGGCATGTGGGTTCGGCGGCTCATCGACCGCCTGGTCGCCGCGGAGGCCGATCTCGTCGGCGAGCGCGCGCTCGCGGAGCGTGGCTGATGCCGCCACGTCAGACGGCCAGCTGGCATCGCGTCAAGGTGCGGGAAAGTTTCGCGGTCGCAGATCAGATCCGGCGGATCGTGCTGGACCCGCCCGCCGGGCCGGCGCCGCAACCGGGCAGCCACGTCGACGTGCTGGTGCCCGCCGCCGGCGGCGGGCATCTGGTCCGTTCGTACTCCGTCGTCGACGACGGACGGTTCGCGGCGCTGAGCCTCGGTGTCCGGCTCGACCCGCACAGCAGGGGCGGATCCGCCTTCATGCACCGGCTGTGCCCGGGTGACGAGGTCACGATCACCGCGCCCATCCAGACGTTCGGTCTCACCCCGCGGCAGTCGAGGTACGTGCTCCTCGCAGGCGGGATCGGGATCACTCCGATGATCGGCATGGCGCGGAAACTCAAGGCCGACAAGACGGACTACGAAATCTTCTACGCCGGACGCAATCGCGTGGACATGGCGTTCGTCGAGGAGCTTCGCGAAGACCACGGGGAGCGGGTGAGGGTCCGCTACGAGGACGAGGACGGCCGATTCGATCTCTTGGAAGTCTTCGGCGGGTTGACGCCGGAGACCGAACTCTACGTGTGCGGTCCGGTCGGCATGCTCGAAGCCGCCCAGAAGGCATGGGAGGCCACGGGACACCCGTCCCACCTGCTCCGGTTCGAGACGTTCGGGAGCAGCGGGCGCCTGCCCAACGAAACCTTCGAGGTCGTCGTCCCCAAGCTCGGCCTCACGGTCACTGTGCCTCCGGACAAGTCCGCGCTGGATGCTCTGGGTGAGGCCGGCTGCGAGGTCATGAGTGACTGCCTGCGCGGGGAGTGCGGGCTCTGCGTCCTGCCGGTCCGCGTCGCGGACGGGGTGCTTGACCACCGCGACGTGTTTCTCAGCGGACGCCAGAAGGCACAGGGGGACCAGATGTGCCTGTGCGTGTCCCGGCTGAGCGGCGGCTCGCTTGTCCTCGATCTCCCGTGACCGGTCGTTACGGGGAAAGGAATCGCATGGATCGGACTGAGAGCCAGGTCGTCGTGGTGGGGGCCGGGCCGGTCGGGATGACGGCCGCGGCGCTGCTGGCCGCACGCGGCGTGCCGGTGACGGTGTTCGAGCGCAACACCACCACCAGCGATGAACCGAAAGCCATCTCGCTCGACGACGAGTCGCTGAGGGTGTACCAGTCCGCGGGCCTCGCGGATCGGATCCTGCGAGTGATCGTGCCGGGCACGGGGACGCGGTACTACGACGCGTCCGGTGCTCCGGTTTTCCAGGCAAGATCCCCACGCCCTTTTCGGCTCGGGTATCCCTTCAAGAACCCGTTCGCGCAACAGGACCTGGAGCGCGAACTCTTCGCCCACCTGGCGGCGCACCCCCTGGTGACCATGCGCATGGCGACCGAAGTGCGTGATATCGGCCTGGTGCCGGACGGCGTGGTGGTGAGCTACGCGTCCGCCGCTGAGCCCGACGACGGCGTGCGGGCGGTTCATACGCCGTACGTCCTGGGATGCGACGGCGGTAAGTCTATCGTGCGCCGCACGCTGGGAGTCGGCATGACGGGACGGAGCCACCCGGAGCCGTGGTTGGTGGTCGACGTCCTCGACGACCACCACAACGAGCGATACGGCATGCACCACGCGGACCCGGCGCGTCCGCATGTGATCATCCCCGGTCGCGGTGGCCGGTGCCGGTACGAGTTCCTGTTGCACCCGGGGGAGGGCACGCCCGAGTCTGGACCCGACTTCGAGCTCGTGCGCCGACTCCTGGAGCCGTTCCGCACCATCACTCCGGAGCAGATCGAGCGGGCGATCATCTACCGTTTCAACGCGCTCGTCGCCGACCAGTGGCACCAGGACAGGGCGTTTCTGTTGGGCGACGCGGCGCACATGATGCCGCCCTTCGCCGGGCAGGGTCTCAACTCGGGCATCAGGGATGCCGCGAACCTCTGCTGGAAGCTGGCGGACGTCCTGGGCGGCCGGCTCGATCCCGTCGCGCTCGACACGTACGAGAGGGAAAGGCGCGGTCACGCTGAGGCGACTGTACGGCTCTCGGAGCGGCTCGGCCGGGTGGTGATGTCGACCAACAGGCGGTTCGCGCTGCGCCGCGACGCGTACCTGGCCGCTGCTCTACGCGACGCCGATGCGCGCTCGTTTTACGAGGAGATGCGTTACCGGCCGCCGCACGTCTACGAGTCCGGCCTCATCGCACCCCGGTGCGACGACACCGTAGGGCCAACTGGCGTGATGCTCGGGCAACCGAGGACGTTCGACACCTCGCGCGGACGGACGATGCTCCTCGACGAGGTCGTGGGGACCGGCTGGGCGCTTCTGGGTATCGGTGTCAGCCCGGAGGACCTCGCCGAGGCCGCTCACCTTGTCGATGCGGTGGAGCCGACCGCCGTCCTCGTCTCCATCGACGACCGGCTGCCCTCCGGTGGCACCGAGTGCCTCGTCGACGTGGACGGGGGGCTCGACGCCGAGTTCGCGCCGTACCGAGGACAGTTCGTCCTCGTCCGCCCGGACCACTTCGTCGCTGCGGTGTGGACACGACGGCAGCCTCCCGCTCTCGACGCCCTCCACGTCACCGCGTTCGACGATCGGCGCCCCGCGCTCGTCGCCGGGTGACCTAGCGACCACACCGTGCTGCCGGCGCTCAACCGCCGGCTTTGAAAGGAGAACCAGCAGATGCCACCTCGCCATCGCGTCACCTTGCCTGAACCCGGCGCCGCCGGGGCGTTGCGCCGGACCGCGACCTCCCACATCGGTCTCCGGGTACCGGACGTGGCCGCCGCCGTCGAGTTCTACGGCAAGATCCTTGGTCTGAGAGTCCACTCCGGACTGGACGGTGGTGGGCAACGGCTCGGCTGGGGCTCGGGTCACCACGTCCTCGACCTCGTGCCGGGCGAGGAAGGTCTGGACCACATCGGGTTCGAGATCCGGGACGAGGGCGGTGTAGCGGACCTGGAAAAGCGGCTTCGCGGTGGCGGTCACGCCGTTGCCGAGCTTGACCGGTCGTACCTCGACGGCGCCGGACCCGAGGTCAACGGCCTCGTGGCGACGGATCCGGACGGCAATACCGTGCATTTCCACGGCCCCGTGCGCCGCGATGGCGAGCATGGCGCGGACACCGGACGACGCCCGGTCAAATACCAGCACGTCACGCTGTCCACGAAAGACGTGCCGGCGATGGTCGCGTTCTACACCGGGGTGGCCGGGTTCCGGCTCTCGGACCAGTTGGCCGACGGCAGTTTCGCGTGGCTGCGCAGCGACCGCGACCATCACACCCTGGCTGTGGTCGCCACCGGCCGCGCAGGCGGGATCGACCACTACTCTTTCGACCTGGCCGAGTGGGAGGACTTCAAGTCCTGGTGCGATCGGTTGACCGAGGAGGACGTGGCCGTCACCTGGGGGCCAGGTCGCCACGGACCGGGCAACAACCTCTTCATCTTCTTCGACGACCCGGCCGGCAACCACGTGGAGCTCTCCGCCGAGATGGAGAAGTTCCACGACGACCGTGTCGAGTATGTCCCGCGCCGCTGGGAGCCGATCCCGGTGAGCGTGAACCTGTGGGGCGGGCAGCTCGCCACCTGGCGGAAGACCACGGAAGGAGGTCGCTGAGCGATGGCATACGCCACCTACGAACACAACCGGCAACGTCGCGTCGGCCGCGTCGACGGAGACCGCCTGATCCCCCTGGCGGGGATCGAGGCGCTCGGGCTGCACACCGACGTCGACACGTTGGCGAATGCGGTGGAGCTGCCTGCCGAGGCTGTCGCGATCGACGACGTGTACCTGTGCCCGGTGGTCCCCGCCCCGGACAAGATTATCTGCGTCGGACTCAACTATCTGACGCACGTCGGCGAGACCGGCCGGGATCTGCCGACGTATCCGGTGCTGTTCACGAAGTTCGCTTCCAGCCTGATCGGGCCGCGGGACGACATCGTGCTCCCGGCAGAGTCCGCGCAAGTCGACTACGAAGCCGAGCTGGCCGTCGTCATCGGGCGGCCAGGGCGACGGATCCCGAGGGAACATGCGCTTCACCACGTGCTCGGGTACACCGTGGCGAACGACGTGACCATGCGCGACTACCAGTACAAGACGCACCAGTGGCTGCAGGGAAAGGCCTGGGAGCGTTCGACGCCGCTCGGCCCCTATCTGGTGACGCCCGGAGAGACGGACGTATCGGCGGCCGGGATCCGCACCGTGCTCGGCGGCGAAAAGCTCCAGGAGTCCGATACCGCGAAGCTGATCTTCGACATTCCGACTTTGATCTCGGTGGTCTCCGAGTTCTCCACCGTTCTGCCCGGCGACGTCATCTTGACCGGGACTCCCGGCGGGGTCGGCTACCGCCGCGAACCCCAGCGCTTTCTCACCCACGGCGACGTGATCACCGTCGAAGTGGATGGCGTCGGAGCGCTGACGAACCGAGTGCGCCGGGAGGACTGACCACCCGCGCACCCACTTCACCACTTCCTGAACACCGAGAGGGTTCCTTCAATGCCGAACGAGAGTCTCGAGGAAAAACTGCGTCGGATCGGCAATCCGGTCGAGATGCTGCGCAACGCCCCGTCGAAGCGGTTCAAGTTCGACTACCCGGACCAATACACGACCTGGCAGGACGAGCAGCGGGCTTGGACGAGCACCGCGGTGTTCTTCGACCAGTCGCACCACATGACCGACGTCTACTTCCGTGGTCCCGACGTCAAACGGCTCTTCGCGGACACCGGAACGAACAGTTTCGCTACCTTCGGGCGGGACAAGGCGAAGCATTTCGTGGCGTGCAACGAGGAGGGCCGCCTCATCGGCACGGCGGTGCTGTTCGGTCTGGAGGAGGACGAGGTCAACCTCGTCGGACCGACCGCCGCCGCGAACTGGGTGCAGTACCAAGCCGAGACGGGCGGTTACGACGTCGAGGTGACTCGTGACGAGCGGACAGCCGAGAACCCGGGCAAGCGGTTGACGTTCCGGTACGAGATCGAAGGACCGCGCGCCTGGGACATCCTCGAGAAGGCCCAGGGCGGCCCGATCGACCGCATCAAGTTCTTCACGATGACGGATCTGAAGCTCGGTGGCGTCCGGGCGCGAGCCTTGTCGCACACGATGGCGGGCGTGCCGGGCGCCGAGTCGATCGGATTGGAAATCTTCGGTCCCGTCGCCGACGGGCCGGCGGTCCGGGACGCGATCCTCGCCGCCGGCGAGGAGTTCGGCCTGGTCCAGGGCGGCGCTCTCGCGTATTACACCGGGGGAACCGAATCCGGGTACCCGGCGCAGCCCACCGCCGCCGTCTATACCGGCGAGCGGATGAAGCCGTACCGAGAATGGCTCTCCGGTGACGGCTACGAGGGCCGGCTTTCGATCGGAGGCAGCTTCCGCTCGGACCGCATCGAGGATTACTACGTCACGCCGTGGCAGTTCGGCTACGGCCACCTGGTCAAGTTCGACCACGACTTCATCGGGCGCACTGCGCTCGAAGAGCTCGCGAACCAGCCGCGCCGCACCAAGGTGTGGCTGAAGTGGAACGAGGAGGACGTCAGCCGCGTCTATGCGAGCAGTCTCTTCGACGGCGAGCAGCGAGCGAAATACCTCGAGACGCCGCTTGCCCGATATTCGCGGGTACACGTCGACTCTGTGCTCGTCGGCGACGAGCTCGTCGGACGGTCCACTTTGTCCGCGTACACCGTGAACGTCGGGTCGTGGATGTCGGTCGGATTCATCGACGAAGGCCACGTGCACGACGGTGCCGAAGTGCTCATCGTCTGGGGCGAGGAAGGCGGCGGCACAGCCAAGAAGTCGGTGGAACGCCATGTCCAGACGACGATCCGCGCCACGATGAGCACGCGCCCGCTGGCCGGCTGACACCGGCGGTTTCACGCCGAGCGGGCTGCTTCGTCCAGAGGCAGGCCGGTGCACATTCACCGCTTCACCGCCCGGCCACCCATTGCCCGCCGGGACCGGAACGAGCCTTTGGGCCGTCGGTCTTCGGCGGGTCCCCGGCTTGCCGTCGACGCCTGCCGGCCGCGGAGTCGTCTCGCGAGCACGCGAGCACGCGGTCCGTGTCGCCGGACGTCGGCCACAACCAGGAAGCAGCCCTCTAGGCGGCGCGGCCGCGAGGGTCCGGAACGTAGGAGATCACATGCCGTCCGATGCCGTCCTCACCTTGTCCTGCCCGGACCGCCCGGGGATCATCAACGCCGTCACTGGATTCCTCCTCGATCGTGACGCCAACATCGTCGAGTCAAGCCAATTCGGAGACCGCACCACGGGCCGCTTTTTCATGCGGGCCCAGTTCGCCCTGCCCGACGAACTCACCCGCCTCGACCTCTCGGCGCTTGACGCGGAGTTCGCAGCCGTCGGGGCCGAGTTCGGCATGTCGTGGCGGTTCTCCTCTGCCGCGGACCGCCAGCGGGTGCTCATCATGGTCAGCAAGTACGGTCACTGCCTGAACGACCTGCTCTTTCGGGCCCACACCGGCGCGCTTGACGTCGATGTTGTCGGCGTGGTGTCCAACCACCCCGACCTCGGCCCGCTCGCCCGGAACCACGGGGTGCCGTTCACCCACATCCCGATCACCTCCGACACCCGGCAGGACGCGGAGGAGCAACTGCTCGACCTTGTCGATGCACTCCGGGTCGACCTGGTGGTGCTCGCGCGGTACATGCAGATCCTCTCCGAGGACCTGTGCAAGAGGCTTGAGGGCCGCGCGATCAACATCCACCACTCGATGCTGCCCAGCTTCAAGGGCGCCCGGCCGTACCACCAGGCCTTCGACCGAGGCGTGAAGTTCGTCGGCGCTACCGCTCACTACGTCACGTCCGATCTCGACGAAGGGCCGATCATCGAGCAGGAGGTCGCCCGGGTGGACCATGCGATGTCGGCTGAACAGGTCACTGCCCTGGGCCGGGACACCGAATGCCTCGCGCTGGCCCGCGCGGTCCATTGGCACACATCGAACCGGGTGCTGCTCAACGGTCAGCGCACGGTCGTCTTCCGCTGATCCGCGCCGGAAAGCCCACTACCGCTGGAGTCCACAATGCACCTTTCCCTCGCCGTCGACAGGCTCGTCAGATCCGCGCACATCGAGGCGATCCCGCTTCGCGGAGTGCAGGACGAACTCCTCGCCGCGCCGGCCGGAACGACCTTCACCGTCACCTGCTCCTCGAAGCTCGGGCTCGAGCGGACGGTGGAGTTCGCCGAACTCCTCGCGAAAAACGACTACTCGGTGATCCCGCACCTTGCGGCACGGCAGGTGACCGGGCGCGGCGAGCTGGCCGAGTTCCTCGAGCGGCTCGGCAACGCCGGGATCACCGACCTGTTCGTCGTCGGCGGAGATGCTGTGGAACCCGCCGGCCCGTACTCCGGGGCGGCCGACCTTCTCGAGGCGCTGCCGGAGCTGGACCACGGGATCACGAGTGTCGGTGTCGGCTGCTATCCCGAGGGACACCCCCAGATCCCGGAGGAAGAGCTGCTGACCGACCTGCTGCGAAAGCAGGACAACGCCGATTACATGGTCAGCCAGCTCTGCTTCGACGTCGGGGTTCTCCTCGCCTGGTTGCGGTCGGCGCGGTCGGCGGGCGTCATCCTCCCACTGTGGATCGGTCTCGCCGGACCCGTACAGATCCGTAAGCTCGTCGACGTTTCGCTGCGGATCGGCGTCGGGTCGTCACTGCGCTACCTGCGCAAGCAGCACGGGATGATCAGGAACCTGGTGAGGGGAAGCGCTTACCGGCCCGAGGAGCTGCTGTCGGCGGCCGTCGACGAACTCGGTCCGGACAACCTCGGAATCGAGGGCATCCATCTGTTCTCGTTCAACCAGATCGAGTCGGCGACCTCGTGGCAAGGGCGTTTCGCGAAGTGATCACGGCGCGAGGTGGCGATCCACCCGGCTCGAGCGGGCTACTCCTTTGCACGTCGGGGCGGACTGGTCCAGCGGGCTGCCTGGTGATGGGAATTCTCAACGTCACGCCGGACTCGTTCTCGGACGGTGGGGCTCATCCGACGGCTGCACATGCGATCGAGCACGGTCTGCGTCTCGTCGCCGACGGCGCCCACATCATCGACGTCGGGGGCGAATCGACCCGGCCCGGTGCCACGCGGGTCTCAGCCCGGGAAGAGACGGCACGGGTGCGCACCGTCGTTCGTGAGCTGACGGCAGCCGGTGCCGTGGTGAGCATCGATACGACCAAGGCGTCGGTGGCGCGGATCGCGCTCGACGCCGGTGCCACGATCGTCAACGACGTCAGTGGCGGCCTCGCCGACCCGGAACTGGTGCGCTGCGTCGCGGAGGCCGACGTCCCTTACGTCGCAACGCACTGGCGTGGACCGAGCAAGTCGATGGGCAGGCACGCGGTCTACGAGGATGTCGTGACCGACGTAGTCGGCGAACTGGCCAGGCGAAGGGACGCACTTCTCGGCGCCGGCGTGGCAGCCGACCGGCTGGTTCTCGATCCAGGGCTGGGCTTCGCCAAGGACGCGCCGCACGACTGGCAGCTGCTCGGGCACCTCGGCGCGCTGCGGGCGCTCGGGCACCCGGTGCTGGTGGGTGCCTCGCGGAAGAGGTTCCTCGGCGCTGCTCTGGCGGCTGGGGGCCGGCCCGTCCCGCCCCCCGTGGAGCGGGACATCGCGACCGCGGCCGTCTCCTTCCTCGCGGCGACGGCGGGTGTTCACTGCGTGCGAGTGCACGACGTGCGCGCGACCCTTGACGCCTTGCACGTCGCCGAGGCGGTACTCGCACACACCCGTCCGCCGGTTGCCAGCTCGCACGTGCGCGACGCCGGGCCATCGCGGCCTGGTCTGGCCGGGCGAAGTGCACCGGTCTCGTCCGGGAGCCGGTGACCCGTAGGGCTCCCGAAATACCCTGCACGCCGAGAAGACGAGGAGATAAATGTCCACACAGGATGGCATGGCTCGGTTGCTGCCGGGCAAGCCGGTCGCCCAGCGAGTGCTTGCCGACGTCACTGCGCGCGCGACCGACCTGCGGTCGTCAGGAGTCGTGCCCAGCCTCGCGACGATCCTCGTCGGTGACGACGACGCGTCGGCGGGATACATCAGGATCAAACAGAAGCAGGCCGCCGCACTCGGTCTCGCGTCGCCGCATACGCATCTGGCCGCGAACACCTCGCAGGACGAACTCGTCGCCACCATCCGCGAGTACAACGAGGATCCATCCGTCCACGGGATGCTGATCCAGTATCCCGTGCCCGCTCACCTCGACTACGACGCCGCACTGTCGGAGATGGACCCGGCCAAGGACGTCGACGGCATGCACCCCACGAACATGGGCCGCCTCGCCGTCGGCCTGCCCGGCCCGCTGCCGTGCACCCCCGCCGGCATCGAGGAGCTCTTGGCCTACCACCGAATCCCTGTCGCCGGCCGGGAGGTGGTGATCCTGGGCCGCGGCGCGACTCTCGGCCGCCCGCTCGCCCTGTTGCTCGCACAGAAGCGGCCGACGGCGAACGCGGCCGTCGCGGTGGTCCACACCGGAGTGCCCGACTGGGACCGCTACACCCGCCGAGCGGACATCCTCATCGCGGCGGCCGGGGTACCGGGAATCGTGCAGCCGGAGCACGTCAAACCCGGCGCGGTCGTCGTCGGTGGTGGAGTGCGCTACGACGGCAAACGGCTGCTCCCGGACGTCGACGAGAGCTGTGCGAGGGTCGCTGGTGCGATCACCCCGCGCGTCGGCGGAGTCGGCCCGACCACCGTCGCGATGCTCTTTCGCAACCTCATCGAGGTGGCCGAAAAGGCGGCCGTGACCGCCGGCACGGCGGCTAGAACCGCTTAAATGGACGGCGCCCCCCGTATTCGGCTGGGCACCGTCTTCACCGGCCGGGTCTCGCGCGGCAGGCCGACGATGTGGACGATCTCATCGGCGACCGCCCGTACCGCCGTGCCCGCCACGATCGTCGTGCCCGGCGCTTCGTGTGGAGACGGCGCCTGCGCCAGGGGCAGGAAATCGGAAGGGATGGATCAGCGTGCGGCTTCTCGTTCGGCGTATGCCTGAATCACAGTGCTGAGGGCTGTTTCGGCTCGGCCCATCTCCTGGTGACGCCCGTGCCGGGATGGTCTGAGGTAGACGAGCATCCCGCCCTCGTCAGAGAGCCGCGCGAGAGCCGTGTCGAGATGTGCCCGACAGTGGCAAGCGCCGGCGGCGATGGTCCCCTGCAGGCACTCGACGTGGACATGGGCGGGCCCAGGCCGATGGCCGAAAACGACGAAGTGCTGTAGTCCTGTGTCGTCGGCGTATACACCGGTTCGCTGCACGCCGGACCGGCTCGGCCACTCGATCCACTCGACTCGCCTGATCCTGCTTTCGAGGCACCTTCCGGCGAGTTGGTCCTGGGTAACCACAACCAGGCCGTACTCCTCAGCGAGCGCGCGAGCCTCACACATCGTCGCAAGTGGGCCGACGTCGGTGACCATCGTCGCGAGCAGACCCACCTCGGGTAGCCCTGCCTGCGCACAGAGGTCCAGTGCGGCTTCGGGAAGGCCATAGTGCGCGCGTCCCGCTGTGCGCGACACACGAATGGGTATCACGTGACCCGGGCGGGTGAGATCGGCGGGCCGGGAAGCGGGGTTTGCGAGTACGCGGGCGCAGTGGGCCCGGTCTGCCGCGCTGATCCCGGTGGTCACCCCGTCGGCAGCATCGACCGAGACCGCGTAGACGGTGCCGGTATCCGCCGCAGCGGGCCGGAGGGGGGATAAGTCGAGTTTGTCGGCCAGATCATCGTGCAGGGCAACGCACAGCAGGCCTGAGCTGTGCCTGACGGTCCATGCGGTCCAGGTCGTCGAAGCAAGCGACGCCGCCAGGACGATTGCGCTGCGGTCCTCGCCGGCAATGACCACGGGCTCTCCCTTGCCGAGCGCGCTGATCGCTTGCCCGACGCGGATCGGATTGTCGTAAGGGTCGTTCACAATCCGGCCTCCGATCGGGGTTCCGGTCCGGTGTGACCGGTTGCGAGAGGCACGGGGGCCTTCACGATCTGCATGATCGTGTCCTCGATCATGGCGAAGACGATCGGCATCGTTGCTCCTCGTGTGATGAAGGGCCTGTTGGTGACGGCGCCACGTGACCTTTGTGGACCGAATCAGGGGCTCCACGGTGGCACGGTGGCTCTGTGACGATGGCCGCCGTCACTACACTGTGGACTTAAAATCCATGTTGTCAACCCTGTGGTCCGCAGGAGTCCACTTCGGACTACCGCACTTGTGCGTCGGCCAGGCGGGGTGAACGGGAAGTTCCTGCATCACAACGTCTCCGACCCCTGACATCGAGACGTGTCGCGGGACGACCCACCACTGGCGCGGCCAATTTTCCTTGCCGTTGCCGATGCCGCGAACCGTGGAAGCTCTTGACTGCCGGAGTGCGCCGTGGCAATGTTCTGTCTCGATAGACGGTCTGTGGGTCCTGCAGAGTAGGACAAGGAAGGTGGCCCGTGACTGGCGAACCCGTGCGTGATCTTGTGATCGTCGGATCCGGCCCTGCCGGGTACACCGCTGCGATCTATGCCGCCCGCGCTCAGCTCAGCCCGATCGTGGTCGAGGGCTACGAGCACGGCGGCGCCTTGATGACCACGACCGATGTTGAGAACTTCCCCGGGTTCACCGAGGGGGTTCAGGGTCCTGACCTCATGGGGCGGATGCGCGAGCAGGCTCGTCGTTTCGGTGCGGACCTCGTCGGCGAACGAGTCGAAAAGGTGTTCCTGGACGGGGAGACGAAGGTCGTGACGACAGACCGCGCCGAGTACCGCGCACGAGCGGTCATCCTCGCGATGGGCGCGAGTGCGCGGATGCTCGGGGTCCCGGGTGAGCAGTCCCTCGTCGGCCGGGGAGTCAGTACGTGCGCCACGTGCGACGGCTACTTCTTCCGTGATCGCGACGTCGCCGTTGTCGGCGGCGGAGATTCGGCCATGGAAGAGGCGATTTTCCTGACTCGGTTCGCCCGCTCGGTGACGATCGTCCACCGGCGCACGGAGTTCCGGGCGTCGAAGGCCATGCTTCGGCGAGCCGAGGCGACTCCGGGGATCACCTGGCTCACCGGCACCGAGGTCGAGGAGATCGCCGGAGGGGAGGGCGTCGAAACCGTAGCGGTACGCGACGCGGCGACCGGGCAGCGCTCGACGCTGACCGTGGACGGGGTGTTCGTGGCGATCGGGCACGACCCGCGAAGCTCTCTCGTGCGCGATGCGGTGGAGCTCGACGAGGCCGGCTACGTCAAGGTTTCCGCACCCGGAACCGCGACGAACGTGCCCGGTGTTTTCGCGGTGGGAGACCTCGTCGACAGTACCTACCGGCAGGCCATCACCGCAGCCGGATCCGGGTGCGCCGGTGCCATGGACGCGGAGCGCTGGCTGAGCGAGTGGGCCGCCTGATCGCGGACGCAGCAAAGGAGAATCGGATGGACATCACTATCGAAAAGCTCGACACCGCGGGGTTCGACGCGGCAGTTGCGGGTTCTCAACCGGCTCTGGTGGTTTTCACGGCACCCTGGTGCACCGTCTGCCGGGGGATCGATCCCGACGTGCGGCAGCTCGCGGAGGCAAACCCGTGGGGGATGGTGGTGCGCCGCGTGGTGATCGACGACGACCCGGCGCTGGCCCAGCGGTTCGACATCCGCTCGATCCCGTCGGCGCTGCTGTTCACCGAAGGCGAGCTGGCCGCGAAGATCCAGCCGCGCAAGCCGGGGGAACTGCAGGCGGCGCTGGAGGAGGCCCTGGCCGGCGGACAGACGACCTGATCCAGGTCGGCTGGGTCCGTTCCGATGACACGATGAGGAGAGTGCGATGGCGTTCAGCTACGTGGAAATGATGCAGGGCTTCGGGCTCGACGAGTATGCGAAGCTTCCATCCTTCGAGCCGGTCGCGCCGGCGTCCTTCGGCAAGGCGCTGTCGGACGCGCGAGTGGGGCTCTTCGCGACAGTCGGCGCGCACCTGCCGACTCAGCGGCCGTTCAACCAGATCAACGACCTGTCCTTCCGGCTGGTCCCCCTCGACGTGCCCACTGCGGAGCTCGAGTTCGACCACCCGTCGCCCATCCGTGGTTTCGCGACCGAGGATCTGAACGTCGTCTTTCCCCGGGACCGGCTCGCCGAACTGCAGCAGGAGGGACTGTTCGCCGAGCTCGCGCCGGCTGCGGTCTCGATGCTCGGGTCCATCACGCTCTACAGCGAGCTCGTCGAGAAGACCGTGCCCGCCATCGCCGACGTGTATGAGGAACAGGGTGTGGATCTGGTCCTCCTGGTCCCGTTCTGTCCGGCGTGCCACCGCGCCACACACCTCGTGGCGCGAGCCCTCGAAGCTCGTGGTCTGCCGTGTGTGACCATGACCGCGCTGCGCGAGATGGCGGAGGCGTTCAAGCCCGCGCGGCCGGCGTTCGCCGACTTTCCGCTCGGCGCCACGGTCGGCCGTCCGCACGATGGCGAAATGCAGCGTGCCGTGCTTCGATCGACCCTGAAGACGGTCGAGTCTCCGGCAATACCCTGGGCCATCAACGACCTGCCCCAAACGTGGTCGGCCGATCGCGCGTGGGAGGACGACGTCCGGGAGTTGTACGCGAAGCAGGGCAAAGACGTCCACCGC
The DNA here is from genome assembly GCF_019468465.1 of Amycolatopsis sp. DSM 110486. Lineage (NCBI taxonomy): Bacteria > Bacillati > Actinomycetota > Actinomycetes > Pseudonocardiales > Pseudonocardiaceae > Amycolatopsis > Amycolatopsis sp. DSM 110486. The sequence continues at coordinate 9,953,596 of NZ_CP080519.1, read as the reverse complement.
GCCCGAGTCGCCACGCACATCGAGGACGGGCAGGGCCTGGCCGGGCGGGAGTCGGAGCTCGACATCGCTTGTGGCTGCTGACGCGGCCAGGATCCACCCACGAACACCCAGCCTCAACGGAGAGGAGACGGTCGGTTGACCGGGAACAGGGCAGTAACGTATGTGGAGCCGGGGAAAGTCGAGGTGCGCTCCGTCGACTACCCGGGTCTCGTCCTGAAGGACGGCCCAGGGGTCCATCCCGCGAACGTCGGGCGTGAATGTCAGCACGGCGTGATCCTCAAGGTCGTCACGACCAACATCTGCGGGTCCGACCAGCACATGGTGCGAGGGAGGACCACGGCGCCGGCGGGTCTCGTCCTCGGGCATGAGATCACCGGTGAGGTCGTCGAAGTCGGCCGGGATGTCGAATTCGTCGCCGTCGGAGACGTCTGCTCCGTCCCCTTCAACATCTCGTGCGGCCGCTGCCGGATGTGCAAGGAAGGCCACACGGGCGTCTGCCTCAACGTCAACCCCGACAGGCCTGGTTCGGCCTACGGCTACGTCGACATGGGCGGCTGGGTCGGCGGACAGGCCGAGTACGTCATGGTGCCCTACGCCGACTGGAACCTCCTGCGTTTTCCTGATCGTGACCAGGCGCTCGAGAAGATCCTCGATCTCACCATGCTCTCGGACATCTTCCCGACCGGCTACCACGGCGCGGTCAGTGCGGGCGTGCGGCCCGGTTCGACCGTGTACGTGGCGGGAGCGGGTCCGGTGGGGCTCGCTGCGGCTCATTCCGCGCAGTTCCTCGGAGCCTCCGTGGTGGTCGTCGGAGACCTCAACAAGGCCCGGCTCGACCAGGCGCGCAGTTTCGGGTGCGAGGTCGTCGACCTAACGGCCGATGCGACGCTTCCCGAACAGCTCGATCAGATCATCGGCGAGTCGGAAGTGGACGCCGCGATCGACGCGGTCGGATTCGAGGCCCGTGGGCACGGACCCGATGCGGAAGAGGCGCCGGCGACGGTCCTCAACTCGATCATGGAGGTGACCCGTGCTGCCGGGAGCCTGGGGATCCCCGGGCTCTACGTGACCGGCGATCCGGGTGCCGCCGACGCGTCGGCCAGGCAGGGCTCCCTGTCGCTGCGCATCGGGCTCGGGTGGGCCAAGTCGCTGTCGTTCACCACCGGGCAGTGCCCAGTGATGCGGTACCACCGCGGTCTCATGAACGCGATCCTCCACGACAAGGTCTCCATCGCCCGTGCCGTCAACGCGACGGCGATCTCCCTCGACGAGGCACCGCGCGGGTACGCGGAATTCGACAGCGGAGTCGCGCAGAAGTTCGTCATCGACCCGCACGGCACGGTGGGCACCACTGTCGCTTCCCGCGGATGACCCGCCGGGCACCGAAGGAGAATGCTGTGTCCGTATCTGCCCGGAGGGCCGCCGGAAACGCCCGCGACGCGGGCAACGACCTACTGCGCCGGCAGCTCGTGCAGGCCAATCACATCCTGGCCCAACACGGGATCGTCGATGGGTGGGGGCATGTCAGCGTGCGCTCGGACGAGCGCGACGACCGGTTCCTCGTCGCCCGTTCGGTGGCACCCGCCACCGTCCGGCCGGCGGACGTCCTCGAGCTCGACGTCGCGACGGGGGAGACCGTCGGCGAAGGCCGCAGCTACCTGGAACGCCACATCCACGCCGGCATCTACCGTGCGCGCCCCGATGTCCGAGCGGTCGTGCACAACCATGCGCCGGCGCTCATCCCCTTCGGAGTCACCGGAACCCCGCTGCGGCCCGTTTCCCACGTTGCCGCGTTCCTCGGCGAGCACGTTCCCACCTTCGAAATCCGCGACACCGCGGGGCCGGCGAGCTCGATGCTCGTGGACAGCCCGGAACTGGGCGACGCGCTGGCCGCGTCCCTCGCGGATGCGACGGTCGTTCTCATGCGCGGGCACGGTGCCTCGGTCGCGGCGACTTCCCTTCCCCACGTCGTCTACCGCTCGGTGTACGCGGTCCAGAACGCTCACCTCCAGGCGGAGGCCATGCGGCTCGGGTCCGTGACCTACCTCAGCTCCGAAGAGGCGAAGCTTGCCGCGGAGACGGTCGACAGCGGGGTCGACCGCGTCTGGAATCTCTGGGCCGGCTCGGTCAGCAAGGCAAACCCCGGATGGGGTGCCGGCTAGCCCCTGGCTCCGGCAATGACGCAGTTCCCCACCGTTCTAGTCAGAGGCACCTCTGCACGTCCAAAGGAGGACGCAGTGGCCTTTCACCTGGTCGCCATAGCGCTGTTGGTCCTGGTGTTCCTGGTCGGCACGACGACCAAGGTCAACATCGGTGTGCTCGCACTAGTCGCGGCCCTTCTCCTCGGCACCCTGATGCACGGCGAGAGTCCGGCCGACGTTCTGGCGGGATTCCCCGGCGATCTGTTCCTGCTGGTTTTCGGTGTCACGTACCTGTTCGGCATCGCGACCGTGAACGGCACGATGGAACTGCTCGTCCAGTGGCTGGTGCGGGTCGTCGGTGGTCGCCGAAGGGCGGTGCCGCCGGCGCTGTTCGTCGTCACATTCGCCGCGGTGTCTCTGGGCGCGATTCTGCCTGCGCTCTCAGCCGTCATCGGTGGTCTCTCGCTCGGGCTGGCCCACCGGCTCGGCATCAAGCCGATTCTTAACGCCCTCATGGTGCTCTTCGGCGGCATCGCGGGAAGCTTTTCACCCATCACCCTCTTGGGCACCATCGTGAACTCGACCCTGGCGCGCAACGGGATCGCGATCTCAGCCGTCGGTCTCTACCTCACAACGGCCGCGTTCTCGTGCGTGCTGGCCGTGGTCGCCTACCTCGCTTACGACGGGCCGTGGGCAAGGCGCCGTCTGGTGGTTGCGGCGGGAGGCGGTCCGGGCGCTGCCGCTCAGGCGGCGCCGGTGAGCGGCGAGGTGCCCTTGGACGAGAAGCCGACGGCACTCACCCTGACTCCGGCGAGGCGGACCACCTTGCTCGGCATCGCCGCCCTCGTCGTCGGGCTCCTCGGCTTCGGACTCGACGTCGGGATGCTCGCGATCGTCATCGCCACGGTGCTGCAGCTCGCGCATCAGTCCGCCAACAAGGACGCGTTCGGGCAGATCAGCTGGTCGGTGCTCGTGATGATCTGCGGCGTGGTGACCTACATCGACCTGCTCAGCAAGGCCGGGACCATCAAGGCCACCGGGGAGTTCCTGGGCTCGCTCGGGTCGCCGGTGCTCGCCGCGTTCCTGCTGTGCCTGATCAGCGCCGCGTTCTCGGCAGTCGGTTCCAGCGCGGCCATCATCACCGCGGCGATCTCGCTGATCCTCCCGCTCCTCGCCGGCGGAGCCGTGGGCTCGCTCGGGTTCGCGGCGGCGATCGCGATCTCCGCGACCACAGTCGACATCTGCCCGGTGTCGTCGTCGAGCGCACTGGTCGTCGCCAGCGCACCGGCGGAACTCCGGGAGTCGGTCTACAAAGGACTGATGCGGTGGTCGCTCGCGTTGGTCGTGGTCGCTCCCGTGGTGTCGACGGCTGTCCTGGTACTGCCCGGCTGGCTGTGAGCGCAGTTCCTTCACGTTCCTGAGAGGAAATCGGATCATGTACATCGTTACGGCGAACACCCCGCTGTATCCGGGTGAGATGGCCGGCCGGCCGGTTCGGCCCGGTTCGGAGAGGAGCACGAAATGACTGCACAGATGAGCCGGGCCGACCAGCTTCGCGAAGCACGGCACCCGGTGTACAACGACCGCAAGCTGCACCTGGGGACCTTCTCGTCGAACCTGTCGGGCGGGTGTGCCATCACCACTGTCGACGGTGTTCTCGAAGCGACCTGGGACCAGACGCTGTCCCTGGCCAAGATGGGCGACCAGATGGAGTTCGAAGCCCTGGTGCCGGTCGGGCGCTGGCGCGGTTTCGGCGGCGAGACGAACTTCAACGGGGCGGGATTCGAGTGTTTCACCTGGGCCGCGGGGTTGAGCAGCGTCACGGAAGACGCCGGCCTGTTCGTGACCTCGCACGTCCCGACGATCCACCCGGTGATGGCGGCGAAACAGGCGACGACGATCGACCACATCTCGGGTGGGCGCCTCGCCTTGAACATCGTCACCGGCTGGCACGCGCCGGAGATCGAGATGTTCGGCGCCAAGCAGTTGCCGCACGACGAGCGCTACTATGTCGCCCAGGAGTGGGTTGACGTCATCCGTCTGCTGTGGACCTCCGAGGAACCCGTCGACTTCGACGGCAAGTACTTCCACATCACCGACGCCGTCCTCGCGCCTCGTCCGGTTCAGTCGCCGCACCCGGTGCTCATGAACGCCGGGGGATCCGGAGCCGGACGGCACTTCGGCGCCCGCAACTGCGATGTGGTGTTCGTGGTGACGGACATCGCGCAGCAGAGTCCCGAAGGCATGAAGGCCAAGGTTGATGAGTTCAAGAGGCTGGCCCGCGAGGAGTACGGCCGCGAGATCCAGGTATGGACCAACGCATACGTCGTCCAGGAGGACACCGAGGCGCAGGCCAAGCAGTTCCTCGACTACTACGTGAACCAGAAGGGTGACTGGGCCGCTGCGGAAAACCTCACCTCGAGCATGGGGATGAACTCCCAGTCGATCTCCCCGGAGACACTGCAGGCGATGAAGTACCACTTCATCGCGGGCTGGGCCGGATACCCGATCGTCGGCACCAAGGAACAGGTTGCCGACACGCTGATCGCGCTGGCCGGCACCGGCCTCGACGGCGTCCTGCTGTCGTGGCCCCGCTACGTGCAGGACATGGCCCGGTTCCAGGCGGAAACCTATCCGCTGCTCGAGCAGGCAGGAGTTCGCTGATGGTCATCGGAACGACCGAGTCGAACCGCACCCGGGTACACGAACTTCTCTCCGCCGACTGGCGCCTCCTCGTCGGTGGTCGCCTCGTCGAGGCGCCCGGACACCGGACCTTCGAGGTGACGAGCCCTATCGACGGGAAGATGATCGCGACAGTTCCCGACGCGGACGCCGAACTGGTCGATGACGCTGTCGCCCACGCCGAATCGGCGTTTCCCGCGTGGCGCGACCTCGATGTCCTCGAGCGGGCAGCACGCGTCCGCGAACTCGCGGACGTCGTGGAAGCGAACATCGACGACCTCGCGCTGCTCGACGCCGTCGACGGTGGCGCGCCGATGGCCGTGATGGCAGGCGACGTCCACATGGCCGCGGGCCTATGCCGCTACTTCGCCGGCCTGGCCCTGGAAATGAAGGGCTTCTCGCTCCCGACGGGGGACCTGCACTTCACCGTCCGCCAGCCTTACGGCGTGGTCGCGAAGATCGTCCCCTTCAACCACCCGATCCTGTTCGCGATCAGCAAGCTCGCAGCGCCGCTCGTCGCCGGCAACTGCGTGATCCTCAAGCCGGCGGAAGCGACGCCGCTCTCGGCGTTGCATCTCGCGCGGCTGATCCAGCACGTGTTTCCGCCAGGCGTCGTGCAGATTGTGGTGGGCGACGGGCCGGCCGTTCCCCGATCATTGGTGCGGCACCCCGGAGTCGCCCGGATCGGGTTCACGGGCAGTGAGACGACGGGCCGCAGCATCATGCGGGACGCGGCTCAGACCGGCGTGAAGGAGGTCAGCCTCGAACTGGGCGGGAAGAACGCCCTGATCGCGTATCCCGACGCGGATCCCGTCGAGGTGGCCCACGGTGCCGTCCAGGGGATGAACTTCACCTGGTCCGGGCAGTCCTGCGGGTCCACCTCGCGGCTGCTCGTGCATGAGTCGATCGCCGACGCAGTCGTCGCCGGTATGGTCGAGCGTCTGAAGGACCACGTGATCGGCTCCCCGCTGGATCCCGTTAGCGACCAGGGCCCACTCGTCAGCCGTGAGCAGCACGAGAAGGTCTTGCGGTACATCACCGGTGCGATCGAGAAGGGCGCCGTTGTCGTCACGGGAGGCGGTCGTCCTGCCGGTCTTGACATCGGCAATTACCTCGAGCCGACCATTCTCGACCACGTCGATGCCACCTGGCAGGTCGCGACGGAGGAGATCTTCGGCCCAGTCCTCTCCGTCATCCGCTGGAGCGACGAAGAGGACCCGGTCGCGATCGCCAACTCCGTCCGGTACGGCCTCACCGGCAGCGTGTACACGAACGACGTCCGGCGTGCATTGCGAGTCGCCCAGCGTCTGGACGCCGGATACGTCTGGATCAACGAGACGGGCAAGCACTTCCTCGGAATGCCGTTCGGTGGGTTCAAGGCGTCCGGTCTCGGAAGGGAGGAGTCGATCGACGAACTGTTGAGCTACACAGAGGTCAAGTCGATCAACGTGAAGCTGTGATCTCCGGGTCTGACTCGGCCCGCGTGATCCGACGCGCGGGCCGGGCCGGAGTCTCGGAGGACGGCACATCACGCACGACAAGGCCGGCGTGCAGATCAGGAATCGGACGAAGTGGCGGGGGTTCATGGTACGGGCAGAGCGGTCTATGACTGAAGCGGGTAACCGCTCCACGACTTACCGCGACAAGAACAGCACCGCGGACCGGGCGCTCGATATCCTCGGCATGTTCGCCACGGAGAGGTTGAGGATCCGTAGTGCTGACGTCGCCGGCGAACTCGGCGTCGCGAGGTCGACCGCCTACCGCTACTTGTCGACCCTCCATCGCGCCGGCTACCTCGAGGACGATCCTCAGGGCGGCTTTCGTCTAGGTCAGAAAGTGTTCGAGCTTGCCCGGCTGGCTCGTTCGTCCTACGGTCTGTCGGCGGTCGCGTTGCCGATCATGGAGCGGATCGCCGCCGAGATCGGGGAAACGGTGCTCCTCACGCGGAGGTCAGGTGCGCAGGTGGTCTGTCTCGAGAAGGCGGAACCGCCGGAAAATCGCGTCCGGCTGTCCTACCAGCGGGGAACCGTTCTGCCCCTGAATGCGGGGGCTTCGGCGTGGGTACTCATCGCGTGGGAACCGCCGGACGAGTGCGAGCGCCTGCTCGCTGAGCACCCCTTCACCGAGCTCACGTCGGCCTCTGTGGTCTCCCCGAGCGACGTGGCCGCCCGGCTTGGCGACATCAGGAACGCCGGTTTCGCGGTCACCCGAGGTGAACTCGACCCCGACGCGATCGGCATCGCCGCGCCGATCCGAGATGACCAGGGCAAGGTCGTCGCCGGGCTGAGCGTCGTCTCCATCAACCGCCGGGTGCCGGCGGACCGCGAAACCGAGCTCGTCGAGGCGGTCCTCAAGTCGGCGGGCGAGCTGTCGACCCGGATCGCGCTCGTCGCCAACTGACAGTTTCCCGGGCTGTTCAAGCGGGGAAGCACGATTAACGCCGCGAGACTGGCCCGGCGCCCGGAACCAGCCCACGCATGGCGGCCTTCCGCCATCCTCTTCGCCTGGGAGCTCACATGACTACCACCGTTGTCGTCGGAAACCCGAAGCCGGCCTCGCGCACACTCGTCGCCGCCCGGCAGCTCGCCGAGGCGCTCACCGGGCGCCCGGTCGACCACGTGCTCGACCTGGCACTCGTGCCGGTGGACGAGGAGTCGGCCGAGGCCGCTGTCCGGACCGTTGCGCGGTCATCGGTCGTCGTGGTCGCGAGCCCCACGGTCGGCGGGACCTACACGGGATTGTTGAAACTCTTCCTGGACCGGTTCGCCGACGGACCGGGACTACAGGGAGTGGTGGTGGTTCCGCTCATGGTCGGTGCCGGGTTGGCGCATGCGATGGCTCCCGAACTCCTGCTCAAGCCCGTGCTGGCGGAACTGGGCGCCACATGCGAGTTCCCGGGTCTCTACCTCCCCGAGAATACCGTCGACGACTCCGTGGCGCTCAAGTCATACGCGCGACGATGGGCTCCGGTAACCGCCAGGCTCGCCGCTGCCCGGGCTAGCGGCGAAGTGGCGCCGACCGGGCCGATCGCGCCCCCGTTCACGCCCGCCGAAACCGCGGACGGCCGCGCATTGCGGGACGCGTTCGGCTGCTTCCCGAGTGGCGTCGCGGCAGTGTGCGCCCTGGTCGACGGCAAGCCGACCGGCATGGCGGTCAGTTCCTTCACCTCGGTATCCCTCGACCCGCCTCTGGTCTCCGTGTGCGTCGACAACGGATCGAGCACCTGGCCTCGGCTGCGCGACGCCGGACGGGTGGGCGTGAGCGTGCTCGGTGAGGCGCACGAGTCGGCGTGCCGGTCGTTGTCGGCGAAAACCGGGGATCGCTTCGCCGGGCTTTCTCTCCACACTACTGATGCGGGTGCCGTTTTGATCACGGGAGCGACCGCGTGGCTGGACTGCACGATCGAGGACGAGATTCCCGCCGGTGACCACCACATTGTTCTTCTGCGGATCATCGGTCTCCGCACCGGTCCGGAGACCCGGCCGTTGGTGTTCCACCGGTCGCGCTTTCCACGTCTGGTCGAGGTGCCCGCTGCAGAGCCTGCCTCGCGTTGATTCTGATGTGCTCCGTTCCGTAGTCGCAGTTGAGCTCGACTTGGTCCTAATCGGTGACGATCTCAACGGGCGGCCACGGTGTTGGCCGGAACCGCGGATCGCTCGGACACCCATGGCTCAACGCCGTAGTCAGAGGCTCACCGAACACCGTGATGCTTCACCTCACGTGACAGACATCGAAGCCATCCCTGTCACCCAAGCAGAGCCACCACGGCTCACAGCTGGTCCCCGGACCCGCTGAGCTGGCGAAGGACAACGATCACCAGGGATCGACGTCCATCGGACTGCCCGGCCGGCTCGGGGAGAGCTGCGGCGGGTCGAAGTCGCCGCGATCGAGCTTCGCCCAGTCCTCGGGTGTCGGGTCCTTGTACATTCACGGCCGCCAGATCGAAGCTTTCTACTGGCTTTCGTTCACCTTCCCGTTCGACTTCACCGGCCAGCCCGCGGCGACCATCCCAGCCGGCTTCACTGGCGAAGGACCGGAGGGCAACGCTTGGTGCGCCAGTGCCACGCGCCGCCAGCCCGCCCTCTTCCGCGATGCGCTTCGCCTCGGCGGAGACGATGCCCTGCTGCAGCCACAGCGCCTTCGCGCCGATGGCGACGGCGTCGGCCGCGATGCCCGGGGCCTCGGCGGCCGGGCGGAAGACGTCGACGAGGTCCACCGGCTCCGGGATGTCCTTGAGGAAGCGGTAGACCTTCTCGCCGAGCAGTTCCGTGGCCGACGGGTGCACGGGGATGATGCGGAAACCGTGGGCCTGCAGCGTGGCGGGAACCCCGTGCGCGGCCTTCGCCGAGTCGCGGCTCAGGCCCACGACAGCGATCGTCGTGGCGTTCGCGAGGATTTGTTCGGGTTGCAAGCCCGGTAAACGTCGCCAGGCGAACGGTGGATTCCGCGTCAGCCGATCTTCGAGCCGTACATCTCACCGAGGTTGTCGGCGATGAGCTCGATGCGCGCGCCGGCGGCGTGCTGCTCGGCAGCCGCCCGACAGACCTGCTCGACGTGGACCTTCGGCTCGCGGGCTGCACTCTGCATGTCAACGGCACGCTCGCCGCGACCGGCGCGGGCGGCGCGGTGCTGGGTTCGCCGGTGAACGCGCTCGTGTGGCTGGCCAACACTGTCGGCCCGCTCGGCGTGACGCTCAAGCCGGGGCACGTGGTGCTTCCGGGGTCGATGACCCGCGCGTCTCCGGTGGGGCCGGGGGACACGGTCGTCGCGAACGTGGCCGGACTGGGCAGTGTGACCGCGGTGTTCGCGGCGGAGGAGGACGCGTGCTGACCGACGCGATGCTCACGGCTCCGGTCGTCGCTGGGATGCGGGCCCAACCGGTGCTTGTCTTCCGGCTGCGGCACGGCGCCGTGGGTCCCGGCGCTACCGCGTTCGAAGCCGTCTCCCGGGTCTACGGCGGCGTCGCGCGCTCGGCGACGGTGTCGTCACGGCTGTGCGTCTCGGCCCGGTCGGGGTGCCGCCGGAGGGGCTCGACCTCACTCTGGAAGCCGTGCTGCTCGAAGTCGACGGCCAGATCGTCGACACGGCCACGGGCGCCGCCGTGGGCCATCAGGCGCTCGCCGGCCTCGGCGACGTCGAGGGAGGCCTGCTCGTGGTGACCGACGGCCTCACCGAACCCGTCGGCGTGCGTACCGGCTCCCGCGTGGCGGCGGACTTCGCTCACCTCGACGTGGTCATGCTATAGGCGCTGCGCTCACCGCGGACAACGCGCGTGCGGGCGTTTCTCGTGCCCGATCGACACTTACGGGCATTTTCGCATTACGGGGGTGCTCGCCGTCACTCACAAGCGTCAGTTCTTCCTTGTTTCGCACGAAAGAACACTCCTTCGGGGCGTGAACAGGAACTCGGATCCATAGCGACGGAATACGTCGAGCGGGTGATCCGGGCGGCGGTCCTTGACAGATTCCGTTGCGAAGCTTGGAATCGGGTGAGCACGAGGTCTGAGCCTCGACGAGTCGCGACCCGCCTTCCGGGGCTCGCGAACCACCACTTCCACCCTTCAGGGGGCTCGATGTCACGCGCCGAAGAATATCCCGAGGTCGCACCCCGAAGAGCCGTTGCTCCTACGAAGTGTCCATATAGGACGGATGAAGTGCGGATTCCCGTGGAGGTGCACGAGGCCGTCGAAGCTCCCGGAGCGTGGCCGGTCCTCGGTCACATCGTCCCGGTGCTGCGCAAACCTCTGGAGTTCCTTCCCGCGCTGGCTCGCTACGGCGACGTCGTCAAGGTGCGATTCGGCAACTTCCCCGTCTACGTCATCGCCGACCCCGACGCCACTCGCGACGTGCTGGTACCGGGCGACCTCGAGTACAAGCGAGGCCTCTGTTTCGAACGGTTGAAACCCGGCCTGGGCGAAGGGATCGCGACCGCGTCAGGCGACGAGCACCGGCGGCTGCGCAAGCTGCTCCAGCCGGTCTTCAGCCGCGAGCGCCTCGTGGAGTACTCGTCGATCATGCGCACCGCGGCCGAAGAAGCGGCGGATTCCTGGCAGGACGGCGCAACGCTGGCGGCCGACGAGGTCATGAACGACCTGGCCCTGACCGCGTTGACCCGCAGCCTGTTCAAGTTCACCGCCAACGCCGAGACGGCCGACGCGATCAAACACGGCATGCGGCTGCTGACCCACAGCCTGCTCAAACGCATCGTCCTGCCACCGGCGTGGGAAAAGGTTCCCACTCCCGGCAACATCCGCTTCACCCGTGCCATGAACCGGATGAATCGCTCGATCGACGAGGTCGTCTCCGCCTATCGCGCGGCGAGGCAGGACCGCGGCGACGTGCTATCCGCGTTGCTCGCGGTGCGCGACGAAGACGGCAATGGCTTGTCCGACGAGGAGCTCCACGCGCAGGTGATGACGTTGGCACTCACCGGCGTCGAGGCACCCGGGGCGACGCTGGGCTGGGTGCTGTACGAGATCGGCCGCAACCCCGAGGTGGCCGCGCGCGTGCACGCCGAGCTCGATGAGGTCCTCGCCGGCCGCGCGCCGGAGTATGACGACCTGCCCGCGCTGGAGTACCTCGGCCGCGTGATCGACGAGGTACTCAGGCTGCACACGCCGCTTTTGTTCTCGCGGCGCACGTTGACCGAGGTTCGCGCCGGCCGGTCCACCATCCCGGCCGACGCGGAGCTCATCTACAGCCCGTACCTGCTGCACCACGACGCCCGCTGGTTCCCGGACCCGCTGCGCTTCGACCCCGACCGCTGGCTTCCGGAGAACGCGCAGCGGATTCCGAAGGGCGCCTACATCCCGTTCGCCGCGGGCTCGTACCAGTGCATCGGCAAGGTGTTCGCGACGATGGAGCTCACGATGATCGCCTCGGTGATCTGCTCGCGCTGGAACCTGAGTCTGGCGCAGGGCACGGAAGTCCGCGAGGTGGCCAGCGCGCTGATCCGCCCGGACAAGCTGCCGATGATCTTCAGCCGGCGCACGCTCCCGGCTTCGGTGTGAATGCCATGGGAACCTACGAAATGCCGGATCTGCGGCTGCCGTTCGAAACTGCCAGTCATCCCGACGCATCGCACGTTCAGGAGCTCACCGAGGCCTGGTGCCGCAAGTTCGGCCTGCTGCGTTCGCCGGAGGTGGCGGCGAAGTTCCGGGCCCTTGGTTACGGCCGCATCATGGCCACGCTCACCCCCTGGGCCTCGCTCGAGGGTCTCGCGCTGATCACCGACTGGAACAGCTTCTTTTTCGTCACCGACGACCAGCAGAACATCGGTGTGACGACCGGCCGCGCCGAGCGTTACGAGGGTCTCGTGGCGAGCATGCGGCGCATCATCGGCGGTGACGAGCGGGCGACGGTGCACGAGGACCATCCGCTTGTCGCGGCGCTGCGGGATCTGCTCGAGCGCACGGTTGCCGGTCGACCGGGTTACTGGACAACGCGGTTGCGTCATAACCTGGACCGGTGGCTCACGGGGCACCTGGCCGAGAACGCCTATCGGCTGTCGGGGACCGTGCCGACCGTCGAGGACTACATCTCGGTGCGCCGCGACGCGTCCACAGTACTGCCCACTGTAGACCTCGTGGAGCTGGTCGAAGGCGCGACGGTGCCGGACGTGCTGTACCGGACGCCGCACTACCAGACCCTGGTGCTGGGCACGGCCGACATCATGTGCTGGATCAACGACATCCACTCGCTGCACATGGAGCAGGGCGATCCGATCAACCTCGTCACGGTGCTGGACCACCACGAGCATCTGGGCGTGCAGGGCGCGATCGACGCCGTGGCCGCGCGGATAGCGTCCCGTGTGGACGATCACCTCACGGCGGCCCGGGAGCTGCCGGAAGTCATGGCGGCGCTGGAAATCGAGGCGCCGGAGCTTGTGCTGCGGTGCGTGCGTGACCAGCAGTCGTGGGCGGCCGGCATGGAGGCCTGGGACCGTACCGGCACCATCCGATTCTCGCCCTCCGAGGCTTCTCCCGATGGCGCGAAGGCGTCCTATGTGGAGGACCTGCTCGACTGGCCAACCACGGCCTGACTTCGACTCGACATTCCTCTTTGGAGCGTTCCATGACCATGCTCCTGGCTCGCCAGGCTCCCACCGCGCCGGGTGGTCTCCCGTTGCTCGGGCACACGCTTTCACTACTGCGCCGCGACCGCGTCGGTTATCTCACGTCGTTGCAGCCCGCCGGTGACATCGTGCGGATCCGGATCGGCACGAGGCCGTTCCTCGTGCTGAACTCGCCGGAGCTCGTGCGTGCCGTGATGGTGGAGGAGGCGAAGAGCTTCGACCGCGGGCGCATCTTCCAGAAGGCGCGCCCGTATGTCGGCGACGGATTGTTCACCGCCGAAGGCACCGAGCATCTTCGACAGCGCCGGATGGTGCAGCCGGCGTTCCATCGGGAACAGATCCAGCGCAGCATCCGCATCATGAGCGACGTCGTCCGTGAGCAGGCGGCGACGTGGCGGCCCGGCGAGACCGTCGCGATGGACCGCGAGATGCACGTGATGGCGAGCGAGATCATCGGCCAGACCATGTTTCTCGCCCCGGAGGCGCGGGAGGTGGTGCAGCTGGCCCGGGACCAGCTGCCGGCCCTGCTGCAGGGGCTGGGCCAGCGCACGCTGTTGCCCGACTTCTTCGCGCGCGTGCCAACCCCGGTCGGCCGACGCTTCGACGCCGCCTGCGCCGACCTGCGTGACGCCGCCGCGCGCCTCGTCGCCGTCTACCGCAGGGACCACGGCGACCTCGGCGACTTCGTGTCCCTGCTCCTGGGCGCGCACGACGCCCGGACCGGCACGACGCTGACCGACACGCAGATCCGCGACCAGATCATGACGCTGCTGATCGCCGGCATCGAGACGCCGGCGACGCTGATGACGTGGGCGATGTACGAGATCGCGCGCGACCCCTCGCTCAGGCAACGGCTCGAAGTGGAGGTCGACGAGGTTGTCGACGGGCGCGACATCGAGGCGGCGAATCTGCCCGCGTTGACACTCACCGAGGCTGTTGTGCAGGAAAACCTGCGGCTGCACCACCCACTGTGGATTCTCATGCGCCGCGCGGTCAAACCCGTCACTCTCGGCGGCGTGACCATCGAGCCGGGCAGTGAGGTGCTCTACAGTCCCGCGGCTTTGCAGCGCGACCCGGAGATCTTCGCCGATCCGTTGCGGTTCAACCCCGACCGTTGGCTTGGTGACGCGTCGACCGAACGGATGCGGCGGGCGTTCATGCCGTTCGGGCTCGGCAACCGGCAATGCATCGGCGACGCGTTTTCCGGGGTCCAGATGAAGATCACCATCGCCGGCATCGTCGCGGGCCGCCGGCTGGACCTGCTCGCCGGTTTCCGCCCGAAGACCGTGATCTCCAGCATCGTGCACCTCGACCGGCTGCCGATGACCGTCCACACGCGGGGGAAACACTGATGCTCGAGGGCAAGTCTGTGATCGTGACCGGTGCCGGCTCCGGCATCGGCCGCAGTACCGCTCTGGTGCTGGCCGGGTACGGCGCGCGGTTGCTGCTCGCCGACATCGACCACGGCACGTGCCGGGAGACGGCCGACTTGGTCGTGGCACAGGGCGGCACGGCTACCGCGGTGAAGGCCGATGTGGCCCTTGAGGACGATGTCGAAGCGATGGTGGCGGCCGCGGTAGCGGCTTACGGCCGGCTCGATGGGGCGTTCAACAACGCCGGTGTCGACGGTGCTTTCGAGTCCGTCGCCGAGTCCACTCGGGACAACTGGCACCGGGTGATGTCGGTGAACCTCGAAGGCGTGTGGCTCTGCATGCGGGCCGAGATCCGCCGGATGCTGGGCGCCGGCGGAGGGTCCATTGTGAACACGTCGTCGACTGGCGGTTTGGTCGGGATGGGCATCGGCCTGTCCGCTTACGTGGCGGCCAAGCACGGCGTCGTCGGCCTGACGCGCGCCGCCGCTCTCGAATACGCGACACAGGGGATCCGCGTCAATGCCGTCTGCCCGGGCACCGTGCGCACCGGCATGTACGAGCAGGTGGTGGCCACCGGGGTAGTCACGGAGGAGCAGATCGCGGCGATGCAGCCGATCAACCGGGCCGCACAGCCGGAGGAGATCGCCGAGGCGGTGGCGTGGATGCTGTCGGACCGCGCGTCTTTCGTGACCGGGCAGGCGTGGGCTGTCGACGGTGGGCTGGTGGCGCAGTGAGCTAGGGCGTGTCTGATGATGCCTTGGTCCAGCGGATCACGGCATGGAGAACGATCGCGGATCGGTAAACGATGGCGAGCTTGCCGTAGCGAGTGGCCAGGCCACGCCATTGATTGAGCAGCTTGAAGCGGCGTTCGATCACGTTGCGGCCCCGGTAATCGAGCGAGTCGAACGCGGGCGGGCGACCACCACGGGGACCCGACGTTCGTAGAGGCGGGTCATGCGGTTCGTGCGGGGATGCGGTGTTCGACGTGCATGGAGTTGTGCACGTTCGAGGCGAGTTCCCGGAGGCGTTTGTACTCGGGTCCAGCCACCTTGAACAGACCGAGGAGATACGACGTCATGTCCGGTGACGGCCTGCGTGATCCGGCTTCCCAGTGGCTGATGTTGGCCGGTGGGACGTCTACCCGGTCCGCCTGTTCACGGAGGCCGAACTTCGCTCGCATTCGGGCCCGGTGAAGTTCGGCGCCGAGCGCGAAGGCGGCGGGTGGGGTCGCGCGGGAACGGATCTTCACTGGGAGTCTTCCTGAGATAGATCGGCGAGGGCGTGGTGAATCGGCGGACGAGCTCTGCGGCGCGTCAGCGTCGCCTGCGGGGCGCACGGCGCGATCCGTGACGGTCGGCGGTCCCGGATCGTCGCGGCGTGGCCGGTCGAGCCTCGGCCACTTCGGGAACAGGAGGCCGCGTGCCGTCACCGTTGAGATCCGATCGAGGTTCGTCGGTGTCGTCCGGTGCCGGCAGCTGGATCGGGTGTTCGTTGACCACGCCGGTTTCGAGGTCGCCGGCGTAGCTTTGCAGGATCTCGGCCGTATCGGCCAGTTGCTCGGATACTCGACGAATAGTGTCCACTGTGGAGTTTCCGTTGATCAAAGCGTCGGTGAGCTGAAGCGCTTGCAGGCAGGTCCGGTTGAGCGCCGCTGCTGCGTGTTCGGTGCTGAGGTCCATGGGGTCGTCCCGGCGTGCTGGTCGTGGTTGGGGTGGTGATGTGCGGTCGAGGTTTCGCAGTCCCTTGAGGACGCGGTCGAGGAAGTCGAGATATGGGTCTTCGACGAGGTCGAGGTCGGCGGCTGTCGGCCAAACAGGGGTTGCGCCCGGGTGAGGTGACGTGCCCCGCGACTCTCGTGGGTGGCGTGCCATCCTCACCCAACTCTCCGTGTTACCCCGCGGCGGTGACAGTGCGCCGTGCGGGCTGGAAGATCGGTTACGTTCCAGGAGTCGGCGCCGGCAAATCGCCGACCGGCCGGCTCGAGTGTGGCGTCGGCTGAAGTCCCCTCCTGCGTCCTGGTTTCTGCCCAGTCGCCGGTGGCGTATGGAGGGGACTGCCCACCGGGGCGTCATTTCGGGACCTGCGGCAAGCGGTCGAACGCACTGGTGTAGCTGCGCCCGACGACCTCGGCCATCGAGATCTCCAGCGCCCGGCACGTGATGGCCAAGGCGACGACCGGGACGGCCCGGAGGCCGTGTTCCCAGTTCGCGACCCGTTCGGGCGAGTACTCCACACCGCAGCGTTCGATCAGCTGCTGCCGGGTCCACCCGCGCTCGGAGCGGGCGAGGTGAAGTTCCGCCCCGATTCCGGCCAGAAACGTCTTCGATGCTTCGGTGAAGCTGTGACCACGGGGATCCGTCCCGGCCGCGGGCCGGGCCGGGCGCGCCGGTGCCTCACCTGCGAGCGCGCCGAGACCGTGCTCGATGAATCGCCGGACCCACCGGCGGACCGTGGAGGTGGAGACTCCGGCACGCGCGGCGCCTTCGGTGAACGGCTGGCCCGAAAACCAACTCTGCACCGCGGCGACGCGGACCCGAACGACCGGATCGGCATGCCGCGATTCCCGTGCCAGGGCTTCGCGCTGTCCGGAGCTGAGGGAGGGGCGTGGCTTCACCGTGCTGCCACCGGCGACAAGGGTTGCCACCCCATCAGCTGAGCGAGGACTCGCTCGACATCGAACAAGTCTGCCCTCAGCTGCGTGTAGGCGGCGAACTGCGTCTCGGCCGGGACGGTGGCCCAGGCCGAACGCCACACCGCGATCCGGTCCAACGCCTCGGTCAACAGCTCAGTGGCCGGGTCCTCGACGGCCAGCCTTCGCGCCGCGGTGATCAGCACGCGATGGTTGAGGCGAAACTCGCGCAGACTGGCGCCACGGTCGAGGTGTGGTGGTTGCAGCATCGGAAGGTCGACGAGTGCGTGGCGGGCGCGGTCGACAACGGCTCGGCGGCACAAACGCTGCGCCCACCTCATCCGCGGTGGCTCTTGGCGACATAGCAGCCGTTGGGGCGAAAGGTGCGATCGATGCCCCGGTGGAAGCCGACTGCGCAAGCCACTCCGAGAAGAGGACGCTGGTGCCGCTCGCCGCATTCGGTGTCTTGAGCCTCGCCACGGTCGTGTTCGTGCACGAACTGGCCGAGTTTTCGTCATCGGCAACGGCGTCCGAGCCGGGCGGCTGCGGCCCCTGCGGGGCATCACGGCACCCGAACCGGTTTCGGCGCAGCAGATTCCGGCCGGGGGGAAGTCCGAGGAGGACGGATGCTCGTGCTGTGCTCCGCAGCAGGTCTTCCCCGCGCTTCAGCCCGAGATGCCCGCCCTCAGCCCGAATCGGCGCGACTTGCCGCCCAGCTGAACCCCGCCCCTTGGATGGCTGTGCTGTTTTGCGGTTGACCTTCGAGTCGGCTGGAAGGTTTACGGTCGTGAGGTGACGACGTTGCGGATCTCCCAGCTGGCAGAGCGAGTCGGCGTGAAGCCGACGACGTTGCGGTTCTACGAACAGGCTGGGCTGCTTCCCGCACGCCGGTCGGAGTCGGGTATCGGCTTTACGACGAGGAGTCGGTGGAGCGCCTGGAGTTCATCGCCACCGGCAAGCACCTCGGGCTGCCGCTGGAGGAGATCCGTGACCTGCTGGGTGTGTGGGAGGACGGGTTGTGCACCGACGTGCGCACGGCTGCGGCCGATGCTCCTTGCTCGCCTCGGCGAGGCCCAGCAGCGCGCCGCCGAGCTGGAGGCGTTCACCGATCGCCTGCGCGAGGCACTGAACGAGATCGACGGTCCGCCGCGCCCGGGCCGGTGCGACCCGGGCTGCGGATTCCTGCACCAGAAGCCGCCGGTAGCGGAGCCGGCGCCGGTGCCCGTTGAGTTCAACGTGCGTCGGCCGGCGGAAGAGCCGGAGTCCGCGCCGATCGCATGCCTGCTGACGGGCGGAGAACAAGCTGAGCGCATCGGGCAGTGGCGTGAGCTGCTCACCAGAGCAGAGCGCGAGCCGACCGATGAGGGGCTGCTGTTCCGGCTCCCGGCCGAGCTGGCCGGGCGCGTGGCCGAACTCGCAGCCGCCGAGCAGCAATCCTGCGCCTTCTTCGGATTCACCCTGCGCCTCCGCCGCGAGGTGCTCGAGTTCGACGTACACGCGCCAGCCGAAGCAGCGCCGCTGCTGGCCGACGTCTTCGGTGACTGACCCCACGCCTCAGTCTTGTGCGCACAGCGCGCGCTACTGCCCGCGCTTCGAGAGGATTGTTCGTGCTCGTGTTGCGTTCGATCGGGCTGTTCGTGCTCGCCGCCATCTTGGAGATCGGTGGTGCCTGGCTCGTGTGGCAAGGCGTCCGCGACCACCGCGGCTGGTTGTGGATCGGGAGCGGGATCATCGCCCTCGGCCTTTACGGGTTCGTCGCAACCCTGCAGCCCGACGCCCAGTTCGGCCGCATTCTGGCCGCGTACGGCGGCGTGTTCGTCGCCGGCTCCCTGCTGTGGGGTGTCATCGCCGACGGCTACCGCCCCGACCGCTTCGACGTGATCGGAGCATTCATCTGCCTCACCGGCGTCGGGGTCATCATGTACGCCCCGCGCGGCTGACCAGCTGGTCGGACCGCCGATCGTGGCGTGTGGCGCGCACTTTGGCCCTACACTGCGGTCTCGACGTCACTGGGGAGTGCTCCAGCGGTCGGCGTTGTGGCGTTGTAGTCCATGTAGACCGGCCCACCCCGCAAGCACTCCGGCCGTGTCGGCCGCGGGAATTGCGTGTTCGGTCATGCGAGGTCTCCGGTGTCGACGGGCATTTCGGCCAGGCGCCACTCCAGCATGCCGTCGTCCAGCCGGACCGCGCGGCGGCCGCGGTCGGTCAGCAGCCGCACCGCGTCGTAGGCCAGTACGCAGTACTCGCCTCGGCAGTACACGACGATGTCCGCGCCGTCGGGTAGTTCGTTGATCCGGTCCGCCAGCTCCTCTACCGGGACGCTCAGCGCGCCCGGGATGTGACCCGCCCGGTACTCGTGCACCGGCCGGACGTCCAGCAGCACCACTTCCCCCGCTGCCGCGCGCACCTGCAACTGCTCGCGGGTGATTTCCTCGTCGGGCGCGGCACCGAGGTAGGCCTCACGCGCATGCGGCACCGCCGGCTGATGGGCCTGGGCGACGGTGCGCAGCAACGCGAACAGCTGCGCGACGTCCTCGCCGGCGAGGCGATAGTGCACCCGTACCCCGTCCCGGCGGGTCGCGACGAAGCCTGCCTGTTTGAGGGTCTGCAGATGTGCGGACGCGGTCGTCAGGTTCAGCCCCGACGCGGTGGCGAGCGCGTCCACGGTGCGCTCGCCCTGTGCCAGCAGGTCGAGCAGTTCCAGGCGCTTGCCGTTGGCGAGCGCCTTCCCGCTGACCGCGAACGCCTCGTACAACCGCGCCTTGGCCGCCGTCTTCACCGAACCACTGTCCGGATCGGTCGCGGTGTTGTCCGCCATCTTCCCATCCTCCATAAATCTATGGATTAATGTATATCAGACGCTGGACACGTCACGCGGCACGCACAGGGACGGTCGCGCGCCGCTCCGGCAAGGTTGGAGAACGTTGTGAGCTTCACCGACGATCACCTGTTCCCGCTGGTCGACGAAGGACTCGGCAACAGCGCCTACCTGGTGGATCTGGGCGACGGCAGCGCGCTGGCCGTCGACGCGTCCCGGGATCTGCGCACCCTCCACACGGCCGCGCGACGGCGTGGTCTGCGGGTCGCCTTCGCCGCGGACACGCACCTGCACGCCGATTTCCTCTCCGGTGCCGTGCAGCTCGGTCACGACACGGGAGCGACGGTGCTCGCCTCCGCGGCGGGACGTCGCCTGTTCGACCACACCCCGCTGGCTGATGGTGACGAGGTCGATCTCGGCGGCCTGACACTGAGGGCCCTCGCGACCCCCGGCCACACCGACGAGCACCTGTCGTTCCTGCTGCTCGACGGCGCGTGCGAACTCGGCGTGTTCACCGGCGGCTCGCTGATCGTCAACTCCGCGGCTCGCACGGACTTGCTCGGCCCAGCACGGACCGAGCAGTTGGCCCGCGCCCAGTACCGGTCGCTGCAACGCCTGATCACCCTGCCCGACGCCGTCGCCGTGTGGCCCACCCACGGCGCGGGGTCGTTCTGCTCCACCCCACCCGGCAGCGAACGCACGTCGACCATCGGGGAGCAGAAGCGCGCCAACCCGTTGCTGGCGGCACCCCACGAGGACGCGTTCGTCCATGTTCTGCTCGCCGGGCTGGGAACGTATCCGGCGTACTTCACCCGCCTCGCCGAAGCGAACCGGCGCGGCCCGGCCATCCTGGCCGGCACTCCGCCGATCGCTGCGCTCAGCGCCGCCACGGTGCGGGCGCTCCTCTCGGACGGGGCAACCGTCATCGATGCCCGCCCCGCGGACGACTACGCCACCGCCCACATCCCCCGCGCGGTGTCCATCCCGTTGCGCGAGCAATTCGCGACATGGCTGGGCTGGCTGATGCCCCACACCACCCCACTGGTATTCGTCCTCAATCCCGACCAGGACCCCGCCGACATCGCCTGGCAGTCCGCCAAAATCGGCTACGAACGACTGGCCGGACAGCTGGCCGGCGGCATCACTGCCTGGACGGACGCGGGCGGTCCGGTTCGCAGCACTGCCTTTGCCACCGCCACCCACGCGCCGACACGATCCTATGTAGACATCCGCCAAGCGCAGGAGTATCGCGCCGGTCACGTTCCGAGCGCGATCCACCTCGAACTCGGCGACCTGACCACACACGCCGCCGACGTCCCGCCCGGCGCTGTTGTGGCGTGCGGGCACGGTGAACGCGCCATGACCGCCGCCAGCCTCCTCGAGCGCGCCGGCCGCACCGATCTCACGGTGCTCGACGGGGGTCCCGGCGACTACGTCCGTGCCCACGACCTGAACCTCACCGGCGGGACCCAGCCGTCGTGACCGCAGGGGTGCGGCTGGGCCTGCGCGAGAACTGGCTCCAATTCACCCTGCTCGTCATCGTCAACGTCTGCGTCGGCGGCCTCGTCGGGCTGGAACGCACCACCGTGCCCCTGATCGGCACCGAGACCTTCGGCCTGACCAGCGACCTCGCCGTGTTCTCCTTCATCATCGCCTTCGGCATGACCAAGGCATTCACCAACCTCGCCGCCGGGGCCCTGACCGCCCGATTCACCCGCCGGCAGCTCCTGATCGCCGGCTGGCTGATCGGCATCCCCGTACCGTTCGCCCTCGCCTGGGCGCCATCCTGGGGCTGGATCATCGCGGCCAACGTGCTGCTCGGCCTCAACCAGGGACTGACCTGGTCGATGACCGTCAACATGAAGATCGACCTCGTCGGCCCGGCCCGCCGCGGACTGGCCACCGGCCTCAACGAAGCCGCAGGTTACGTCGCGGTCGGTGCCGTCGCCCTGCTCACCGGCTACCTAGCCGCCACCCACGGCCTTCGCCCCCTCCCCGAACTCATCGGGGTCGTCTTCGTCGCCGCAGGACTGGGCCTGTCCCTCGTCGTGCGCGACACCGCCGCGCACGTCGCCCTGGAATTGTCCCACCACCCCGCACCCGCTGACGGCGCCCAATCCGCCCGTCTGGCCGCCACCTTCGCCCGTACCACCTGGCAGAACCGATCCCTGCGGGGCGCCAGCCAGGCGGGCCTGGTCAACAACCTCAACGACGGTCTCATCTGGGGCGTGTTCCCGCTGTTGTTCACCCAGCACGGACTCGGGCTCGCCGCCGTCGGCCTCATCAAAGGGCTCTACCCCCTGTTGTGGGGCCTCGGCCAGATCCCCAGCGGGCACCTTTCCGATCGCATCGGCCGCAAACCCCTCATCGTCACTGGCATGCTCGTCCAAGCCGCGGGGTTCGCGCTCGCGCTCGCCCTGCTCGCCGATCCCCTGCTCGCAGGGATCATCTCCGCCATCGCACTCGGCCTGGGCACCGCCATGGTCTACCCGACACTCATCGCGTCAATCTCCGACCACGCCCACCCCGCCTGGCGCGCCAACGCCCTCGGCACCTACCGCTTCTGGCGCGACACCGGCTACGCGGTCGGCGCCCTGCTCGCCGGCATCCTCGCCGACACCCTCGGCCTCAACACCACCGTGATCGCCGCCGCCATCCTCACCGCCGCATCTGGCCTGCTCGCCGCCCGCTGGATCACCACCCCGCACGCCGCAACCGAAACCAGCCATCCAGCGGCGACGACCGGAACCGGCGAGCAACCGAAGCCCCCGAACGCCTCACCGTCCTGAGCGGTGCCGCTCGCTCGCACAGCCGCTCTCCGGCGGTTCGTTCGGCAAAACTTGGCTGTGCGGGCCGGCCCGAGGGGTAGATGCATCAATCTGTATTGATGTATCGTCAGCTGCGTGTCGGCAACTGGTCCATCTGAGCCGCCGCCATTCGTGCGGCTGGCTGGCGACCCGCTGCGCTGGAGGCTGATGCGCGAGCTCGCGCACACCGACCGCCGTGTGCGGGAGCTGGTAGATGCCGTCGGGCAGCCGCAGAACCTGGTGTCCTACCACCTGCGCAAGCTGCGCACGGCGGAGCTGGTCACCGCGCGGCGGAGCAGTTTCGATGGGCGCGACACGTATTACCACCTCGACCTTCGCCGGTGTGCGGACGCGCTCGCCGAGGCCGGCGCTGCGTTGCATCCTGGGCTCGGTGTCACGCGCGCGGCCCGTGGGCCGGCCAGGCTGCGGGTGCTGTTCCTCTGTACCGGCAACAGCGGCCGGTCGCCGATGGCCGCGGCGCTCTTGCGCCACCGCACCGGGGCCGAGGTGGCCAGCGCGGGCAGTCATCCGAAACCACTGCGCCCGGAGGCGGTGCGCGCGATGGCCGAGTACGGCATCACGCTTACCCACGAGCCTACGCATCTGGATTCGTTGCGGCAGCGGCGTTTCCATTGGGTGATCAGCTTGTGCGACCGGGTTCGTGAGGTCTGCCCGGAGTTTCCCGGCCGACCTCGGATGATCCACTGGAGCATCCCCGACCCGGCACGTGAGGCGGACAGCTACCCGGCCTTCCGCCGTGTCGCCGCAGAGCTGGATACGCGGATCGGATTCCTGATGGCAACCACTCCCGAAGAGGTGAGCCAAACATGACCACAGAACTGGTAAGCGTGCGGTATCTCGTCGACGACGTCGAAGCCGCTGTCGCCTTCTACTCCTCCAAGCTCGGCTTCACGGTGCGCTCGAGCGCGGTGCCGGCCTTCGCCGACGTTGTGCGCGGGAACCTGCGGTTGCTGCTGAGCGGCCCGGCCAGCTCCGCGGGACGCCCGATGCCGGACGGGAGCAAGCCCGGCCCCGGCGGATGGAACCGCATCCACTTCATCGTCGACGACATCGACGCCGAGGTGACGCGGCTGCGCGAGGCCGGGGTGCGGTTCCGCAGCGACGTCATCACGGGCCCTGGCGGCCGCCAGATCGTGTTCGACGACCCGGCCGGCAACCCGGTCGAAGTGTTCCAACCCGTCGGGCGGTGACCCCGGACCCCGAGCAGGAGCCGATGTTCGACCACACTGCGAACGCACCTGAACCATCCACCACCGACGGGGCGCCCAGCCTGGGCATCGTTCTGAGGCAATGGGGCCGGATCGGCTGCATCGGATTCGGTGGCCCGCCCACACACATCGCTCTGTTGCGCGCGTTGCGCGTTCAACGGCGGAAGTGGTTATCGGGGCAGGAGTTCGAGGACGCGATCGCCGCGTGCAACCTGCTGCCGGGCCCGGCCTCCACGCAGCTGGCAATTTTCACCGCCTGGCGGGTACGCGGCCGGGTGGGCGCGCTGGTCGGCGGGGCGGCGTTCATTGTGCCCGGATTGATCGTCATCCTCGGCTTGGCCGCCTTGTTCCTCGTGGGGTCCCCGCCGACGTGGGTGCGCGGCGCCGGTGCGGGTGCCGGCGCGGCGGTGGCGGCCGTCGCCGCGCACGCCGGCGTGGGCCTGATCCCGGCCGGCTGGCGTCGCGCGGGCATGACGAGCCGCGTGCGGTGGGGCCTGTACGTCGTTGCCGGTGGTACCGCGACGGCGACTTTGGGGCCGTGGCTGGTGCTTGTCCTGCTTGCCTGCGGCGTCATCGAACTGACCGTGCAACGCGCTCACCGCAGCGGTTCGGCCGCGACCCTGTTCGCGTTGCCCGCGAAACCGCTGGCCACCGCAGTCACGAGTGCCGCAGGAGCGGGGGTGTTCCTGACGGTGGCATGGGTGGCGCTCAAGGTGGGCGCACTGTCGTACGGCGGCGGCTTCGTGATCATTCCGCTCATGCAGCACGACGCGGTCAACACCTACCACTGGATGACCGGAGGCCAATTCCTCAGCGCGGTCGCCCTCGGCCAGATCACCCCCGGCCCGGTCGTCCAAACGGTCGCCGTGGTCGGCTACGCCGCGGCGGGGCTGTCCGGCGGCATCCTCGCCTCAGTCGTCGCATTCACCCCGTCCTTCACGTTCATCTTGCTCGGAGCCCGACACTTCGACAGGCTACGCGGTAATCCACATGTACGCGCGTTCCTCGACGGCGCGGGCCCTGCCGCGGTCGGCGCGATTCTCGGCTCAGCCATCCCGTTGGCGCTGAGCCTCACCGAGCTCTGGCAGTACGCGATCCTGCTCGGCGCCGCGATCCTGCTGCTGGCGCTCAAACGCGGTGTCGTCACCACCCTGCTCCTCGCCGCGGGAGCTGGGTCATTGCTCGCGATCGCCGGAGCAGCAGTCCCTCACTGACCGCACAGCTGAACAGGTGCCGTCGAACCGAGCAACGGCACCGCTGCTTTCGAGCACACGTTCTTGTCGGACCAGCTTTGGTCCGTGACGATAAAGGTCCATTGCTCAGGTGTCTCGCCGCGCATCTGTGTGGTCGCATAGGTGAAACTACTGACATCTATCACCCGGAAGAGTTAATGCTCAGCAACGGTGTTGATGCTTCCAAGTTGATCAAGGTATTTATGGAGGCCTGCTGATCGAGTCGCCTCGAGGGGAGGGCGGCCGCGTGGCTGAGCCTGGCCCGCTGGTTGAAGACACGGTCATCGGCGTGGGAGGAGATCGGTTATGAGGCTTCTTCATGATCGGTCGCGATCTTGATGTGAAGTTGACTCTGAAACCTGCATCCGGCGAACGTCGGAGCGGTTTTTGATCACATCGATTTCGCCGTCGGAACACCCTGCTCGGAGACAATGTGCGCTGATGCGTCGCAGCTGCAGGGTTCTGCCGGCCGGAACGCGCTGTTGCTTGGGGAGGCAACTGATGAGGGATCAAAGCGTCTTCGCGCTGGCCGCGCGGCGGCTGTGTCGAGAGAAGGGCCTGACGCTCAGGGAGATCGCGAGCCAGGCGGGCTACAGCGAAAGCTACGTCTCCAAGGTCTTCAACGGCCACCGAGGCCGGCGGCCGGCGGTGGTGGACAGGCTGGATGAAGTCCTCGGCGCCGACGGCGAACTGGTGCGGATAGCCACTGAGCAGCGGCTCGATGGCGGCCACGTTCGGCCGATGCAGCTGCCCCCGCCGGCCTCGGACTTCACCGGCCGCCAGGGGTATCTCCGTCAGCTGGATGATGCCGTGGCAGCCCGGGACGAGGACGGGACCGCGGTCACAGTGCTCATCGAAGGCGGCTTCTGGGCGGGCAAGACGGAACTGGCGATTCAGTGGGCGTCGCAGGTCCAGGAGCGATATCCGGGCGGCTGCTTGTTCGTCGACTTGCGCGGGCTGGCGGCCGGTAGGCCGGCGGAACCCGGCGCAGTGCTCGACGGCTTCCTGCGTGCGCTGGGAGCCCCTGGCTCCGAGCTCACGGGGACGGTCGAAGAACGCGCGGCGCGATACCGGTCTCGCCTGTCAAGCCGTCCGTCCATCGTGATCCTGGACAACGCGGCGGACTACCAGCAGGTCCGGCCACTGCTGCCCGGCGCGGGAAGTGTTCTCATCGTGACCAGCCGAGAGCACCAGGGCGCCTTGCTGACCCACACCGGGGCGGTGCAGATCGAGCTGCCGCCTCTTCCCGTCGACGAGGCAATGACGTTGCTGCGCTGTCGTGTGGGGGAAGCACGGGTGAATGCCGACCTCCGCGCGGCTGAGAAGATCGTGAGGTGCGCTGGGCGGCTCCCAATGGCGATCCGCATCGCGGCCGAGTACGCGAAGCACGGCGGCCATACCCTCGACCAGGTCGCCGGCCAGCTCTCCACGATGCCGGAACGGCTGGCACTGTTCACCTCGTCCGACCCGGCCGTCAACATCCGCGCCGTGCTGGACGTGTCCTACCTGGCGCTCCCGTCACAACCGGCGCGAATCTTCCGATTGCTCGGTACCAGCCCGACAGCCGTGATCAGCCCGGAATCCACCGCCGCGCTGGGTGAGATCACCGTTGCCGAAGCCGGCCGGGCACTCGACGTCCTGCACCGCGCACACCTCGTCGAGCTCGTCGAGAACGGCCGCATGCGGATGAACCACCTCTTGCGCGCCTACGCCCACGAACGCGCCGGCGCCGACGAACCGCCACGTGAGCTCGACAGGGCTCGCCACCGGCTGCTGCACTGGTACGCAGCGACAACCCACGCGGCCAGCAACGCCTTGGCGCCAGACTGGGCTGGCACGGGGCTCGCATTGGATTCCGTCAAGGACGTCGTGCCGCTGTCGTTCGGGCGCAACGACTATGACGCCGCGTTGACCTGGTTCGGAATCGAGGCCGAGGCCATCCTGTGGGTCGCACGTAGCGTCGCAGCGGGCGACCTCGGCTGGAAGTTGCCGGCCATGCTGCTCCCGTACTTCTACATCACCAAGAACTGGCGTGCCTGGCTGGCTGCGGCCACAGACGGGCGGGCGGCGGCGCTCCGGGCTGACAACCGCGCCGGACATGCGCGGAGCATGTTGAGCCTGGGCTGGGTCCGGCACGAAGTGGGCCATACCGATGATGCGATCCTGCTGCTCCAGACCGGGCTGCGGCTGCAGGGAGAACTCGGGGCCGATGACCGGGACGACCTCCTGGAGGCTTGGACGGCGTTCGCGCTTGCGTCCGCGCACGCGTCTCTTCGACACGCGGACGAAGCCCGCGAGTTGTATGCGCGCGCCGAACAGCTCTTCTCCGAGGCCGGCCTCGACTTCGGCGTCGCCGTGTCGAAGGCGATGCTCGCGGGCGAGCAGCAGCAGCTCGGGGAGGACGAAAGGGCGGCGGAGACGGCCTACGATGCCCTCGAGCTGGCGGAGCGGTCTGGCACGAAGAGCGCGATCAGCTTGGCCCACCACCAGCTCGGGTTGCTGCTATTGCAGCATGGGTCTTATCGGCCGGCGCTGACGCATCTGGACAAAGCTCTCGAACTGCGGCGGACAAGCCGCGAGCGTTGGGCGGAAGCCGACACTCTGACCGTGCGGGGCGAAGTCCTGAGCAAGCTCGGCCACGACCGCAACGCCCGCGAGGCATATCGCGAGGCCGCCGAGATCCTTGAGACATTGCACGACCCGCGCGCTTTCGACATCCAAGCGCAGATCGCGTCGCTCAACGCGGTCCTGAACGCCCCGGATGCGCCAGCTTCTTGATCAGCAGGTGGACGAGAGGCCGTCGCCGGTGCTGTGATCAGGGCGGCGACCTCTCGGCCGCTAAGGTCGGTCGTCGCCAGGTTCGAGGCGGCACATGACGAACTGGCCGATTGGCGTGGTGCCGGCGCTGACGCCCACTGCGTGGACGCGCACCCGCCACACCGAGCCGTCCGCTCTCCTGACGCGGGCGGCCACCGCCGGAAGTCGGCTCGCCGGATGAGCCGCAGCGTCGCGGACGAGCTTGAGCACAGCGTGGACGTCCTCCGGTTCCAGCAGTTCGGCGAGCTTGCTTTTGTCGGGTATCGGGGACTGTTCGGCGGGGTAGTCAGGGCTGGTCATCACGACCGCGTCGAGGATCGAGTCGACGATAATCAGCGGGTCCTCGATGAGGGCCGCGCAGGCGCTGAGCTGCTGGAGCAGCGGGGGCTCCACGGCCTGCCTTGCCGCGGCCGGGTCGACCCGCATCGAAAAGCCGGCGTAGAGGCGGTCGGACTTCTTCTGCCCCACCGCACGGATGACCCGCCGTTCGCCGCTTGCAGCGTGCTGCTGCTCCATGTATCTGATCAGGGGCGTGCCGACGGCCGAACTGCGGAAGTCGGAGATGACTGCGGTGGTGGGGATGCGGTGGTCCTCGACCAGGATCGAATTCATGAACCGGTACGGGTCGCGCCCGCTGCGGCCGCCCTCCCAGCCTGGCGATGGCGGGGCCACCCCGTAGAGCGCGGGTGCGTCAGCACCCCACCAGTGCTGAAGCGATCCGTCGGAGCCGGCGGAGGGTTCTTCCCACTCCCAAGCGGCGACCAAGGGCGCCGCTGAGAGTGGGTCGCCTGGATAGACGTAGCGGCTCAGGAAGGCGATGGGCGTTCCGTCTCGCCCGCCGAGCACCGGCTTGACCAGGACCTCGAACGTGCTGCGGGCGTACGAGCGCTCCTGGTGGACGGGCTCGCGGGTGCGCCGAGCCAGGGCAATCAGCGGCGGTAGTAGCTTGCGGGCCGCGTTGTCGGAGTTGTTGATCGACACCCCGTCGTACAGGCGTTCGCCGATCGCGTACAAGCGGCTCTGTGCGTCGAAGACCATCCACGACCCGAGGTCGCGAAACGTCCGTCGGCCCGATGCGGCCTGTTCTCCGGCGCTCACAAGATCATCCTATCCGGCGTGTCCACCCGGGACACTGCGAAGCGAATTTCGAGGGCTCAGAAGGTCGCGCCACCATCGAGCTGAAGGATCGTGCCGGTCACGAACGCCGAGTCGCTGGTGGCGAGGTACACCGCTGCGGCGCGGATCTCTTCCGGGTCGCCAATCCGGCGCAGAGCGGCGGTGCGTTCGAGAACGGCAACAGCCTTCTCATCCCACGCTTCGGCCATTCGTGTCCGAAATGGGCCGCACTGAATGGCGTTCACTCGAACACCCATCGGGCCGAACGCCTGCGCGTGCGCCTGCGTCAAGGTGTTCAGGCCCGCCTTGGCCACCGCGTACGGAACAAAGGGATCTTTCGGTCGAACCGCGCCGGTTGACGTGATGTTGATGATCGATCCGCTGCCGGCCTCGGCCATCCTGGCGCCGAAGCTCTGAGACAGCGAGACCGCGCCGAGGAGGTTCACCTCGAGCACCTTGCGCCACATTCGCTCGTCAAGGTCGTCGATCGTCCGGTACGGCAGCGCCATGCCGGCGTTGTTCACCAACACGTCGGCGCGGCCGAACCTCGCGTAGACGGTCTCGACGAGGCTGTCGCATGCGCTCCAGGACCCGATGTTGCACTCGACGCCGATGGCGTCGACGTCGTGGTCCCGCCTGATCTGCTCAGCGGCTTCCGTACATGCATCGCCGTGACGACTGGCGATCGCCACCGCGGCGCCCTCGCCCGCCATGGCCTCGACGATCTGGCGTCCCAGGCCGCGCGCTCCACCGGTCACCACGGCGACGTGCCCAGACAGCTTGCCCATCCATCCCCCTCTGTTCGCCAGGTTCGAATTCGACGCTACCGCAGAGTTGATCACGGAGCCACGGAGTGCGCGGATTGCTGTTCGTTGGCAACTGTTTTCTTCTTGCCAAGACTGTCACCACGTCGGCACACAATCAGGACACGGCTGTGTTCGCTCATCGCTTCCGGTCGTGTGCACGAATGGCCACAGTGGACTCATGCGAACCGGCAACCCCCTCAGCGTGACGCGTACCGCCGGGTCTCCGCCGCGTCACTCGGTCGATCCGCATGCCGGCCGGGTGGCGTCCGTCGTCGCCGGACGCCACCCGCCATGGCGACTTCGCGGGCCCGCCAGCGGGCTCTCCGGGCGAGATGTCGCTCGAACACAGAAGGAGGAACGTGGCGCACTACACGCTGCAATGCGGTCACCGCAGCACGGTCAGCGATGCGGACGAGAACACCCTCGACGACCTGGCGGCCGATCCTGCTGCTGGCCCCGGCTACGCCTGGTGTGACCGCTGCCAATCGTGGAAGCAGGTCCGCGAGGCTGCCTCCGTCCGCGGAGCAGCCAGCCGGCCTGAGCGGTAGGTCGCGCGGGGCTTGAGTGGTCGGCAAGTCCTTCGAATCGAAAGTACGCAATTCATCGAAGGGAACACCTATGTCTAAAACAGCCCGCTGTCTCCTGCCCTCGCTCGGATTGCTGCTGGCCGGCAGCGTTCTCGTTCAGGCTCCCGCGCACGCTGCGACCGCGCGTTGGTCGGAGAGTGCGTTCCGGGCCGAAGTCCAGCAGTCCATCGTCGGCTCGGGAAAGAGCAACGGAGTCGTAACGGGCCAGGCTGGTGGATGGCACCGCTGCCCACAGGGCTACTACTGTCTTTTTGACGGCTACGACGGTGCAGGAGCGATGGCCTTCTTCAAGACCGGCTCGCCGAACCTCGCCAACCAGGGCCTGGACAAGGCCGCGAGCGCGCAGTGGAACCGCTCACCGTGGAACTTCTGCCTGTACGAGGGGTACAACTACACCGGCCGACGAAACTGTGATCCGCCGAACTCCCGGTACAACTTCACCTATTACGGCGGCAACAACTTCGACTCATCCGTGAAGCGCCTCTAGTAGAGCACCGATTTGCACGCGGATTCTCCTTTGCCCTGCGTTGATTGCGTGGTCCCGCAATCGGCGCAGGGCACACTGCTGCTTGGGCTTCTAGTCCGGGCGGCCCGGCACCTGCCGCCGATCGCGGTCTGTGCGACACAGCAGGCATCGCCCGCATCCGGCGGGAACTATTCTCCGTCGAAGCCGAGGCGGCCATGTTCATGGACCAGCTGCGGGGGACGCATCGCAGCCTCGCAACTTCAGTACGCCGAGCGCCTACTTCGAGCAAGTGATCCGCGCCGCGCGCCAGATCGGGACGCGCCAGCCGACCTGAGTCCGCCTGTGCCGACATCGCCGAGGTCAAGGCGATACTCGGCAACACGCGTGAGAGATGGGGCAGGAGGCCGTGGAGGGATGACGCGGCCTTGTCGACAGTGTCGATGTTGTCGACGACTACTTTGTGTGCCAGGTTGTTAAGGCAACGCGCAACACGCCGTATAGGTTGAGTTTGAAGCGCAAAATACTGGCCATGGTGTAGCTTTCCTCTTGTGAGTGAACCGCAGGACGTGATCGAGAGCCTCAGTGGCGCAGGTGTGCTCCAGGGAGTCACATGGGCGTACCTGTCCGCTACGAGTGGCGCGCTGGACATCTACTCCGAGGCCGAGGGGCACGATGCAGCATTGCTCGGCAGCATGCGCTACACCCTCTTTCGAGATCGGCTCGATCGAGTGTTCGCGTGCGAGCGATACGCAGTGCGATCGGGTGATGACGATGCTGACCTCGATCTTCTGTTCGAGGGGCTTACTCGGCGGGACATCGACACGATGCCGAAGTTGGACGCAGGCCTCGTGCGCCGTTCGAACCTGAACGGAAGCCCGGGTTGGGTGTTCGAGCAGCTGCGATTCCTTCTCGCGTCGTGCGACTTCGGAAAGTTGGACTCACTGCCGTGGCCGCAGAAGAGCCCGACCAAACAACGCGTGGCAGGCCAGCGTGACCCGGAGCCTTCACAGCCGTCCTTGTTCGAGGATGCGTTCCTGGAAGAGCTCGGCGGACTCGAGGTCTTGGATGAGGATCTGGACCTTGTCACGTACGTCGTTGCGCACAGTCTCGACCCGATCAGTGGGAACATCGAGTTGGTCTTCGGCCGAGCTCGTCTGAACTCGGGTGGCGGCCAGGCCTGGCGTTGGAAGCAAGATCTTTTGGGTATGCTCCCGGCTGATGGCGGGCGCCGGACTGGCGGAACGCCGCTGCCGACCGGCCCCAGCACGGTGTCGGATGCTCCGGTCCGGCTGCGCCGGTCCGCGGAAGAACGACGTAACGATCGCGACAGTGGTGCAGGTGGGCTCTAACAGGTCATCAGGAGACCGGGCGGCAGAGGTCGTCATGGCGTTCGACGGTGCCAGGCTGACGTTGGCCAGGCACCTAGCTGGTCTGCGCAAGAGTGAGCTCGCGACGAAGATCGGCAAGAGCGCGACAGCGGTGGCGAACTGGGAGTCGGGCGCCAAGCACCCCACTGCTGCCACGGTCGGACAGCTGGCGTTGGGACTGTCCGTAGACCCCGGCTTCTTCGCGGTTCGCCCTGAAGATGTCGCATCCGTCAGCTCCACCCCGCACTTCCGTTCGTTGCGGTCGACCACGCAGCTCGCCAGGGACCAGGCCTATGCCTACGGCCAGCTCGCGGTGGACATCACATTGAGTCTTGAACGTCACGTTGAGTTCCCGGAGCCCCATGTACCGGGTTATCCGGTGTCCGTCGACGATCGCACCAGCGACCACCCGGAACGAGCCGCGCGCGCCCTGCGCGACACGTGGGTGCTGGAGCCAGGACCGATGGGGCACCTGGTGCGCCTGCTTGAGAACCATGGAGTGCTCGTGGTGTTCAGCCCGCCACAAGCGGCGTCAGTCGACGCTTACTCGTTCGACAGCAAGCTGCGTCCCGTAGTCGTGCTCAACCCGATCAAACGTGACTACTACCGGCAACGTTTCGACGTCGCTCATGAACTCGGGCACTTGGTGATGCACAGCGACGCCGAGCCCGGCGGGCGGATTGTCGAAGATCAGGCACACCGGTTCGCCGCCGCGCTGCTGATGCCAGCTGACCAGATCTTTGACCAATTGCCGACCATGATGAACAGCAGCGCCTGGCGGACCCTGGCGCGGTTGAAGGAGCAGTGGGGCGTCAGTATGCAGGCATTGCTATACCGGGCCAGGCGTCTCGGACGCCTCAGCGACGTGTCATACCGCAATGCCATGACCACAGTCTCGAGCCGGGGATGGCGGCGGAACGAGCCGGGCCTCGTGACGACGATCGAACAACCATCGCTTCTTCCGCGCGCGGTGGAACTCCTCGATCACGAGGGAATCGGTGCGGAAGAGCTCATAGAACAATGTCGAGTCCCGTCCGAACTTTTCCGCACTGTGACGTCGCGCACCCCGAGTGTCGACCTGGCTCCGACAGAACAAGAGACAGGTCGGGATGAAGGTGATGGGCAGGTGATTTCTCTGCTTGAGTGGCGCCGACGCGACGGCTGACGATGCCTGCAGCGCTAGTAACGGATCCCCCTGCTCAGAGCTGCTGTGCCTACTGAAGTTGTCGGCATGGCGCGAAGCGCGTGTCGTAGATGTCGGGCTCCACGACTGCGAAGGCGAGGCTGTTGCTGGGTGACTGGCAGGAACGCTGGTCCGCCGGGAGCTCATCGGCCGTCGAAGGCTCCGGCGCGAAGGTGGCGAGCCGGCTGGGCCACCTGCTGGTACTGCTGACGGCTATGCCGTGCCTCAGTCGGTCTGAGGCAGCGCCGCGCCGTTCCACCGAACTGCCTGAGGTAGCCGGCCGGTGTGGAGGAGTTCGACGAGCGCCTTGATGAACAGATCGAGCGGAACCCCTGACCCGGCTGGGAATCCTGTCTCGGAGTCGGTGACTTCAGGCGATGCGGGGTCTCCGTCGGTGAAGGCGGAGATCATCTCCTCGCCGTTGTAGAGGAGGTAGCCGTAGTCGCCATGCACGTGGGCGTCGACGACGCCGTGCTCGGCTTCGATGGTGGCGGTGGAGACGTCGTCCGGGGCGAGGAGGTCGACAAGCCGGCGCACGTCGTCGTCACTGGTGAGTTCGAGGTTGAACCCACCTTCCTCACCGTTTCGGTAGGTGGGGCCGTAAGCGGTCAGGGTCATGTTTGTTCCTCCCGTCCTGTGTAGGTGATGGTACTGCCGTCCGGCTGCGCGACGTGGAGCGTGGAGCCGGGGGCGAGGAAGGTCGTCTCGAGCTGCTTGTCGCAGGTCAGCGGGGCCGAATTATCGAAGTCCCTGGTGCCGCACACCGAGCGGTCGATGACGACGGTCTCTTCGGTGAGGCCGTTGTTCCTCATCTCGATCGCGACCTTGACTTCCATGTGTGAGGCGAGGCGTGCGACCTTTCGCTGGGCAGGCGGGAGATTCGTGGCGACGAACTCGATTGCCTGCTGGTAGTACTCGTCGCGGGTTCCGCTCTGAAGCTCGACGTTCGAGCCGTCGGAGCGCACCCAATCGCCCTTCGCCGGCGATGATCCGACGGGCGCGCTGCCGACCCGATCTCGGGCCTGCTGTACTCGCTGCTGATTCGCGGGACCGGATGGCGGATGCTTCCTAGGCGGCCCTGCCGGACGCGCTCCAGAAGATGTCTACGAACCGCCGGCGATCGCGGCGGCGACCTGCTCAAGCTGCTGCGCGAGGCCTTGGAGTTGCGCGCCGACAGACTGCCCGATCTCCTGGCTGACCTGCTGGATCTGGGTAACGACCGCTTCGTGTGGCGTGCCGCCGACGATCGCGGCGGCGTGGGTGGCGACGCTCTCCAGTTCCTGGGTGATCGCTTGGACGGCGGTCATAGGCAAGTTGCTGGCGAGCGCCTGGATCTGGCTGGCGGCTTCCTGGAGCTGGCTGGCCATACGACGATTCCTCCGGGCTGTCTCGTGGCGATGCGTGACAGAGATCAAATACGAGGGCGACGTCCGACAGAAACGCGTGATTACCGAAATTCGAGTAGATGACCTGGCGGTTTTCGAGCCAGGTTCAGGCGGAGGCGGGTGCGGTCCGATGCTCGAGCCACTGCTTGGCCGACGTGGCTAGGGTCTGTTTCCAGTCTTCACCCGGCTCGTCGTGAGCGATGGCGTCCCACATGGTCGTGAGGCCGGCGGCGAAGAGATCGATGATCGCTGGATCGGCGTCGGTCCAGCCCGGGCACTGCGCGGCGACGGCTTCGGCGCTCGCAGGTGTGTGACCCCAGGCGATGAGCCTGGGGACCAGGCATGCCGGGTCGATCCAGGCGGCTCCTCGGGTCGGCCACGCCCAGTCGATCATCTTCAGATCGCCGGTGCTCGTGACGATGATGTTCGAGGGGTTGTAGTCGGTGTGGAGGATCGTGTCGCCGGCGAGTTGCTGGCGGGCGTTGGGGTCGTCGATGAGTTCGGCCCACCGCAGTTGCGCAGGTCGGAAGACCGTGGGCGGCAGGTCCGGGCAGGGCAGGGCGGCCAGTCGGCGCATGGTGTCGACCAGTCGCGGCAGATCAGGCGAGGCAGGGGAGTAGTCGGCGGCCCGACCGTCGAGGTGTTCGAAGCACAGCAGATCCCAGCCGTGGATCTCGAGCCGCCAGAGGAGCTCGGGTGCCACGGTGCGGACGTGTGGGTTGATCGACGCTTCGCGTTGCTGGGCAACGACCGCACGCTGGTCGGTACGCAGGCCCTTGACGAACAAGCGCCGCTGCGGGGTCGCGAGGACCGCCGCGATGGCCGAGTTCTGCCCGAGGCCGACCGTGGTGGCCGTCTGGATGGGCCCGAGCAGGGCTTCGACGGCGTCGTGAACGGGCTCGGGGAGTTCTTCCCAGTGCTGGCGCGGGATGGCCATGGGTGGTGTCGGTCCTCGTGAGGTTGGCA
The DNA here is from genome assembly GCF_019468465.1 of Amycolatopsis sp. DSM 110486. Lineage (NCBI taxonomy): Bacteria > Bacillati > Actinomycetota > Actinomycetes > Pseudonocardiales > Pseudonocardiaceae > Amycolatopsis > Amycolatopsis sp. DSM 110486. The sequence goes on along the minus strand of NZ_CP080519.1, from coordinate 9,917,919 downwards.
AGCGCTGGTGATCTGGAGCGTAAGCCAGAGTCGGGCGGGCGCGGGCGTCGGACGCCCCGACGCCCGCCCGCGGTCGGTCAGTAGGGGTTGTCGTCACTGGCGGCGCAGTTGCACCGGCCTTCCTCGGACAGGGCTTCCAGATCGGGGACGATCTGGATCTCGCCGAGGTCGGCTGCCATCGCGGATGGCGGCTTGAGGTCGATCAGGACAGCGGTCAGGAGGTTTCACCTCCCTCGGTGCTGGCAGTACGAGCCCAGCGGCGCCTTCGCCTGCTGGTACAGCTTCGCGAGCGGACGGCAGACCCAGCACGTGCCGGAGAGGGTGCACCCGCTGCACCCGCCGGTGCGGGTCTGCAGCTTCTCGGCAATTCCGGCCAGATTGGTCAACCCTGCGACGCCCTCGGACATCAGGTTGACCGAGGGGTCGCGCCCGACTTTGCAGATCGAGGCGACGCCGTGCGGGTCTGCGTGGAAGAACGTCACTCCGGCGTTGCAGCCGCCGAACGGCTTGCGCTGTCGTTGGAATTCCCGAGACTGAGCGGGCAGGCTCTCCGGTCCGCCGTAGATGGTCGGGCTCATGTTGGTGAACACGTGATAGGGAATCCCGAGTCCTTCGGCCATCGCCTGCATCTCGGCGACCTCGTGCTCGTTCTGCCGTGCGACGACGATGTTGAGCTTGAGCGGCAGCCCGGCCTCGACCGCGGCAGCGAGCCCGCTCTGAAACTTCCGGAACGACCCGCGGCGGCGGGTCAGGCCGTCGTAGCTGGCCTCGGTCGCGCCGTAGACGCTGATCGTGAGTCGGTAGGGCCGGCGGGTCGTGAGCAGGTTCAGGATGTCGGGGTTGTGCAAGCGCGATCCGTTGGACGAGATGCCGATCATCATGCCGAGGTCCCACGCCAACTCGTAGGTCTCGGAGAAGAGGCGGTCGATCAGCGGCTCGCCGCCGGTGAGCTGGAGCCAGAGCACGCCGGCGTCGCGCATGATGTGCAGCAGCCGTTCACGATCAGACCAGCACAGACCCTCGAAACGCTTGAGGCCGAGGTAGCAGTGCTCGCAGTCGTAGTTGCAGCCGAGGTTGAGCTCGTAGCTGGCCCGGCCGAACCCGTGCGCCGACTCGCTTCGGATGAGCACGACGTCACTCAGCGCGCGGCCGGACACGTTCAGACCCCAGCACTGCGCCACCGCCTGCTCGAGCCATTCCGGCACGAGTTCCCCGGCTTCAGCGGATTTCAGCTGCCGGTAGCGACCCTGGGGAATTTTGACTCCACGCTCGCTGTCGGGGCGTGTCACGAGATATTCGCCAAGGAACGGGCTGGCGATGAGTTGGTGCACTGATTCCTCCTAGGGATACGACCGGAATTAGGTCGATCGAGTTGGAATTGCGTCGGTCGCGAGTTTATGAATCGTCTCGGTCTTCAAGGGGCCACGCTGGTGTCATTTCCGGAACTATCCAGTCGTGCAGGGGTCGCGGGCGGGCTGTGGATTCCCATTCTGGTGAGTCGGGAATCCTTGAACCGAGACTATGAGGTTCGTGGGGTCGCCACTGCCTGGGAGAGCTCGACACGAGAACCTAGACCTCTTCTAACTCGGCGAGAAGTCGACGCCCGACATCGGTGCTGGTATGTATGAGCATTTTGACCCCCAGACCAGACTCTTGGTGCTCCTTCGACGTCAGACCCTTCGCGCTCAATCCAACCAAGATCCTGTAGGTCAGCTTCTCGTCAATCTTGAGCTTGAGTGCAACGTTCAAGCAGGTCAACCCGGAAGGGTTTTCGTTCAGGGCGGAGATAATCTTCCACTCGTCGGTGGTCAACGTAAATGTGGCGGACATTCGACTTCCAGGTTTGAGGTTCGAGTCGACCGCTTCCGTCGTGCGGGGGTCGGCGGTCAACGGGGAAAAATGTGGTCCGGGTCGGGGTGTGGAAGCGTCAGCAATTCATTGATGACCGTCGCCACGTCGCCATCTGTTTGCCAGATGGGACCCTGTGCGTTGTCCCACGGACTGTCGTCGCCCGGCCTCCAGTGAGCTGCAGTGGCTTTGGTCATCGACTCGATCTTGATCGTCTCCACCACGCAGCCGCGTGGACGTTCGTAGAACAGGACGGGGACGTTCGCCAGCGGCACCGGGGTAAACCCCTGCGCAACTGCACGGCGGAGCGCGTCCAGATGCGGCTCCTCCTCCGGGGATATTGCCGCGTGATCGCTCACCGTTGGCTGTCCTTCCGTTCGGGTCCTGCCATGGACGGCAGCCCGGCGACCGGGACGTCGGGCGCGAACGTGAGGGGAGCCCTCCCGCGGAGGGAAGGTGTCCGCGCCCCGGCTGCAGGCCGAGGTCGGCCGGCCGCCGAGCTGCCAAGGGCAACCGTAAAAGCGCTACTTGCCGGTAACTCGAACTGTCAGCTCGGGTGCCTTCACGACACCGTCGGCAGCCCTGCGCGCTTCGCCAGTGACGCGGCCTGCCGCGCGACGGATCCGCGACCCCGATCGGTCAAGGTTCCGAGGACGCCGTGCACGGCCGGCCGGTACTGGATGTCCTCGGGAGCCTCCGCCTCTGCGGCCTGCAACATGAGCAGCGCGCCCGAGTAGTCGCGGCGCTGCGTGTAGCCCTTGGCCTGATCGACGAGAAACGCGACACGGCGCTCAACCGACGGAGACCGGTCGTGATCGATCGTCTCGGCCAGCCGTAGCCCTTCGACGGCTTCCCCGGATTCCACCTCGATGCTCACCGCGAACATCGCGACATTGGTCGGGCCGAAAGCCGTCCAGCAGGCGTTGTGCTCGCCGACCCGCTGGGCGAGAGGGACTGCTTCACGGAGACGATCTCTGGCTGTCCAGCGATTGCCACTCCGGACGGCGGCGATGGCCGAGAGCAGCAACAGCGAGCCCGACAGCGCCAGCGCGTCGACGTTCTCGTGCTCGATGAGGGGCTGGAGGCTGGCGCGAGCGTCGACCGCTTCCTCTTCGGCGCCCTCGACGCTGCCGTCGGCCAGGAGCACCTGGCCCAGGTTCCAGCGTGCGGCGGCCAGCCGGATCGGGTCGTCGGCGGCCTCGGCTTCCCGCAGTGCACGGTCGGCGGCGAGAAGGGACAGGTCGCCGCGACCGACCCGTTTGGTGACGGTGCGCACGAGGCCGTACAGGTCTGCGGCGTACCGGTGCGCCGCTCGCCGGTCGCGGGCGTCGCTGCTGTTCACCGCCGCCCGCGCCCCGGCGATCATCTCGGGCAACTCGGCACTCAGCTCGCTGTAGCGGTGCGGCGAGGTTTGCCAGGTGTGCCAGGCGCGGACAACGTCCTCGCGCAGATCGTCGAGAATGGGCGCGTCAGCCGGAGCTGCCGGCCGGGTCAGGGCTCGCTGCAGCGCGTCGCCGGCGTTGCCGGTGACCTTCTTGCGGCGAGCCGGAGGTATCTCGTTGAGCAGGTCGCCCGGCTCGACATCCAGAACATGTGCCAGCTGCACGAGGACCGGGATCGTGGGCATCTTGACACCGCGCTCGATCTGGTACAGGTAGTCCGGCGTGATCCCGGCCAGGCCGGCGACGACGGTCTTCGTCAACGGCTTCGTCGACCGGAAGAACCGGACGCGGCTGCCGACCACGTGCGCCAGATGTTCGTCGGTCACCTGCCCCTGCCCCTCTCGTCAGGTTTGACCTGCGCGAATGGTAACGCGGCCGATACGCGCCGTCACGGCTGGCAGACTTGTGCGCATGACCGTCCCCCATCGCTCTCCCCGCACCCTGGTGCTCTGGGATGTCGACCACACGCTGATCGAGACCCGCGGCGTGGGGCGAGCAATCTACGACCGCGCCTTTCCGGCCGTGACGGGCCGGCCGCTCGCCAAGCTGGCGAAGATCGCCGGCCGAACCGAGCTGGACATCATGGCCGAATCACTGCGCATCAACGACATCGAACCCACGGCCGACAAGGTCGGGCGCCTGGCGGACGCTCTCGTGCAGGAGTACGAGGATGCCCGCGACGAGCTGCGAACAACGGGGCGCGCGCTGCCAGACGCGGAGGAGACGTTGGCTCGGCTGGCAGGTGACCCGGCCGTCTACCAGGCGGTGCTCAGCGGCAACCTGCGAGCGGTGGCGCGGATCAAGCTGGAGGTCTTCGGCCTAGACAAGTACCTCGACCTCGAAGCCAGCGCGTTCGGGGACGACCACGCTGACCGGTCGATGCTGGTGACGATCGCGCAGCAGCGCGCCGAACAACGCACCGGCACACGCTTCGCGAACCCAGACACTGTGCTTGTCGGAGACACATCTAACGACGTGAAAGCCGCGCTCACTGCGGGCGTCGTGATCATCGCCGTCGCCACCGGCAAGACCCCCGAAGAGGAGCTCCGCGCCGCCGGCGCCACGCATGTCATCCCGAACCTGAGCGCCTTCCCCCAGCTTTGAACCACGGCGTGGACGGTTCGAGTGCTTCCGCAGCGTGGATAGAGCTGAAAGCCGTCGCCCCAGGCTTGGACGGACCTCCAGTCCATGCGAAGCGCCCTCCGCACGCTATAGGGAGGGCGTGCTGAGGGCGTCTTTGAAGTTACAGCTCCAGCGAGGACGGTGATCACGAATTCCCCAAGGTGTGAACTACGCTCGTCGGTCGACGCACAGCTGTCGGAGGTTCGTGAGCGGACTTGCGCCGGAGCATCCGTTCCGAGCACGCCGATGCCCCGGTGGAAACTCACCGTGGCATCGAGATGGTTCGATCACTCGCGTGAGAAGTTCTTGATCAGCGCGCGCCATGCCGTGCTGGTGACCGACAGCTGCCCGCTATCTCGATCCTTCGTGTCGCGGACGCCGACCTCGGTCGGGGCGAGCGCGACCTCCACGCAGTTGTTGCCGTTCTGGCTCCGACGCGGCTTCCGCCAGCTGCTGGCGGTTGACGGCGCAGTCATGGTGTCCTCATTCCGTTGACAAGATCGGCGATGAACTCGATCGAAGCTGCGGGGCTCAGCGCGGCTGACGAGACGAGTGGGATTGCCTCGCGATACGCCTTCACGTCCTTGTCCTCGTGCAGGATCAGCCCACTTCGCCGGTTCTCGAGGAATACGATCGAGAGCCCGTCGTCGGCTCGCGGGTCGATCAGCGTGAATGCACCCTCCAACGCGGGATGCCAACCGCTGGTGAACGGCACCACCCGCACGTCGACATGTGGCCAGCTCGCGACCTTCAACAGGTAGTCCAGCTGCTCCACCATCATGTCCTTGGTCCCGATCACCTGCCGCAGGGCGGCCTCGCCAACCAGCACGACCAGGTTCGCGGGATTGGGCCTATCGATGCTCACGACTTCTCGGCGACCGAGGCGAGTTGCAACGCGGAGACTGACCTCGTCGGACGGCACCGTGCCACCGGACATGATCGCGCGGGTGTAATCCGGACTCTGCACCAGGCCGGGGATCAGCAGCGGCGCAACCTCGGTGATGGTGCCGGCCGCTGCTTCGAACTCGAGCAGGGCGGCGGTCTGTTGCCGTTGCTCTGGCAACGAGATCGCGAGCCACTGCGGGGCGTCAACATCGGCGAGCATGCCCATGATCTCGTCGTATAGGCCGTTGTTGACGCCGTAGTGACCCAAGATTCGGGCGACCGTCTCGGCCTTCGGGCCTCGCTCGCCGGTCTCGTAGCGAAGCAATGTGCTGGGATCGATGCCCAGGTCAGCCGCCGCAGCTCGGAGCGATTGGCGGCGATCTGTTCGCAGCTTCCTCAGCTTGGCGCCGACTGCTTTGGACTTGATTGTCGCCGTGTTGCCAGGCATGCAACACAGGATAGGGCAGTGGCGCCGTGAAGCGCACATCACCCGAACAGGTCATTGCCCTCCAATGTTTCCGGTGTTGACATTGATGCTGTCAACAAAGCAACGTTGGCAACGTTCGACGAAGGTGGACGGAACCGCGTAAGGGGTGGCCATGACCGGAGATGCCGTACACGACGCGGTGGCACCGGTCCTCCGTCCCGCGACGAGCCGCCGGCCCGCAGATGCGGCAGCCGGTTCCGGAGCGGATTCACCTCCTTCGAGTTCGCCCGGGCGACGCCTACCCGCAGAGGCGCCCGGGTTCATGAGGCGAGTGGCGGGGCGTGGAGACCAGCCCGTCGGCGGACCCCGGAGGCTGTGGTGCTCCGCTCCGCCGCTCGCTTCCCTCGGACGCGGCGGACCAGGCGGCGCATCCCCGGCCGCTGCCAGGTCCGTCGCCCTCAGTGCAGGAGGGGATTGATGAACGACGACCTCAACGCGCAGCAGACGAGGTGGCCAGGGCTGTGGAGCGGCAGGTTCCTCCACCTGGTTTTGCCTGGCAACGAAGAGCGGCTGTGCGGCGGCGGGCGGTTCTTTGGCCTATCGGAGTGCGGTGTCGCCTGCGTTCGAACCCGTTCCGCGCGCCCCGCGCTGGAGTACTGCCCGCAGTGCTTTCCTCTGTCATTGCAGGAGAGCGGCCTTGACCTTGAAGGTCCGATGCCGTTGTTGCCGAGGCGGGTTCCCGGTCGGGTGCCACCACCGGTTCCGAACCGACGCAACCCGAACAGCCCGTGGTTTTCGTCATTCGAGCCCCGCGTCGCCTCGGTAGTCCCGAACTTTGACGATGGGCGCCGGGCCGTGGCCACTCCGGTGGATGCACACTCAACGACGGTGGCGGTTCGAAAGCCAGGACTCGTGTCGAGCGCGAGCAACGATGAGGGACCAGTGATGCGCGCGAGGTCGGGCTCGTTGCTTCGGCGTGACGCCGAAGTGGGCGGTGACGGCGGGCAAGCGCGGTCGGCGCGGGCTCGGAAGGTGCGCAACCGGCATGGTGTTCTGGCTGTGTTGATCAGGGCTGGTTGGAAGGCTGGGCGACGCGCATGGGCCGTGTCGTGCCGTGACCGTGACGGACGACGCTCGTGCGTGCGGGTATCGATAGATGAACGAGGTCCGCGTTTGACGTTCGACGCGTCTGGTGCCGCGATTCTTCGCCCGTCGGAAGTGGGTCAGCTGCGTGCGCTGCTGCGAACGGCAATCGAGATACACGCGCGGCTGGACAGGTCAACACACGGGGGCGAGGTTACGCCTCGTAGCCATCCTGGGCCGTCGTCTGTTCCACTCCACGTGTACTCCGGTAGTCCACAGGGGACTGAACCGGCCAGTCGTGAGACTGTGCTGCTCGACAAGGAGTTTGGCGTGGCGCTCAGCGGTCAGCACGCGTCCGTCCGGTCCCGCCTGGTGGTCGGAGAAGCAGCGTGAACATAGAAGAAACAGAAATCGATGTGCCGTCCCAGCGCGCCCTGCGCCGAGTCGAGCGCGGAACTCTGCGTCGGTACGACGAGTTCTTCATCGCCGACGGAGGACAGGCGGTGGCGGACTGGGTTGCTCAGGCGTGCTCAAAGCTGATGGCGTCTGGTCACCTCGCCTCCGAACCGACGACCCAGCGACTTGAGCTCACGGCGTCTGGTGTTGAAGCGTCGGACAAGATTCGTCACCGGCGCGCGTGAGTGTGGGCCCTGCGCGGCCGGACTGCGTCGACCAGGTGACGCGATCAGATACGAAAACGATTTCCACCATGACACAACCGGCACAAAAGCGGCACAAAATCAGCACACCGCTGTGCTCGCCGTTCAGTTCCTTCACGGAGCTCGGCACCTCATCGTGGAGGTATGCGAGTCGAGTCATCTGTTCGAGCTGCCGATCCCGTCGGGGGGCCGGTAGGTCTGCGCTCGACATCGCGCGCTGGGGTGGCGCCCCTCCCTATTCGCGCCACCCCAGCCCTGGAAATCTCGGCGGGGCCCGTCGTCCCTGAGTTACGCGGCCGCCACAACCATCACGAGGGCTCCTGCGTAGAGACACGGCCCAAAGGGCACCAGAACCACACCCGCTGCGTTGCGTTGCCTGACTCCCGGGACGGCGACGAGGACGAGCGCCAGGACCGAGGCCGTCAGGAGAGCACCGCCGACGAACGGCCATCCGAGCCATCCCGTCACCAGCCCGACCACCGCAGCTGCGCTGATGTCCCCGGCTCCCACTTCTCCGGCAGTCACGAGGGCCAGGACGAGAAACAGGCCAGCGGCCGCTGCGAGTGCAGCGACGGCGCGGACACCAGGCGCGGAGTCGTTCCGTACGACACACAAGATCGAGAACCCGAGCAGAGCGCCGCCCAGCTGTGGCCACAACAGCGCGCGTGGCAACCGATGCTCGCACGAGTCGATGACTGCGAGCGGGACCGCCAGCACCGCCACGTATCCGTCGACCACGGGTTCGCCGCCGGCGCGAACGCGCCAGGCCACGAGTCCCAGCACAACAGCCGTGATCAGTGCCCCCAGCCACCACGACCTGGCGGCAACGTGGCCGGGCGGTACGAACCGGCGTGTGAGCAGGCTTCCTGCTGCCCCCAGTACGAGACCAACGACGACGGCGCCCAGCGTCGACCACCCACGGATTTGCGCGAACTGCACGGTGACCTCGGTTCTCACTTGATCAAGATGTACACAACAACCGCCGTTCGCGCTTCGCACATGGTCGTGCCCAGCCCATCGGGTGAACTTCACCGACGAGTTCACGAGTGCCGACCTCAAAACGGGAAAGTCGACCTTGCACGAATGCCAAGCCCGACGTGTTCCATCCGGGGAACGCGTGCACGTGCGGGCAACGGATACCAGCGACCTGGGGGCCAGCGATGACGCGTCTTTCGAGCAAGGGCATGCGCACGGCCGCGCTGGTCACGGTGATCGGGATCGGCCTGGGTGCGACCGCGTGCGGTTCTGGTGGAGCCTCAGCTCCCGCTTCCGCCAGGCCAAGCGTGCCAGCGTCGACCCCGAGCCGCGCAACTACGTCTCCTGCAGAAGCCGCGGCGCAAAACGCCACCACGGCGTACTTGGCGATGTGGGACGATGTCGCGGCGGTGGCGGCGACGTCTGACTGGCAGTCGTCGCGATTGGCTGATCACACGACGGGCGACGCGCTTTCGGTGCTGTCGCGCCAGATGTACGCCGACCACGCGAACCGCCTGATCACCAAGGGGCATCCTGTCGGTGTGCCGGTTGTTCAGTCTGTGGATTCGCAGAGCGCACCGAAGACCGTCATGATCCGTGACTGCTCAGACGCGAGCGGCTGGTTGAAGTACCGGACCGACACGGGCAAGCCAGCCGACAGTGAGCCCGGCGGCAAGCACCTGATCAACGCCGAGGTCAAACTGGGCATCGACGGATCCTGGCGGGTGACTCGGTTCGCGGTAGCGGGAACCGGATCATGCTGAGCGTCGAGCGAGCTGCTACAGCGGCGATGTTGACCTGCTCCGCAATGCTCGCGTGCGTGGGGCCTGCGTTTGCGGGCGACTGGTTCGGAGACGTCGATTGTGGTCAGGCGGCCTACGCGGGTTGTGCACTCGGTGCAGGGCAAGGCGGACGCGATGTTTCTCCAGCGCCGGGGCCAGGTGCACCGAGGTCGCCGCATGAACCCGAAGGACCAGCGCTTTCGGCACCGCCAGGCGACACCAAGGTCGGGCAAGACGATCGCGCGCGGTGCTCGTACGTGCGCAGCGACTATCAACTTCCGTCGGGCGTGAAGACCGCTAGCTACAGCTCGGGCGCGGGCGGCGTGAGTCTTGTGTCGTTGCGCTCGGCTGAACAGGGCCACGTGGTATCAGCGCAGGCCGAGAACGGGGGCGGCGCGTGGTACGTCTATCGCTGCTCGGGCACTGGGGCACGGGACGCGTTGTTCCGCGCGCCAGTGTGGATTCCGGATGGGCAAGCCCCAGGTGCGGCGCCGGTGCCGTCGCCGGAGGAGCTGGCGGCGCAGGCGCGGGCGCAGCTGCGGTTGCCGAGTCCGCTGATCGCATCGAGTCCGGCGGGGACGCAGTTGGTGCGGTTGCCAACGTGGTTGTGGCTCGATCGGGATGGGTGGTTGTCGAGGACGGCGACTGCGGCGGTGCCGGCGGTCTCGGTGACCGCGACAGCGACGCCGGTGTCGGTGGTGTGGTCGATGGGCGACGGCAGCACGGTGACGTGCACCGGGCCGGGCACGCCATTCACTAGTAGAGGTGATCCGAGGGCGGCGTCGCCGGACTGCGGTCACACGTACCAGCGGTCCTCGGCGGGAGCTCCGGGGGAACAATTTCGGGTGACTGCCACGGTTTCGTGGCGGATCGCGTGGGCCGGTGCGGGGGCGTCGGGGACATTCCCGGACCTGACGACCAGCGCGTCGGCGGCGTTGCGAGTCGCTGAAGCTCAAGCGCTGGGAACCGGCTAGGGCCGGAGAGTTCTCAATCGAATAGTCGTTCTTTTCCCCTCCTGACTGCGTTTTCGCGAATTCGTGGTGCAGGTGATCTATGCCTGGAGGTTGCATCATGACCAGCACGGATACCCCCACCCGGGGGCGCTCGTCGTCGAACGAGCTCCGAACGGTGTCGTGGCTTGACTCGTCGGGATCGCGCCGAGTTCCGGCGGCTCGACGCGGCCGGCGGCGACTGCCGCACCTGGTGGCCGGGGTGCTGCTGGTCGTGGTGTGCGTCGGCGGGTCGCTGTGGTGGGCCGGCAACAACGCCCACCGCGAGCCAGTGCTGGCTGTGGCGCGTCCGGTGGCGCTGGGGCACGTGCTGGTGCCGACGGACTTGCGTAGCGTCGACGTCTCGCCCGCGGCGGGGGTCATGGTCATCCCCGCGGGTCAGGCGTCCAGCGTCGTGGGTCGCCCGATGGCAACCAGCCTCGGCTCCGGCGCGCTGCTGACTCCGGACGCCGTCGGCGCTGCGGCGATTCCTGTGGGGCGTGCTGTGGTGGCGGTTGGGCTGGAGCCGGGCCAGTTCCCGCCGGAGCTCGCGGCTGGTGCCGCGGTCGCGGTGGTCGTCACGGCGGCCGGAACGCCAGGCGCCGGGGACCAGGCAACGGCGCCGGGCACATCGTGGTTGGCGACCATTCTCGGTGTCGCGCCTGCGGGCGCGGATTCGAGCTGCGTGGTGTCGCTTGAGCTCGACACTGCGAGCGCGGCGCAGCTGGCGCAGGCCTCGGCCGCGCAGTTGGCGTTGGTGCTTCAGCCTGCGGGTGGTGGTCGCTGATGCTGATCGCGTTGTGTTCGGTGAAGGGTTCGCCCGGCGTGACCACGCTGGCCATGGGCTTGGCCGCGCGGTGGCCGCACCCAGAGGCCACCTGCCGGCTGGTTGCTGAGGTCGACCCGTCCGGTGGCGACCTCGCGCTGCGGTTCGGGCTGCCGACCGCGCCGGGGTTGGTGAGCTTGGCGGCGGTCGTGCGTCGCGTGCAGGACCCGGCGGCGGTGTGGGAGCACACCCAGCCCCTGCCGGCCGGACCGCGGGTGCTGGTCGCCCCGCCCGGCGGGCCGCATGCGCGCGCTGCGTTGCACACGATGGTCACCGCGCACACCGGCCCGGTGCTGCACGTGCTCGCGCGGGTTCCGGGCGTGGTGGTGCTGGCCGATTGCGGCCGGGTTGACCGCGGCTCGCCGGCCGAGGCGATCGCCCGTCGGGCAGACGCCCTGATTCTGATGTGCCGGACTCGTGTCGAGGACCTCGCTCATGCCGCGGCGCGGCTGCCGGAACTGGCCGGCTGGACGGCGCGGCCCGGGCTGTTGCTGACCGGCCAGGGCTACGCGACCGCGGAGGTTGAGCGCGAGCTTGGCGTGTCGGCGATCGGGCGTATCCCGGATGACCCGGTCGGTGCCGCCGCGTTCAGCGGCCGGCGAACTTCCCGCGTCCGCCGACGCGGCTCCGGTGGGTTCGAGCAGTCGGTCACCGCGCTTGCCCGTGTTTTGGCTGCGACGGCGGCGCCACGGTCGCCGGCCGTCGCGGCGGTGGGCGTGCCGGGGGTGCCGGCGCAGCAGGTCCGTCTGCCCGGCGGGGAGGTGGTTCAGCTGCGTGAACCGCCGCTGGACCGACTCCGCCCGGTGCCGACGCCGCCAGCCTGGCCAACCACGCTGGAGAACAACGGTCATCACCTTCGGCTTGTCGGAACGGATCCGGCATGACCGCCATCGACCCGGCCCGCGTCAGCGCACAGCCAGCTGAGAGCGGCGCCGAGCAGCGCCTGCGGACACGACTGCGGACCGCACTGACCGCGAACCTCCCAGCGCGCATCGAGGGCGAGACTGCCAACGGCGCCCCGGTGAGCTCGGCGCGGCGGCGGGAGATCGGCCGCGAGGTGCTCGAGGCTGAAATGGTCGCGCACAGCGAAGCCGAGCTGCTCGCCGGCCGCGCGCTACCGACTGCCGCGACCGAGCAGGGTCTGGTCGAGCAGGTGTTGGATGAGGTGTTCGGCCTGGGCGGGTTGCAGCCGTTGCTGGCCGATCCGACGGTCGAGACCATCGTGGTCAACCGCTTCGACCGGGTGTTTCTCCAGCACACCGACGGCCGCCGTACCCAGGCCTCACCGGTTGCAGGATCGAATGAGGAGTTCACCGAGCAGATCCGCACGCTCGCGGCGCGCGCGTCCTCGGAGGAGCGGCGCTTCGACCGTGGCTCGCCCGCGCTGAACCTGCAGTTGCCCGGCGGGGAACGCCTCTTCGCTGTGCTGGGTCTGACGGCGGCCGGAGTGACGGCATGCACGATCCGCCGGCACGGCTACCTGACCACGTCGCTGGCGCAGCTGCGCCGCCGCGGCACAATCGACGCCGGGCTGGAGCGGTTCTTACGCGCGTTGGTGCGGGCGCGGAAGAACGTGCTGATCACCGGCGGCACGAGCGCGGGCAAGACCACTCTGCTGCGTGCGCTGGGCTCGGAGATGGACCCGGCGGAGCGGATCGTCACCATCGAGGACGCCTTCGAACTCGGGCTGGACCGCGATCCCCGATTGCACGCCGACGTCATCGCGCTGCAGGCCCGGGAGGCGAACGTCGAGGGCGAGGGCGCGATCGATCAGGCCGAGCTGGTCCGCTGGGGCCTGCGCATGAGCCCGGACCGCGTGATCGTCGGCGAGATCCGGGGGCCCGAGGTCATCCCGATGTGCAACGCGATGTCCCAAGGCAACGACGGCTCCATGGCCACGTTGCACGCGTCCAGCTCGAAGATCGCCTTCACCCGGCTGGCCTCCTACGCCGCCCAGGGCCCGGAACGACTGTCGCTGGAGGCGACCGCACTGCTGGTGGCGAGCGCGGTGCATTTCGTGGTCCACCTCGACCGCGCCGCCGACCGCACCACCCGGGTGATCGCCTCGATCCGCGAGGTCATCGACGCCGACGGCCCGGCGGTGATCTCCAACGAGATCTACCGCCGCGGACCCGACCGCCGCGCCGTGCCCGTGGCGGGCGCGCTGCGCGCCGACACGCTCGATGACCTCGTCGCCGCCGGCTTCGACCCGGCCCTGCTCACCCAGCCTGAGGGGTGGTGGACGTCATGACGATCAACCCCACCACCGTCATCGCCGCAGGTCTCGGTGCGGGCGCCGCCGGCGGCGTGCTGCTCATCCTCTCCGTCCCACGTCGTGACACGCCCACGAGCCTCAAGGTCGGCCGTATCCGGGCGCTCGCACGCCGGTTGCGGGATCGACGGGTGTTGCTGCGCCTGGCCGTGGCGCTGGGCGCGGGCATCGTGGCCGCAGCCGTGACCGGCTGGATGGTCGGCGTGGTGCTGGCCGCGGCGGCGGTCTGGTTCCTCCCTCGGCTCGTCGGCCCCGACCGCGTGCTCGCGCGCCGGATGGCGCGGATCGAGGCGATCGCCGGGTGGACGGAGATGCTGCGCGACGTCCTGTCCGCCGCCGCGGGGCTCGAGCAAGCCATCCTCGAAACCGCCCGCCTCGCCCCGCCCCCGATCCGCCCCGAGATCACCAGCCTCGCCGCCAGGTTGTCCAGCGGGCAGCGTCTGGCGCCGGCACTGCGGCAGCTGGCCGGGGAACTGGACCATCCGATGGCCGACCTCGTCCTCGCCGCCCTGGTGCTGGCCGCCGAGCGGCAGGCCCACCAGCTCACCGACCTGCTCAGCTCGCTCGCGACCACCGCGCGCGAGCAGGCGGCGACGTGGATGCGGATCGAGTCCGGCCGCGCCCGCATCCGCACCTCGGTCCGCGTGGTCGTCGCCACCACGCTGGTCTTCGCCGGCGGCGTCGTGGTGTTCGACCGCGCCTACCTCGACGTCTACAACACGGCCGGCGGCCAGCTTGTCCTCCTGCTCATCGGCGCCGTGTTCGCGACCGGGTTCGCCTGGCTCACGCAAATCGCCACCAGCACGGGCCAGAATCGCCCGCTCACCCTGGAAACACCGATCCCGAGCGTGGCCGAGGAACGGCCGGACGGGGGTGACCGCCGATGATTCCCGCGCTCCTGCTCGGCGTCGGCACAGGTGGCGGTTTCTGGCTGCTGCTGGCCTGGGTCCTGCCGCCCCACCCTGCGTTGGGCGAACGTCTCGCCGCGCTCGCACCACCATCCGCGGAGCCGATCACGACGACCCGTGACGCTGCGTGGGTCCGACGGTGGGGTCGGTTGGTCGTGCCGGCGCTGCGCGCCCTGGGCCTGCCCGGCGCTGCGATCGAGACCGACCTGCGGATCGTCGGCCGCGGCGCCGACACCCACCTCGCCGTCAAAGGCCTCCTCGCCCTCGCCGGGCTCCTGGCGCCGGGGCTGCTGCAGGCCCTGCTCGCCGCGGCCGGGACGGCGCTGAGCACCGAGGTGTCGCTGGCGGGAGGGATCGTCCTGGCCGCGCTGGGCTTCCTCCTGCCCGACCTCGATGTCCGGGCGAGGGCGGCTCGCAGCCGGCGCGAGTTTCGTGCTGCGCTCTCGGCGTTCCTCGACCTGGTGTGGATCACCCTCGCCGGCGGCGCCGGTGTCGAGGCTGCGTTGATCGACGCCGTCACCGTCGGCCACGGACCTGCGTTCGGCAAGGTCCGCCACGCCCTGCATGCCGCCCAGCTCACCCGCACCACCCCCTGGGCCGGCCTGCGCCAGCTCGGCGAAGAACTCGACATCACCGAGCTGGCCGAGCTCGCCGCCTCGCTCGCGCTGGCCGGCACCGAAGGCGCCCGTATCCGCGCGTCGCTCGCCGCGAAAGCGCGGGCCCTGCGCACCCACCAGCTCACCGACTCCGAAGCCGAGGCCCAAGCCGCCACCGAACGCATGGCCCTGCCCGTGGCTCTGCTGTTCCTCGGTTTCTTGACCTTCATTGCCTACCCAGCAGTACTCCAAGTCCTCAATGGACTCTAGCTGTGACGGCGCCATCTTGTTGGGACAAAAGGCATCGCGACAACGAAGGAAGTTTGATGTGGAGCCACATGCACACCCTGTGGACAGTCCTCTGCGCACGCATCACGGTGTTGCGGGCCGAGCCGGAGCGCGGGGAGATCACCACCACCGTCATCGTCACCGCATTGCTGGCCCTCGCCGCGATCGCCATTGTCGCGATCATCGTGGCCAAGCTGACCGCGAAAGCGAATTCGATCGACCTTGGCAGCTGACCGCGTCACCGCCCACGGTGACTGCGCGCCTCGAGCGCGCGCTGCGGGGTGACCGCGGCGAGGTCACCGCCGAGCTGGTCATCGTCATCCCGGTGCTGTTCCTGGCTCTGATGGCGATCATCCAGTTCGCGCTGTGGTCCCACGCCACTCACGTCGCCCAGGCCGCCACTGCCCAAGCCCTCGCCGCCGCGCGCACCCAGGATGGCACCGCCGACACCGGGCGCACGGCCGGGCAACAACTGCTCGACGACCTCGCCCACGGACCGCTGCAGAACCCGCAGCTGACCGTGTCCCGCGGACCGACGGCTGTGTCGGTCGTCGTCCAGGGCGAGGCCGCCGCGGTCGTGCCCGGCCTGCACCTGCACGTCCACGCCGAAGCCGCCGGCGTGGTCGAACGCTTCGTCCCCGACATCCCGGGAGCCCACTGACTCTTCACGCCGCAGCCACACAAGCGGCACGGCACGCGAACGGAAGATGCCATGACCACACGAATCACCACCACGCCGGTGCGCACCGGAACCTTCCAGGACGGACCCGATACGCTGCTGCTCAACCCGCAGACACCACGTCGCCGATGGCACCGTGAACGCCTTCGTGCCTTGTTGCTGCCGCAGACCCTCCTCATCGGACTTGTCGGAGCTGCCGCGCCGGACGTGATCCATGCGCCGCCCGGATGGGCCGAGGTCATCGCGAACTTGAGCGTGCTCACCGCTGTGGGTGCCGGGGTCGTCCTGGCCGTCGGGGTCGGCCGGTTCCTGCGCATGCCCACCGACCACCGCCATCCGCCGGCCCGGCCGTGCCGTCTTGACCGCGTCCGCGGCGAATTCTTCTTCCGCAGCAGGGACTTCGCCGACCTCGGCCCCGACAGCCACCTGCTCGTGCGGAATCTGATCGCCGGCGTGGACGAGTTGCACCGCACCACGGCGCGCGTCTGGCTCGACCCGCAGCTCTGCGCCGAGGTGCATCACCTCGTGTGGCAGACCCTGGCCTGCTTGGACCGCATCCGCGCTGCCCGCAGCCTCGCCGCCGAACTCACCGCCGAGCCCGACACCGACACCGGCGCGCTCGTCGCCGCGGCACGCGAGGCCGTCGCCGTCATCGATGACGGCCTGGACCAGGTGGCCCGTCACCTGCACGGCTGCCTGGTGCTGACCCGCGCGTGGGAGGCCAAAGCCCGGTCCGCCGAGCTGACCACGCGCACCGACCAGGCTCTCGCTGAACTGCCCGGAAGCCACCTTCTGCACCAGCTGGCCGAGGTCGCCGAAGAACTCCCGCAACGCGTGTTCGCCTACATCACCGCCGCCCGCGACGTCACCGGCGCCGGCAGCTTTCCGTGGGAGCGGCCGCGCTCCACCTGGCCACACGCCGGCGGCGTCACCTCTCGGCGCGCCACCGGAGGTGCGGATGACAACGGGGGATCACCATGAGCCGCCTGGTCCCTGCCGTCTGGCGGCTGCGGCGGTGGTGGGCCGATGAGCAGGGGTCGGTGACCGTCGAGACGGTGATCTTGGCCCCGTTCTTGGTGATGCTGCTGGTGTTCGTCGCCGTGGTGGTTCACCGAGGGGTTGACGCGCGGCTGCGGCTGGACGACGCCGCCCACCAGGCCGCCCGCGCCGCCACCTTGCAACGCACCATCGCGGCCGCCACCACCGCGGCGGCCGACACCGCCAGCCACGCACTCGCCGAGGCGGGGATCGTGTGCCGCGAAATCACCACATCCCTGACTGGCACCCTCGCCCCGGCTAGCAGCGTCACGGCTACCGTGCGCTGCAGTGTCGACTTTGGCCAAGCCGCGCTCCTCGGCGTCCCCTCCACGAGGACGCTTATCTCCACCGCCAGCGAAGTCGTCGACACCTTCCGCTCCCAATCCACCGGAGCCACACCATGACCCGCCAGTCCGAGGGCGGATGGGGTTGCTGGTGGCGCGCCGAACGCGGCCAGGTGACCGTCCTGGTGGTCGTCCTGCTTGTCGCGCTGCTCGCCCTGGCCGGCCTGAGCTTGGACGGCGGCCTCGCGCTGGCCGGCAAGGTCCGCGCCGGCGGGCAAGCCGAGTCCGCCGCCCGCGCCGGCGCCCAAGCCCTCGACCTCACCGCCTACCGCACCACCGGTCAGGTCCGCCTCGACCCTGCCCGTGCGCACCAGCTCGCCCAGGCCTACCTCGCCGGCGTCGGCGCCACCGGGAGCGTCGAGGTCGGCGACGACACCGTGACCGTTGAGGTCACCGCCACCTACCGAACTCAGCTGATGTCGTTAGTCGGCGTGCGCGACATCCGCACGCACGGCCGCGGCACCGCCCACCCCCAACGCGGCGTGACCGCCATCGAGCCCTGACCTACACCACGAGTAGTCCACTGAACGAAGGGAGAACCGGCATGGTCACCTCCGAACAGGAGATCGCCCGTCGCATCGAGGAGACCGACTCCGCGCGCAGCGCCCGTCGGGCCGAGGCAGCCAACATGATCGGCGAGCTGGCCCGCCGCCACAGCGACCTCGCCGGCCAGCTCGCCGAGCTCGAACGAGAGCTCGGCGCCACCCTCACCTCAGCCGCGGACGTGATCGACGTTGCCGAGCTGGCCCAGATCACCGACATCCCCGCAGCCGACCTCGCCCGGTGGCACGGCCAGGCCGCCAAGCCCGTCCGCGGCCGCAAACGCAAGCGCACCGACCCGAAGACGAACGGCCTGCCAACCGCCGCACAGCCGCCGCAGCTCAGCTCAGCGGATCCTGTTGCCGCAGGCGCGGAACCCAGCTGATGCTCGCTCCTGGTCACCGTGCCGCGAGCACCGTCCGGTTCTTGGGTTGGACGGTGCGCGGCCTGCTTGCGACCGCATTGCTCGTGGCTCTACTGGCGGGGCTTCCGCTGGTGCTGATCTACGGCGTCGGGTGGCCGTTGCCCGATCACGTGCCGAGCCTCGACGAGCTCGAAGCGCTGCTGCGGACACCGATGTCGAGCACCTTCCTGCTCAACGCGCTCGCCTGCGTGGCGTGGCTGCTGTGGACGGTGTTCATCCTCGACGTCGCCGCGTGCGCGGTGGACGTGGTGCGTGGCGCGCGCCGGCCGCAGGACAGCGGGCCCGTGCGCCGCGTCGCTGCCGCGCTGGTCGGCACCCTGCTGGTCGCGCTGCTCGGCCGCACGGCCAACGCGGCACCCGCCAGCACACCCTCGCCCGGACATCTTCAGAGCTACGCCACGTCCGCCGCTGCGGCGGTCGACCGCGCCACCGCTGCAGACACCGAGGCAACACGGCCGGCGCAACCCGCGGGTCCTGGTGCTGAACGCGTGCGCGAGCCGGGCAACGGGGTCCACGACTCGCTGTGGCGCGTCGCGCAGCGCTGCCTCGGTGACGGCGACCGATGGCCGGAGATCTGGGCGCTCAACCGCGGCAGCACACAACCCGACGGACGAATTCTGCGCAACCCCAACCTGCTCCACCCGGGTGACCTTCTTCGCCTGCCCGCCGCCGAGCCGACCCCCAGCCCGGTCGCTCCTGCTCAACCCGCCGCTCCGCACCACCTCGCACCGACCCTCCCGAGCCCGGAGACGGGGCCATCCCCGCAGGCCGTCGCGCCGCCCGCCTCGGACGCCGCGCCGGGCCCGGAGATCGCGCGCACCGAGCACAGCGGGGGAGCGGTGACCTGGGGCGAGGGCGAGGTGTTCATCGGGCTCGGGCTGGCGACCGCAGTGAGTGCGCTGCTGCTGCTCGCCCGCCGGCGGCGCCACGCGCGCTACCAGCCCGGCAGCGGTCACCGCGGCGACGACCTTCCGGCCGCTCCGATCGTCTACCGGCTGCGCCAGGCCCACCTGCGCGCCCAGCGCGACAACGACCTCGAGGTCACCGACCCAGCGGACCCCGGCGACGACGACATTGATCCTGCCCTGGACACACGTCCCCCGGCTGAGCCGCACTGTGGCGACAACGAGTCCGTCGCCGGATCGGAGCTGACGGGGGGCCAGGGGAGCGGCGCCGCGCAGGTGCTCACGACCGGAGCTCGACGGGTGGTCGGCGCGAGCGCAGGAGCCGGCCCGACGAGAGTGCCCTCGGCAGTCGACCTTGCCGTCGCCGCATCTGGCGCGCGAACGAGCGGCGAGACGGGGGCTGCCGGATTCGGCGGCGGAATGCAGATCGCGCTCGACCTGGCCCAGGTGCACGGGCTCGGACTCGTCGGGCCCGGCGCCTATGCCGCGGCCCGAGCGTTGCTGCTCACTCTCCTCACCGCGCCGGCGCCCGCCGGGGACGCCGCGCCGGAGGTTCTGCTCCCCGCCGCCGACCTGACTCGCGTGGCTGGCCTGCCGATACCCGCCACGAGCCTGCCCCGGGCTATCACCGTCACGACCGACCTCGAGGCGGCTCTGACCCGGCTCGACACCGACCCCGCCGAGCTACACCGGCCCCGCATGCTGATCGCGACACCGCCGCAGGAGGCGAGCCGCCAAGCGCGCCTGCAGCAGCTGCTGGACAATCACGGCACCGCCGGAATGACCGCCGTGCTGCTGGGCCAGTGGCGCCCCGGCGTGACCGCCTACGTCACCGCCGCGGGCATCATCTCCGCCACCGATCCCGGCCCGGGCGAGTCGCTGCGCGGCACCCGAGCCTTCACCCTGCCCGACACAGCCGCCCGCGACCTGCTTTCCTTCCTGCACGCGGTCCAGCGCCGCACCGCCACCGAACCGGCCGACCCTCCCCCGAACACCAGCCCGCGCGCGCCCGCAGCACCGGCCATGACACCCGAACCCGCCGAAGCTTCCAATGGTCTGGAAACCACCGCCGGCTCGCACGACTCCCACTCGCCGACCAGCCCCGCGTCGCCTTCGTCTCCCGTGCCCCCGACCATCCCCGACGCGACGGTGTCCGACGCCTCGATCGAGCTGACCGTGTTCGGGGCCCCGACGTTGCGCTGGCGGACCGGCACCGAGCACCCCGAGGCGACCACCGACCTCACCAGCGCCCTCTCCGCGCGGCTGCTGGAGTTGGTCGTGTTCCTCGCGGTGCACCCCGCCGGCGTCGCTCGCGACGCGATCGTCGACGCCCTCTGGCCTGACGACCCACCTCGCAACCCGGCCAGCGTCCTGCGCACCGTGCTCTCCCGCATCCGCCGGGCGCTGGCGACCGCCACGGACGGCGCCATCGGCAACCTGGTGCTGATCGAGCACGGGCGCTACAGGCTCGACCCCGACCTCGTGAAGGTCGACTACTGGCGCTTCGCCACCGCCGTCACTCGCCGCCGCACCGCGACCGCACCAGTCGACCGCACCCACTCCTGCGAGATGGTCGTCGCCGG
This sequence comes from Amycolatopsis sp. DSM 110486, assembly GCF_019468465.1. Taxonomy (NCBI): domain Bacteria; kingdom Bacillati; phylum Actinomycetota; class Actinomycetes; order Pseudonocardiales; family Pseudonocardiaceae; genus Amycolatopsis; species Amycolatopsis sp. DSM 110486. The sequence continues at coordinate 9,897,304 of NZ_CP080519.1, read as the reverse complement.
CTACGGTGGCACGCTGGCCGACGGGCTCGACAGTGAATGGCTCGTCTCCGCCCGCGAAGCCACCCGTCGCGACGCACTTGACGCCGTCGCCGCACTCGCGCGCGCTCGCGTCGCGGACGACCCCGACTACACCCTTGACCTGCTCGAGACGGCGCGTGCATTCGACCCCCACAATGAACTGCTCTACCGCGACATCATGCGCCTGCAACACACACTCGGTCGCCACGACGCCATCTCCCGCACCCTCAGCCTGCTCGAGACCCGGCTGACCGAAGTGGACACAGCACCGACCGCGGACACCATCGATCTCGCACGCCGGCTGCGCGACCACGCCCAGGGACTCCCGCTCACGGATACGACCGAACCGCCCCACTGTGCCTGAACGGGCAGGACACTCCCTTCCGTCTCTTGCCGAGAAGTATCCGGCTGAACTCGACCGACTCGATTGAGGCATTTTCGAGAAACACCAAAATGCCTCGATATCGTCCCGCTGTTCGCGGCGAGACGATGCTAGCGTCAATACGCGAGCGTCCGTCGACCGTGAAGAAAAAGAAAACTGTGGCACCATCTCCATTCGATTTTCGCCGTCGACGACGACGTTCCCCATTTCTCTGTGCACGTCAGGGACTCGTCCTCATCAATGTGTCACGTCGGGCTCGCTGCGTATCGCGCCCCGACGCTGTGCCATTCGCCCTAGGTCGAACTCGCTCCCGTGGCCAGCCCTCGCAGGCAAATTCGGCCGACCCGCCGCCCCGAGGACCAGGCGCCAACGCGGGTTCCGGCACCCCTACCGGCCCGGTACCCGCTCCAGCGACCGCCTAAGGCGGATCCACCCATCCGCGACGTTTCTGCAGGTCACCGTGCACGATCGGGGATCCAACGGTGTCCCAGACTCGCCTGACACCAAGCAGGAGAACACATCTGACCCCGGCGTCGCCGCAGCAGGGGGGTGGCGGTCGCTCGGTGGTCATCACCACGGCACTCAAATCACCTTCCCTGACTCCTCCTCATGGCGTCATATTCCTATTTCAAACAATTGTTTCTATGTATTCCTGTTCGAGGCCGGCCCGCCCGCGTCGAGCGAAGCTGATCCATCCTGACCTGCGTAAACAGAATGGAAATCGATATCCACATTCGAAAAAATCCCCCGAATTGGTCGCGGAAAACTGTTGTGCACCGCCCGGGGTCGAGTTACGTTTGATGTGTCACCGGGCCGGAAAACAAATAGCCACCGCCTCTGAATCGGGCTGCGCGACAGGTCATCCCGAAAACGCATCACGGAACGGGGAAACCATGTGCTACTCCGACACCATCACCAACCCCGACGGGACTGCCACCGCGTTTTGTAGCTGCTTTTGGCTGCAGGACCACGCCAAGACGCCGAAGCGGGCACGGACGGCGATCATCGGGCGGCTTAGGAACTTCCCCTTCCTTCCCGACCGCGACGCGTGAACGTTCGCACCGGCCCGCTCACACGATGCAACACCAATGACCCGACCCGCCACCGCACACCGGACACGGCCGAAAGGAACGCACAGGATGACCACGCCCACGCCGCCCGCTTCATCATCCGTCACCGCGCCCGCTGCACCGGCGGGCAGCGCAACAACCCGACTGCGCAACGGTGAATTGCGCGCCATGGTCGCCAAAGTCCTGGCCGACAACGCACACACCGAACTGAAACCGCGTGAGATCGCGAACGTCCTGCGCCGGTCATCCGGGGCGGTTGGCAACGCGTGCAAGGCACTCGCGGACCGGGGGGAAGCTGCGATCGCCGCCGCCACGCCGCTGATGTACCGGGCGACCGCAACCACGGCGGCCGTCGCCGCGTCTGTGATCGCCCCGGGGTCGCCCCGCGCACCCCACGCGTCCCGTAAATCCCGCGCGACACCGTCACGGCCGCCGACGGGCGCGCCGGGTGCCGCAGCAGCGACCGCGCCCGGATCGACTGGCACGGGCGTCACCACCACCAGCGCGGCGCACCTGGTGACCGGTCCCGTTATGCGCCCCAACGGCATGGACTACCACCCCCGGTTACTGTCCGGCGTGCCGGACGTGACCGCGTTGCGGCGGTTGCGGGACGCCAGCGTTGCGGCGCTGCTGTACGGGCCGCCGGGCACGGGCAAGACGTCGGTGGTGGAAGCGGCGTTTCCCGACTGCATCACGGTTCAGGGGGACGGCGACACCGTGGTAGCCGACTTCGTCGGCGACTACACCAAAACCCCAGACGGTGACTTCGTGTTCGTGCACGGCCCGTTGGTCCGCGCGATGCGCGACGGGGCGCCGCTATTCATTGACGACGCGACTCTGATCCCGCCGACCGTGCTGGCCGTGGTCTACCCCGCGATGGACGGACGTCGTCAGATCGTGATCAAGGCCAACGGCGGCGAGGTCGTCGACGCCACGCCCGGGTTCTATGTCGTCGCCGGTCACAACCCCGGCGTACATGGGGCGGTGCTCACCGATGCCCTGGCGTCCCGGTTCTCCGTGCAGGTTCAGGTGTCCAGCGACTACGACCTCGCCGACCAGCTGGGCGTGGACAAAAAAGCGGTGCGCGTAGCCCGCAACCTCGCCACCCGGCAGGAACGGGGCGAGGTCGGGTGGGCGCCACAACTACGCGAACTGTTGGCGTTCAAGAAGATCGCCGCCGTGCTGGGCGCGGACGCCGCCGCCGGGAACTTCGTCGGCATCGCACCCGAAGAGGACCGCGCCACCGTCGCCGCCGTCGTGCGTGATGCCTTCGGCCGCACCGTCGAGCCCCTTGCCCTCGGCGCACGCATTACCACCAAACCCTGACACCCCACCAAATCGACCCACAACCGCCGCGAAAGGACCTCAGACGTGACCACCCACATCACCATCGACCCGACCGCCACCGGACCCGCCGTGTTCCCCGCGCGGCCGGAATGGCTGACCCTGTCCGTGGCGCTGGCCGACGAAGTCCCGATCATCGCCGACCGCGACGACCTGCTGGTCAGCGTCGCTCCCGGCGCGGGCGGCGGCGCCCCGGCCTGCTTCTACCCCGCCCGCGCACTGATCGAGGTCGACGGCAACCACCTCGGCGTGGACCCCGCGACCATCGACCCCGCCAACCTGTCCGATCGTGCCAGCTACGCCCCGGCGTGGGGCGCCCTGACCCACGAATGCGGCCACGCCAAACACACCGCGTGGGAACCCCCGCACGACGCACCGCCCGCCGTGGTCGCCGCTGCGATGCTGCTGGAAGAGCCCCGCATGGAGGCCGCGCACGTGCGGCGCCGACCCGATGACCGGCACTGGTTGCGGGCGTGTGTGAAGGGCATCGTCGCCGCCGACTTACACCTGTTCGCCGACCCCGCCACCGCCCCGCAGCTGACTCCTGCGGACGCCGCACACACCGCCGCATTGCTACTGGGCCGCGCGGACGGTGGCGTGCTCACCCGCGCAGAGGTCGCCCAGGTCGCCAGCGTCGTCGAGGACGTCCTCGGGGCGGAGGTACTGGACAAGCTGCGGGCGGTGTGGCGGGAAGCGCTGTGCACCGCCGACGACGACGCCACGACCATGCTCGACCTCGGCCGCCGATGGTGCGAGATCCTCGGCACCGACCCCAACACGCCCGCCGAACCGGGCACGCCCCCCGACCCCTCCGGCACCCCCGATCCCGATGGACCCACGGCCGACCCTTCGCCTCTGGCCGACGCGATCGCCTCCGTCCTCAACGAAGTCGCCGCGAACGTTGCGCAGGAAAAGGCACCCGAGGACCCCGCCGCCGTCGCCGCCGCCGAGAGGGCAGCCGAGGACGCCGCAGAGCGGACCGCACGGAAGTCCGCGCGGCTGGTCTTCGCCGCCGGAGGCCCCCGCCGAGGAGGCACGAAAACGGCGGGAACCCGGCCGCCCGAACAGGACGAGCGCACCGCCGCACGAGTCTTGGCCCGGGCGCTGGACACCGCCGGAATCCGGGAACGCGTCGCGACGAAGTCCACTTCGGAGGTACCCCCGGGACGGTTGCGGATGCGCGGGGTGCGCGCCGCCGAAGCCCAGCGCGCCGCCGGGGCCGTCGTGACCGCCGAACCGTTCACCCGCGTCACCCGGACCCCCGTCATAGTGCCGCCGTTGCGGGTCGGGATCGCGTGCGACGTGTCCGGATCAATGGGATGGGCGCGAGCACACGTGGCCTCAGCGGCGTGGATTCTGGCCAATGCCGCCCGCCACACCAGGGTGCCCACACAGACCGCCAGCGTGATCTTCGGACGCCACGTCCGCCCGCTGACCCACCCCGGCAGGCCGCCCGCCGAGGTCACCGAGTTCTACTCCAACGACAACTGGGAGGACATCCCCGTGGCGCTGGACGCCCTCGACGGCGCCCTCGGCCTGTCCCGCCCCGGCGCGGCACGGCTGGTGGTCATCGTGTCCGACGGCGAATACCGGCATGAACCCCGCCGCAAGGGCCAGAAGAAGCTCGACCGGCTCCGAGAGTCCGGCTGCGCCGCGCTGTGGCTGACCACCAGCGCCAACGACAAACCGCTCAGCGGGGCGACCGTCCACGTACTGACTGACCACACGACGACCGCCCGTGCCATCGGGCACGCCGCCACCGCCGCCCTGCGCGCCGCCCGCTGACCGCACGGGGTCCGGGGCGGGACCACCGCACCAGACCCCGTGCGCACCGACCAACGACGTCGGCCGGGCGCGCCGCCTGGTGGCGATTCGATGGCCTCGGCCGGCGAGTCCATTTGCGGATTTTACTTCGACGACAAATGCAAAAGGAGCAGTGATGACGAACTACGACGGTGAGGTCGACATGGTGGCACGCACGTCCACCGAG